>JAIDSM010000264.1:37661-42986 GCA_029061225.1 Muribaculaceae bacterium
AGGATGAAGGCAAATGGATTGCCGATTGGAGATATCCTTCTTTACACCGGATTGTCTGAAGAACAGGTAAGGTCACTCTAAAGTTATTGGCAGTGATACTTGTTAACAAACTTGCCTGTAAGATACTATGAGGAATATAGGTGATCTGAATCTTAAGGGACATTTGGCGATGTTAGGAGCGAATGTGTGCTGGGGACTAATGTCTCCGGTCGCCAAACTGGTCTTCGCCACCGGAGTAATCGCTCCTATCATCATGGTTGATTTCCGCATAGCCGGGGCTGCTGTCCTTTTCTGGATAACTTCTATCTTCACTCAAAAGGAACATGTCCCTGCGCTGGATAAGCTGCGTCTGTTCGGAGCCGGGATGATCGGTATCCTGCTTAATCAAGGCTGTTTCATAATCGGTGTTAGCTATACCTCTCCCGGAGAAGCCTCGCTTGTCACCACCACCATGCCGATGTGGGTGATGCTTCTCGCGTGGCTCTTTCTAAAGGAGCCGATCACTCTCAAGAAGGCAGGTGGAATTGCCCTCGGGGCAGCCGGAGCGCTGATACTCGTGCTCGGTGGAACCGGTGCTATAGCTGGAGGCGACAATCCGGCTCTCGGTGATTTCATAGTGCTCATGGCCCAGCTTTCATATGCACTCTATCTTACGATATACCGTAATTTCATCAGGAAGTATTCTCTCGTCACCCTGATGAAATGGATGTTCCTCTCGGCCACGTTGGTAGGATTGCCTTCCACTATAGGATTTATAAAGAGTACCGACTGGTCGGCAATAGCAATGCCGGAATGGCTGGGAATAGGATATGTGGTGTTCTTCGCCACATATATAGCCTACATATGCATCATGATAGGGCAGAAGAACCTCCGGCCCACAATCGTCGGAATGTATAATTACGTTCAGCCTATAGTGGCCACTATCGTGGGTATCACTCTCGGGATGGATCATTTCTCATTCCCGAAAGTTATCGCCGTTGTGCTGATATTCTCAGGCGTATATCTCGTCACTGTATCAAAAGCTGCTCCTTACGACCATACTCAAAGCGGCAGATAATCTTCTTTTGAAGTCCCGTAGTGGTTTATGTGAGACTTTCCTCAACATGCATATCTGTCAAATTGAAAAAGTAAGGTGCAGGATGCGTGTGGACGCGCACGGAGTGCGCTGACTACACTATGTGTAACGTTTTTTTAATCAAGAGCAATTGAAATGTATTAATTTTGTAGTGAGGAAGAAATGTTTAGTCCGTAACTTTGCAATCTCAAAGGTAAGTCAATATCATATTCAATCACATTAAAACCTCACGATATGTACGTCACATTTCATAAAGCCCTGCCATCATGGGTCGCGACAATCGCTCTTTGTACTCTTTGCGCATGTTCCAGCGTCGATGAGCCTGCATCTTTACAGGAGGCACCATCTCAGGCCAAAGAAGCCCGAATACTCATGAGAGTAGCTGCGTTCAAGAAAGAGTTGCCGGCAAATGTGACATCAGTTGATCTATTCCAGTTTTCAGATAGCGTCATTGTGAGGAGGCTTTCCGTAGATCCTTCCAAGGATAATGTCGTGGAGTTATCCAGAACCCCTAATACAAGAATATACGCTTTGGCAGGTTATTCCGTAGCCGGACGCAAAGACTTAGGGGAAAAAGACTTTTCCATGATGACCATTCCTGTTCCCGATAATGCACATTCGGCTCCGATATTCTATTCATCCGTGATAGACATGCCGGAGGATTCCGACGACTTTAAGCTGGAGCTTCACAGAGGTGTCGCCCGGCTTGACATAGAAAACAAGGATGCCGGACTCAAGATAGAAAAGGTAATGATATCAGGAGCTTCTTCTTCAACACAGATTTTCCCTACCGACAGAAGATCGTTCAAGACGGAGTCCGCAATTTATACCAAAGCATATGAGGATGGTATAGATGGAGTAGAGGAAAGTGCATTCATTCTCTTTGAGACATGTTCACCCATTACGGTGACTGTATGCGGAAGGCGCAATGGCGAAGCAGTGAAAATCGCCACCGAAACTCCGACTATAACACGAAATTCAATCTATACAGTCAGCATAGACAAAGAAGAATCATTTCAAGATAAAGGTCGCACATATTCAGGCAGCGATGATGATGACGACGATTACTACGAGGCAAGAGCAACCATAAGAGTAAGAAAATGGGAGAATGGTGATGTGGAGACAGGAACAATTGATCTTGGGGAGTCTGCCATACATCTCGCAAAATCTTACATTCCTGCAGGAGTGAAGGTCAATTCAGCAGACAATACGGTGACTGTGCCAGCCGATGGAGTGAGCGGCATGAAGCTCGCTTTCATGACCAGCTCTCCTCTCAATTTGGGCTCTGTACTCTCCGACAGTGAAGGAGTATGCGTCACTCCTCTGGCCGTATCGTCTACGGAGAATGGATACCTCTCCGAATTCCGTGTTGACGTGGCGAAGCAGCCCAAAGGAGCGATGCAATATGTCACTTCGGTATTCTTCAACGGATCCTCAAGTTTTTTCTGTAATATCGAAGTGGAAGCTTCTCCGTATCAGATACCTACAGTGCATATAGGAGGTCACGACTGGATGTGCTTCAATGCAGTCTCCCGTAATCCGGAGGATCAGATCTATCTCTCAAAAGGTATGACTGTCAGGGATATGTACAAAGACCGTTTTGCTGACTGCATAGGAAACTTTTTTCAATACGGCAGGCCGGAGCCATTCTCTCCCTGGAGAGCCTATGACCCTAACTGCTTGGCCGGCCAAAAGCGAGATGTGCCGTGGACTTCGAAGTCTATGATGCCGCTTCCAAAAGGCTACCACGTTCCTTCAGCATCTGAATGGGAAGACCTGATCCCCAACGGCACCGTCATTCCCGCAACTTACAGGACACGCACCGGCGACTCAATACGTGCTTCTATAGTCGTTGGTCCATACACACTTGATGGAACTCCCTCAGCGGCCACTAACGCTCAGAATTATCTTGAACGCGGAGTGCTTTTCGAATCCGTCACCACCGGAGCCAGACTGTTCCTTCCCATGGGTGGCATAAAGACCAACACGAGCTCTGAGATTCCAACTCATCCCAACTATAGGTTTGACACTAAAAGTGGCTACTGGATGAAAGAAGACAGAAACGTAATGATGCTTTCATGTGAGAGGCGTGGAGACGGCTCCGAGGGAATTCAACTCAAGCGCAATAACTGGCATGGAGACGGATTCGTAATGGTGAGAGGGATAAGGGATTGAGGATTGAGTATTGAACAATGAACATTAAGTGTTAAGTGTTAAGGGTTAAGGGTTACGAGTTAAGGATTAAGGGTTAATATTGACAATAAAGATTTGAAGGCCATGAGAAAACACATATTCACTATATCTACTATGTTATCACTGGTTATGGTTTCATGCCAGGATGAGCTGATGCTCGACGAAAGAAAGCTTTCGGGAAGCGAGGGTATAACTTTCCATATCTTGTCTCCGGGAAATGAATCTGACCGGACTTCGCGTGGCTCTGAGCCCGAAGAGAAAGTAGCCAGCCTCCGATACCTTCTTGCGGACGAAAAGGGTAGGGTGCTGACCCATTGCTTCGGTCATCTCTCCGATGGTCTTGACCGACTGGATCTTAATGGCCTCGAAGCCGGCAAATACTCGATAGTTTTCTTGGGTTGTTCCAAGGAATCGGAAATTGCATGCATCGAAGATCCTGAGACCGTCGATGATACATGGCTTCAGAACACTATGAAGTCCCTTCCGCTCGAAGGATCGTATTTCTTCAAGAAATTTGATTTCAATATTGATCAGGAACTAAATCAATCGAACTATGAGGTAATGCTCGATAGGGCCCTTTCCAGAATTAAGGTAGAGTTTCCGGGCATCCCTTCTGCTGTAGAGTCCATGATATCAAGCGTGACCTTGACGCTCGACGAAGGATGCCATGTGTATTCCGCAATCAATGCAGACTGCAGCTATGCCGGAGAGGCTACAATCATTCAGAGCGAGATGTGTGACTCAAACTTCAATCTTACGCTTAACACACTTCCTTCTAAAGGTTCCCTTTCCGGAACAGTCAAGGTCAAGTCATCCACACTTTCAGGAGATTCTCTATCGACGTCATATCGCTTCTCCGACCTTACAGCCGAGGCCGGGAAGTTAAACAGGATCACTATCCCGCTACGCCATCCGGATTTGAAGACCGGTTTCATCCGTATCCGTCCGAAAGACTACCTCCGCTACAACGCAGACCTGATGCTGATGGAAGACGAGCCTGCAGAGGTGATCCACGACATCAATCAGCGGCATTTCTATTTGACGGAGCCTCTCGTATTGAAGACCAGTCAGAATGAGCTGCGTCTTCAGCTCTACTCAGCAGCTCCTTCGAGCAATGTGGATATCTACGCCAATTTCCCTTCTTTAGGAATCGACAGCGTGCACTTAGTGCATTTCGACAGGGTGGAGGCCCTTCTCGATATGCTTGTGCCGATGACTTTCACTAAAAGGGAATCGCAATATCTTGACATCCACGGAAAGCGCGTCACTCTTCCGAAGATGGAAATCCCATCCAATATCGAGTGGTTTGTAAAGACAGACGATCCTTATCTGACAAGAATGTCGAAACTGAGCTTAAAGAAATGGGATGTATGTTTCCATGACTGGGAAACGATATGGCCGACTAAGGCAATAACTCCCGATCCCAAGTGCATGAGGCATGCGTTGGTACAGATGGTCAACCTTGCCCTGACCTTAGACTCCGAGGAGTTTGCGGAAGAACTGGCAGCACATAAAGGACAATATATCGAAACCGGAAACCACTGCAGCAACGAAGATATAGTAGACAGAATCCACAATTGCTACGACTGCTGCTACGGCATAGGCGCAAGCAATCCGTCGTCCGGGGCAAACGGTTGGGGAGGAGGGCTGCACTGCGGCTACACATCGATGATCATCAATCAAGAATATTATGCGAAAATGTATCCGACTGTAGATCCGGAAACGCCTTGCAACAGGGAGCGTGAGTGTTTCTTTCATGAGTATTCCCACTGCCTCGGTTTCACTCACGACGGCAACATGACCTACGGCGGAGTCTGGACCAACACCGTAGGAACGGCCTATCTCAAGGCCCACGCTGCAGGAAAGATCTTCTTCTATTCTCCTGACTTCGTAGACTCTCTTCCTTACAGACGGTCGGAAGCTCCTGACTGGGCTACGGCAAGATTAGTAGGTGGATGCCTTTGATATCTGAGCTAAAATGAAAAAATGTCATTTTTTGAGAAATATATACATAAATCACTGATTTTCAGTGATTTATGTATGGGGGGGGGTAAGAA
>JAIDSM010000265.1 GCA_029061225.1 Muribaculaceae bacterium
GTCAATACACGCTTTTATTCAATATGTCTAAAATTCCCGCCGCCAGACATCACTGTCTACTCTTAGACTGCCCAACGACGCGGATTCGGTTGCAAAAGTAACGTTATTTTTTTAATTCTGCAAAATATTTGAAGATTTTTATTAAAAAATTTAGTTTTGCAGGAATTTCACCTTCGACAAACCTGCTGCGCACTTCGGAGGGAGTGCCTACCCATGGGCCGTATTGACATAAGACTAATCAGACGGGGTCGAGGCCGCGACGGCGCCATTCGGGAAGGGCGTTGTAGTCGCGGGCGATGTGGTTGGCGAGCACTACGGCCTTCGAGATATGGTCGCAGATGTTCTTCTCCCCTATCAGGTTGACGATGTCTGACTTTTCAAGTGCCTCCTGCACGTTGGGCTGCACACCCGACAATACAATCTGGATACCTTCCTTCTGAGAAGACTTGATGAGAGTCTCAAGATTATGTATACCTGTTGAGTCGATAAATGGAACGCGGCGCATTCGGATGATGCGGACAAGAGGTTTCTCCTTCATGGAGGAGCGCATCATCTCGTCGAATTTCGTGGCTATTCCGAAGAAGAACGGGCCGGAGATCTCATATACAGACACTCCTTTCTCCACATTGAGCACCTCATGGGTATTCAGCTCGGTACCTTCCGCCACGTCGAGTTTCTTCCCGTATACCTTTATTTCGGCATTCTCCGTCACACGGCGGAGGAAGAGCACCATTGCAAGAAGAAGGCCTATCTCGATGGCGATGGTGAGGTCGAACACTATAGTAAGAAGCATGGTGACAATTAGGACGGAGAAATCCCCTTTGGGATTGTGGGAGATGGCCCTTACTGTGCGCCATCCGCTCATGTTGTAAGACACTACTATCAGGACTCCGGCAAGGCAAGCCATTGGCACGAGATTGATGAGCGGCATGAAGAAGAGGTAAATGAGGAGAAGCACCACCGAGTGGATCATGCCTGCGAGAGGACTGCGTCCGCCATTGGTGATGTTGGTCATGGTCCGAGCGATGGCACCAGTCACCGGTATACCGCCGAAAAGCGGCACCACGATATTAGCTATGCCCTGACCGAAGAGTTCGGTGTTGGAGTTGGTATGTGAGCCGGTGATGCCATCAGCAACTGTAGCCGAGAGCAGCGACTCTATCGCCCCGAGCATCGCGATTGTGAATGCCGAGGGGAGCAGGGCGTTGATCGTAGCCATATTGATTTCGAAGCCATGAGGCATCGGAATGTCAGACTTCATGTCGCCGAAACGGTCGCCGATAGTCTCAACATGGAATCCGGGCACCAAAGTACCGATCAGCCAGCAGCCGGCTGTCACCAGAATGATTGCAATAAGAGCGCCCGGAAGCTTTTTGGAGATTTTCGGAGTGAGTGTGATGATGATCAGCGAAACCAAGCCTACGGCGAGGGTCAACCAGTCGATGCGGGAGAAATTTCGCAGCAAGACCCCCCATTTGGTGATAAAATCACCGGGAAGGTCCTTCAGGCCAAGGCCGAAGAAGTCGTTGATCTGAGTGGAGAAGATCGTCACGGCGATACCGGCAGTGAAGCCAACCACGATTGGATAAGGGATGAACTTGATGACCGTGCCGAGGCGGAAGAGTCCCATAAGCACGAGGATCAAGCCAGCCATGACAGTGGCTATGGCGAGGCCGGTAAGCCCGAACTGCTGGATGATGCTGTAGACGATCACGATGAAGGCTCCTGTCGGACCTCCGATCTGGACTGAGTTGCCGCCAAGAGCGGAGACGAGGAAGCCGCCGATGATGGCCGTGATCAGGCCGATGGAGGGGGATACGCCGGAGGCGATGGCGAAGGCGATGGCCAGCGGGAGTGCAACGATGCCGACCACTATGCCGGCGATGAGGTCTGACTTGAAGCGGGCCATGTCATAGCCTTTCCACATCGAAAAGGCTTTCGGGTGGAAATCGATTGAGTTCAGAATGTTCATTTTTTTACCTGTAGAATCTAAAAAAGTGTAAGTCTTGAGTCTTAAGTCTTGAGTCTTAAGAGGCTACGCAGTCCGGGGCGACACAAGGGCGGTTAGGAAACCGCCTACCCATGCGCTACGCAATATTGGGACGCGCGGGGACGCGCACGGAGTGCGCTTACTACTCTTGGGAGGATCCTCCTTTATTTTTTGAGGTGGGAGGCGTATTCGAAGATGCGGTCGAAGATGACGCGGTCAAGGTCGGTCAGGGAGATGCCTCGACGCGCCATCACACGCTCAGCGATGGTCAGGAAGCGTTTCACGGGAACATCCGTGAAGCCGCCGTTGGCACTGCCTTCCAGGAAACTGGGGACGAAGACCCTGGGGAAACCGGCTCCATGAATGTTTACGCCGACGCCTATGACGGTGGCGGTGTTGAGCATGACGTTTACGCCAAGTTTCGAGTGGTCGCCGATGATGGGGCCGCAGAACTGAAGGTCGGTCCTGGCAAAGGAGTGCAGACGGTAGTTCCAAAGCCGTATCTTGGAGTAGTCGTTCTTGAGATTTGAGCAGTTGACTCCCGCGCCTATATTGCACCACTCCCCTACCACGGCGTTTCCGAGATAGCCGTCGTGGGCCTTGTTGGAATATCCGAAGATGACTGAATTGTCGACCTCTCCGCCAACCTTAACGTAAGGTCCGAACGTAGACCCTCCGTATAGTTTAGCTCCCATGCGTGCTTTGGAGTGATCGCAGAAAGCGATAGGGCCACGCACGCAGCAGCCTTCCATCACTGCAGCATCCCTGCCGATATAGACTGGACCTTCCTTGAGGTTGAACATTGCGCCTTCCACTTCAGCCCCTTCCTCGATGAAGATCATTGGATTGCCGTCTTTGTCGGTCAGATCTCCGATGACGTGATTGGTGCCGGAAAGAGGCTGCGATTTGCGACCGGCCGTAATCCGGCGGTAATCCTCTACGAGCACCTGCGGATTCATGATGAAGACATCATAGACAAGGCGAAGATGGCGTAGGTCTACCTCAAAAACTTCGGGGAACTCGCGAGCCTCCAGATCCTGCCATGAGCCGTGGAACGCAAGGGGACGACCGTCACAGACAATGGCCTGGCCTGGCTGCAGGGAGACGATGCGGGCCACGATGTCGGCATCAGGAACTACCGATCCGGAAACAAAGAGCATCCGCTCGGATGGATCGTCAGGCTGGCCGAAACGGGGACGCAGGAAGTCTACGGGGAGCGCATGAATATCGGCATCAGGGAGAAAGGACGACCATTTCTCGCGGATGGTGGTAATGCCCACGCGGAAGTCGCAGATGGGGCGGGTGAAGGAGAGGGGAAGGAGATCGAAGTGATCTTCTTTGTTGTCGAAGAGAATGAGTTTCATTTGCGTTGTACGTTGTACGTTTTACGTTGTGCGTAGTTGAGAGTGCAAAATTAGTTAAAAAGATTGAAATTTGCAAATTGAGGACGGATGTCTTGAGTCTTAAGTCTTGAGTCTTAAGTCTTAAGATTGCGGACATGCCGCTTAGGCAGGGACATGTGGGGCGGAAAGGGGGGGGGAGGCTGGAAGCCTCCGTTCCATGGGCTACGCGGTAGCGGGACGGCACAGGGCGGTTGGGAAACCGCCTACCCATGGGCTACGCAGTCCGAGGGGCAGGCTGGGAAGCCTGCTGCTCCATGGAGTTTGTTGCTCAGGAGTTTGAACTTATGGGGGTATTTGGGTGTTATTTAGGCAGAAGAGAATAATAAAACATAATTTTCGATATCGAAAAACCATAAAAAGGCGAATAGATGCCGGCAACAGTCCCCAAAGGCGCGATGCCTTTCAGAAGACGATGCGGCAGAATAGGCAAGAGCCCCACTGATATGACTATCAGTGGGGCTCTTGCGTTGGACGTTTTACGTTGGACGGATTGCATAGCTTCATAAGACTTAAGACTCAAGACTTAAGACTTAGAAGGGATAGCCGAGGGCGAGGTGGACGGCGAAGGCGTCTTTAAAGGCTACGTTGAAGTAGTGGGGAGTGCCGTTGCTGTAGGGTGTGTGGAGTCCGTAGCCGACGTCAAGGCGCACCACCAGCATGCCGAGGTCGTAGCGCACGCCAAGTCCCGTGCCGAGGGCGATGTCCTTGAGGAATGTCTTACCTTCAAGTTTGCCACCGGGACGGAGGGGATCGTTTTTCAACAGCCATATGTTGCCGGCATCAATGAAGGCCGCCCCGTGGAGGTCGCCCATGATCGGGAAACGATACTCGGAATTGACCTCAAACTTGAATGTACCGGTCTGGTCGAAGTATCCGTTGACGAGATCCTTAGGAGCTCTATAACTGCCAGGGCCAATGGAGCGCACCGTGAACGCACGGATGGAATTGGCTCCACCGATGTAGAACTGCTCGGAATACGGCACTTCCGTCGCATTGCCATATGCATGAGCAGCGCCGAGCAGCACGCGTGAAACAATCCACTGGTCCTGCTTCGGGAACAACCGATGGTTCCAAACAAGCTGTACCTGACCTTTCACAAACTGCGAGAACGGGATGCCAAAGAGTTTCTTCTTTCCCTTTACCTTCGCAAGATCGTAGCATACATCGAAAAGATTGCCCGCCTCCGTAAATGAAGCAGTGAAGGTGATCTCATTGTTCTGCTCACGTTCAAACCATTTGTCGTAGGTATAGGTATAGCTCAGCTGCGGAATAAAACGGCTCTCGAAACTAAGGGCAATGGCGGGATTCAAGGCCATCACAGAATCAAAATCGGCAGTCGTGTGGATAAGCTTATTATAAGACAGCTTAAAGGGTGTAAACGAATTCACGGCATGGCGTGTGGCTCGCCATTCATACGTAATGCCCATGTTGTATTCAGCCATCCTGAAATACTTCGGACGATTGAGTATCGATCCTCCCAACGATACCGTAGTCCAGTTGAGGTCACGCTGCGAACGCGGTATGAACTTTGGAGCAAGCAAGCGCGGGAACGCGAGCGAGGCCTGCATTCCGAACTCATACGAATTGAACACTGACGATCTGTTCCTGCCGGTCTGCCACTCATAGTCGGCATTGAGCGAGACATTGAGTTTTTCCGCGCCTCCGAATATATTGCTGTGGGTGAAGGAGACCACCATCCCCGGGCCAATATAAGAGTTCGACTTCGAGCTCGCATTAAGCTCAACAGTGGCTTCCATAGGACGGTCGTAGCGGCACGTGATATACACGTCCATTAGCGGATCCTTGGCCGAGGAGTCGGCGAGCACCGGCTGAATCTGGATATTCGAAAAGATACCGAGCCTCGAAAGGCGAGTCTGGGTGCGGTCCATATCGCGGACCGAAAACACCTTCCCTTCCTTGAAAGTGATGCATCCCGGAATCAAGCCCTTGCGCACACGCTGCGGACGCATGATGATAAGCTCTCCCCTATCGGTGTCAATGGTATCCGGGCGTCCCGGGCCATAGATCTCATTGCGCTGAAGGAGCGTCACGATATTACGTGTGCGGTATTTACGCAGGGCGATATCCGGCATATTGTCGGCGAAATTGAGACGCATCGCCACAGCATGAGGGGTCATGAATGTATCTGCGAGAAACTCCAGATATTCCGGCCGGAAATAATAATAGCCACGGTTGCGCAGGCTGTTGGCGATATTGACGCGCAAAGCGGAGAGGGAATCGACACAGAAGACAGCACCCTTCTTAAACCAGGTGCTTTTCTGGGCGACGGAATCTATAAAGGTCTTGATGCGGTCGGCGGGACGGCTGAAATACTCGATGGTATCGATGCGGTAGGGTGACGAGACATCGAAAGTATAGGCCAGCTTGGCAATCTTAGGATCCTTCTTGTCGGGCACCTCCTCATAAGTCGCCGTAGAACCGAAATAGCCGTTGTCAGCGAGAATGTTCTCCACGAGCTTCATTCTCATGTCGGCGCGCACATCGGAGACGAGCACCGGCTGAACAGCCAGTTTCTTATAAAGCCACCCGTAAAGTCCGCCGGCGGAATCATTCCAGTTGTTGTAGACCCAAAGACGGTAAGGGAGAGGATACCGTCTGTAGGGGGACAGAAGCGGCCAAGGATTGTTCGGCTTCACGTTGACAGCCTGCGTGATCTCCGACACCAATGCGGAAGGAAGTTTCTCGCCGTCGGTAGGATTGATCTTCACGCTCATGCCATTGTAGAGCGTCTGATCCTCACCGAGCCGCCGGGTAGTGGAGCAGGCGGCGGCAAGCAGGATGAAGAGTATAAGTGGTAGATATATATGGCGGATATTCATATTATAATTGTATTTAAGTTTCGCAAGGTCAACTTAAGGGTCGTTATTGGTTACAAGGTTATAGGGCGAGCCTGAACGGCACCGGACGCACGAGCCGTGCGTCCCTACCGACAAGATCAGGTATTCAACCGCTATCGGGCGGAATCATTCGGAGCAGGGATTGTCTTGCTCACATCTATAAGGGAGTCCAGTCCTTCACCGTCTGCCGCCGGCTCTACGGGCTTCTTTTTCTTCCAGAGCTTACTGAGACCGAAATGCGTGATCTCGGTGAAGTAGGCGAGTCGGCGTCGGAGGTTGAGGCCCACACCTGTCTCTGTGATCTCACCCTCGAGTACGCTCTCAAAGCCGGTATGGCGGAAGAGCTTGGCATTGAGGCTCATATTGTTGGTCTGCTTAAGGATATACTCGAAGGCAATGTCGCTGATCAGGTTCTGCTCAAAATTCTCATTCGCCGATCCGTCTGTGTAATTGCCACCAACAATGATCTTGAAGCGGTTGTTGAGCAGCGACTTCGACACCTGATAGGAATAAGAGGTATTGGTAGAGGTATTGCCGTTGGTGCCGGTCTGATACTGATCTACGCCAAGATTGATGTCGACGCCCTTCACATTATTCGCGAGGAATGAATTAAGTGTCGAAGTCAGCATGCTGTAGATATTGCTCGTCACGAGATTACCATTGACAGTCTTTGCGTTCTGGCCTGTATAAGATCCGGTGAGCATAAGGTTGATGGCCTGCTGCTGGCGCTGGTCGGCCGTCATCGACTGGAGCTCGTTGCTGATGCTCATGTCGTCGTCGGTAGAGAGGTCGAACATGACCGAGGGAGCCGAGAGCGTATTGCCGACCTTGAGGGTCACGAGGAAATTGACAAGGCTCGTATTGCCGTTCATCTGTATATTCGCCTTCACGTTGTCGTAGGCCTGAATGGAGAGCTGGGGATTCATGATGTCGCCTCCCCAAGTGATGTGGCTGTCCTGATTGAAAGTAAATGTCTTGGTGCCTATGACCATCACTTTATAGCGAGCGTATCCGTTGCCGGTATAGAGCGTACCGTTGAGCCTCATGTCGCCAAGATAGTTCTGGAAATAGTTGAGCGTACCCGAGGGATTGCACTGCACCTTTCCGTCTTCTCCGAGGTTGACGGTCACCTCCGCACCCTGCGAGATTATGGCCTTGGCAGAGATGCGCATACCTACTACCGATGAAATCGAGTCGGCTTTGGCCATCTGGGTGGTATCGGAGAAATTGACAAACTTCACCACATTGTCGGCACCGGTGCCCTGCCCGAGAGCATCGGAAGTCATCATCATGTCGTAGGTCACGTCGGTAGTGGGAAGCACATTGACCATAGCGTTGATGTCCATCCTCGACATCGGACCCTTCACGGAGGCGTCAAGATCGGTGAAGAGCTTACCTGAAAACTCCGAACCCCCTTTATTGCCTACAAGCTGAATGTTGGATGCCTTGGCAGAGAGGTCGAGCTTAATGTCGGACATCTTAGTAGCATCGACCGTACCCCGCAGCGTCAGCGGATTATTATTGACTGCGTATATGTCAAACTCATGGAAATCGAGCACATTGTCGGTGACCGTGATCGAATCGCGGTCGAACCTGAACGTAGTGCCGAGCATATTGACCAGCAACCCGACTGAGTCGCAGGATATGCTTCCGTTGAGCTTGGGATCGGTGAGCGATCCGCTGACGCTCATATCGCCATCGAGGCGTCCGGAGACCTTCATGGTCTGCGGCGGGAAGAAAGGATTCGCTATGGCGAGAGGGAATTTCGTAAGTATGAGCTTCAGACGCTCCGCGATCAGGCCTCCTGAAGGATTGACGGAATCAGGCGCGAGTATGAACTGCACGGCGGCGGCCTCGGCTCCGTCTACCATCAATCCGATCTTTCCGGCGCTCTTGCCCTTATTGCCCATTCCGGCGGCGAGGGTGAAATCGAAATCGCCCACACGCTTACGGTCGAAGAACAGATCCTTGATATCGAGCGTACCTTTGCCTACGAGCGCGGTGCCGGTATAGCGCACCTTGATGTCGGAATTCACGCTTGCCTTCACCGGAGGAGGATTGAGCATCATATGCGTGAAATCCTCCACCTGAATGTTGTTCAGGTTAAGATGCAGATTGTCGAGACCCTGCTCGTTCTTCTCCGTGCGCAGCAGGATGCTGCTACGGTCGCTGCTTGCCTGAAGGTTTGCATCGAGCTTATGGTTGTTGATAGTATAATCGATATAATTATCCATATTGAAGGTCCATGGCAGATAGGCTATGGTAGCCTTCAGAGGAGTGAAGCGGACCGACACTATGGAATCGGCCAGAGAAGCGGTGAAACCGAGGCGGTAGCCCATCTTCTTCTTGATGTTGTGCTGAACGAGATAGGCTGAGAGTCGGTTGTCGCCCATATATCCGCTGACACGCACGTCGGCAAACTCATCGAATGTGCCAGGGCGGTTGCCGAGATGGATCACATAGTCGAGCAGATTGCCGCGCGAGTGCAGTCCCATCGTGATGGTGTCAAGACGCATCGACTCTGTGCGGAGTGTGTTCAAAACAACGTCGCCGTTGATGACGGAGTCTTTAGTCAGCTTCATCTTCACATCGCCGATTCCCATCTTGGAGGGAGCGAGGAACTGCTCCACGATACCGTTGCCCTGCACGTCGGCCGTAAGGGTGAAGGGGGGAAGGGCAGCCTCAAGCTTCTCGACATCAAGATGACGGTCTTCCAAGACCTTCGGAATAATCGCGGAGACCTCTGTAAACTTCTTTACAAGAGGTTCGAGACCGACTGACGAGAGGAACTCCAGGTCGGCGCCTCGCGCACCGAGAAGGCAGCGCACGTCGCTTGCAGTAGATACAAACTTCAAGTCAATCCCATCGGGGATGTTTATGTCCTGCTCCGGCAGGTGCCAGTCGATAGACCGGGCATCAAGATCCACATCGTAGATCCATGTATGAGGAGACGCGGTGCCGCTGAGATGGAACTGCGCACCCCCTGAGTTCTTAGTCTCGGAAAGCCCGAGAGCCAAGAGGTCGACGTTATGGATGTCGGCAGTGATGTCTGCCTGATAAAGATTGTCTGAGATACGTCCGGAACCGCTGATATCGAAAGACAATGCGGGGTTGGGAGAATTTGCCTTAAGGGTGAAGTCCTCGTTGGCGAGTGTGGCGAGCAGCGATATGTTCTTAATCGAATGGCCATTGTAGACCGCGCTTGCAAGATCGAGCTTGACGTCGGTGTGAGCGCCTCGTTTTTCAGGATTGAAGCCGGCTCCGTTGGCTGAGAGTGTCGCCGTCAGCGGTCCGATTGTCTTGTCGCCGATGAAGTATCCGACATTGAGCGAATGCACGGAAGCCTTCACGTCGTAACGCTCAGAATTCATACCCACGTGTCCGTCGGCGGCAAGATTGCCCTGCGGAGTCGTAAGCTTGAAATCGGCCGCATAATTCTCGCGGTTGGCTGAGGCCGTGCCTTTTATATTGAGCGTAGGTATATTGACACCATTGAGCTGCACGAACTTCTTGACGATATCCGGCCGGCTAAGTTCACCGTCGAACGTCAGGTCGGCCACGAGATTCTTGAAATCCAGAGCGTTTTTTGCCTTTCCGGAGGCACGCAGAGAGAGAGTACCGGGGAGGGCGACATCAAACCGCTCGATATCTGCATCGTCAAGCCGGCCGTTGGCCTTCACTATGGCGTTGAGGGGTGTTGTAGCGGAAACGACCGATGTATACGCGCTGAGATCAGGCATAAAGCTATTGATGTCGCTCATGCCGAGGCTGGCGTTGATGTCCACGTCAAGGAGCGCCTGCGGCTCGAAAGCAAGCAGTGCGTTAGGTATATCCGCGGTGGCTTTCACCTGCGAGAAGGGGGTACGGATATCGAAATCTTTCAGTTTCATTCCGGTTGAATCCATGGAGAAAGTGCCGGAACCCTCGGTAATGGTGAGTCCGCACTGCTCCCGGCCCCTCAGATATGTGATGGGAAGAGAGATGGTCGTGGCCTGATTGTAGAAATGCTCGAGTTCGATGTCAAGCCCCGAGACACGGATATCGTTAGTGTCGAATCCCTTCACGGCAGGACTCCCCTCTACGGCATACCGCGCGTTGAAATCAGTGAGAGTGATACGGTCGGCCACGATAGTCGTAGGCTGGGAGGGAGCTGCAGTAGTGTCAGGAGCCGGAGCGGGATGCTCCTTCACATATTCAAGCGACGGGGCGAGCATGAGGGCGTCACCGCCGGAGGCCGTCACGTCGGCCATGCGAATGGTCATCTGCCGGAGGTCGATGACTCCGTCTTCAAGGGAGAGGTTCTTGGCCTTAAACCGCAGTGTATCAATGGTAGGAAGCATCGTCATCGTGAACTGCATGTTCTCGATGGCGAGGTGCTTCGCGGTGATATAGAAAGGAGTGGAAGTGGTATCCTGGGGTGATGGCTTCTGTTTCCACACATCCATGGAGAGAAATACGTCGCCGTCGCGGAGCTTGGCGTCGTTGAGCGAAATAGTGCTGGTCTTCATGTTGGCCCATGACTTGTCGTCGACCTCGAGGAGGCCGGCCCTTATCTTCATGAGCATAGAGGAGTCCGGAGAGAGCATGCGGTAGTATCCGTCGCGCAGGCGTAGCCGCTTTATCTGCACGTCAAGGCCGAGGAGGGGCCGAAGCTTGACATCCACCAGGGCCTCCCTGGCCATCACCATAGTGTCGCCGGAGGCCTCTACCACACTCACGCCCGACAGGGATAGATCGACCGGAAACTTAAGGCGGAGTTTCTCGATACCGATCTTCATGCCGGTCTTGTCGGCTACGATCTTTGTGGCGGTCTTGACAGCGAAGTCCTGGACGGGTGGGAGATAAAGAAGAACAGGAATGAGCAGGACCACGATAATGATGCATCCGAGCACCTTCAATGGTATCCGGATCCATGGGCTGCGTATGAGGTGCTTCCTTTTAGGCTTGGAAGGGGTAGCGTCTTTCTGCTCCTCCGCAGGGGGTGTGGGTATAGGGTTTTCGTTAGATTGCATGTGCTGGCGTGTAGATATAGTCTATATTTTCAGTAACAATCCCCGAGGAGGATGGTTTAAAATTTGTAGTGAGTATTGAACAGTGAGTATTGAACAATGAGTATTGAACAATGAGTATTGAACAGTAAGTATTGAACAATGAGTATTGAACAGTGAGTATTGAACAGTGAGAAATGGGTAATGAGTGTTGGTACTGGACTATCGAATCAAAATATGCTCAATAACATATGTTTTTATTTGGAGGGTAGAGGCTATTTTTGTAATTTTACGCCCGAAAGGGAAAGAGTGTAATTTTTACACCCATTTGAGTCTTGAGTCTTGAGTCTTGAGTCTTAAGTCTTGAGTCTTCAGAAACAAAGACTCAAGAGGACGCACGGGCCGTGCGTCGCTACAAGATGGATTTCCGGAACTTTGAAATTTAACAACTTAACAACAATATCATGATCAAAGCAACAAGAACATTCATGATGCTTGCAGGAGCGGCTATGGCCATCTCAGCCTGCAACACCAACAAGGAGGCTGCCCAGACCACACTCTCAGGCATCGACCCTCAGAACTTCGCGGCAGAATACGACAGCGTTCCTACCGCCCTTTACACCATGAAGAACGCCAACGGCATGGAGGTATGCGTGACCAATTTCGGAGGCCGTATCGTATCGATCATGGTGCCAGACCGCAACGGTGACTTCAAGGACGTGGTGCTCGGCTTCGACAGCGTGCAGGGATACTTCCCAGAGAACAACCTTACCGACTTCGGCGCATCAATCGGACGCTACGCCAACCGCATCAACCAGGGCAGGATCGTGATCGAAGGAGACACCATCCAGCTTCCTCAGAACAACTTCGGCCATTGCCTCCACGGCGGCCCCACCGGCTGGCAGTATAAGGTATATTCGGCAGAACAGCCCAACGACTCTACGGTAGTGCTTACACTCAACAGCCCCGACGGCGACAACAACTTCCCGGGCAACGTTACGGCGCAGGTGACCTATACTCTCACTGCAGACAACGCCATCGACATCTCCTACAAGGCCACTACTGACAAGCCGACCTACATCAACATGACCAACCACTCCTACTTCAACCTTAACGGAGACCCGACACAGCCTATCACCAACAACATACTGACAGTGAACGCTTCCCGCTTCACTCCGGTGGACTCCACCTACATGACAACGGGCGAAATCCTCGAAGTGAAGGACACTCCGATGGACTTCACCACTGCAAAGGAAGTGGGCGCTCAGATAGCAGAGGTTGATTTCGAACAGATTAAATTCGGCAACGGCTACGACCACAACTGGGTGCTCGACACCAAGGGCGACGACACACAGGTAGCGGCCACACTCTACTCCCCCACCACGGGCATCCAGCTCGAAGTGCTGACCAACGAACCTGGCATCCAGGTATATACCGGAAACTTCCTCGACGGCACCGTGACCGGCAAGAAAGGAATCACCTATCAGCAGCGCACGGGCATCTGCCTCGAGACCCAGAAATATCCGGACACTCCCAACAAGCCGGAATGGCCTTCAGCACTCGTGAAGCCGGGCGAGACCTACACGAGCCACTGCGTGTTCCGCTTCGGAGTTAAAGATTAAAGATTAATTATTAAAGATTAAAGATTAAATTTTTAACAATTAATTTAATAAGGTTGAAAATTCATGATATATCATGATGCGACATGATGAATCATGGTATATCATGAATAAAACTTTTTGCAGACAACCTAAAAACCAAAACACATAACAACTAAATAACCCAAACAATCATGGCATTATTAGACTGGATTGTAGTCGGTATATTCGCATTGGCGCTTATCGGCATCATCCTCTGGGTGATGAAGCAGAAGCAGAACAATGCTGACGACTACTTCCTCGGCGGCAAGGACGCCACGTGGATCGCCATCGGCGCATCCATCTTCGCATCAAACATCGGATCTGAACACCTCATCGGCCTCGCCGGCTCCGGAGCAGCCTCCGGCATGGCAATGGCCCACTGGGAAATCCAGGGCTGGATGATCCTTCTTCTCGGCTGGGTATTCGTGCCTTTCTACAGCCGCTCCATGGTCATCACCATGCCGCAGTTTCTTGAGAAACGCTACAACCCTGCATCGCGCACCATCCTCTCGGTGATCTCACTTATCAGCTACGTGCTCACCAAAGTAGCCGTCACTGTATACGCAGGCGGTCTCGTATTCCAGCAGGTATTCGGCATCGAGACCCTCTGGGGCATCGACTTCTTCTGGATCGCAGCTATCGGCCTCGTCGTGATCACCGCCCTCTACACCATCTTCGGCGGCATGAAATCTGTGCTCTACACATCAGTGCTCCAGACCCCGATCCTTCTTCTCGGCTCGCTCATCATCCTCGTGCTTGGCCTCAAGGAACTTGGCGGCTGGGACAAGATGATGGAGATCTGCTCTGCCGTCCAAGTAAATGAATACGGCGACTCGATGGTCAACCTCATCCGCGACAACCGCGACGCACAGTATCCCTGGCTCGGCGCCCTCATCGGCTCAGCTGTAATCGGTTTCTGGTACTGGTGTACCGACCAGTTCATCGTGCAGCGCGTGCTCTCAGGCCGCGATGAGAAGCAGGCCCGCCGCGGTACCATCTTCGGCGCATACCTGAAGCTTCTCCCCGTATTCCTCTTCCTCATCCCTGGCATGATCGCCTTCGCACTCCATCAGCAGCCCGGCGGCTTCCTGCCGATGACTCCGGAAGGACTTCCCAACTCTGACGCCGCATTCCCGACCCTCGTGGCCAAGCTTCTCCCGGCCGGCGTGAAAGGCCTTATCGTATGCGGAATCCTCGCAGCCCTTATGTCGTCGCTCGCATCGCTCTTCAACTCATCGGCAGCCCTCTTCACCATCGACTTCTACCAGCGTTTCAAGCCCGACACCGACCCGAAGAAACTCGTGAAGATCGGTCAGGCCGCAACAGTAGTGATCGTGATCCTCGGTATCCTCTGGATTCCCGTAATGCGTTCGGTAGGCGATGTGCTTTACCTCTATCTGCAGGACGTACAGTCAGTGCTCGCACCGGGTATAGCCGCAGCGTTCCTCTTAGGCGTAACATGGAAGAAAGCGACCGCCAAAGGAGGTATGTGGGGTCTTATCGCAGGTCTTGCAATCGGCATCACCCGTCTTGGCGCGAAGGTATACTACAGCAACATCGGCGCAACTCCCGACGGCGGCTCATGGTTTCAGTGGCTATTCTACGACACCAACTGGCTCTTCTTCTGCGGATGGATGCTGGTATTCTGCCTGCTCGTGATCTTCGTGGTCAGCATGTTTACCCCAGCACCTGATCCTGAGAAGATCAAGGGTCTCGTGTTCGGCACATCGACTCCCGAGGAACGCGCAGTGACACGCGCAAGCTGGGACAAGTGGGATGTGATACACTCAATCATCATCCTCGGCATCACGGCAGCGTTCTACTGGTATTTCTGGTAATCCACTCTACAATAATGCATAATGCATAATTCATAATGCATAATCACGTTAATGCATAATTCATAATGCTTAATTGGCTACGCAATGAAAGATATGGATACATTGTAAGTTATGAATCGTAAGTTATGAATCGACGAAATCTTTAATTATGAATTATGAATTGTGAATTATGAATTATTATAAGGAGCATGCCAGGCACTATGTCGGAGTCGACTGCGTGATCTTCGGACTGCACGAAGGAAAACTCAATATTCTGCTCATAAAGCGGCGCATGATGCCCGGTAAGGGACAATGGTCGCTTATGGGCGGATTCGTAGAGGAAAACGAGTCGGTAGACGATGCGGCAAAAAGAGTGCTACATCAGCTGACAGGACTGGAAGACGTATATATGGATCAGGTCGGCACTTTCGGGGCGATCGACCGCGATCCGGGGGCAAGAGTAATCTCGGTAGCCTACTGCGCGCTCCTTAACTTCGACGACCAGGATCACCAGAGAGTGACAGACAACGACGCGCATTGGGTGCCTCTCGAAGAAATGCCGCAGCTCTACTTCGACCATCCGCAGATTGTAGCCAAAGCGCTTGAGTATCTCCGGCTGCAGGTAAACAGGAAACCTCTCGTGTTCCAGTTCCTTCCGGAACTCTTCACGCTCAGCCAGCTGCAGTCGGTCTACGAAGCGATTCTCGGGGAAAAGCTCGACAAGAGAAATTTCCGCAAACGAATCCTCGATGAAGGCATACTCGAGAAGACAGACCTGATAGACAAGAGCGGTTCGAAGAGAGGGGCGACGCTTTACAGGCTAAAGATAAAAGATTAATTATTAAAGAATATGCTTGAGAAACTGAAAGAAGAAGTATATAAGGCCAATATGGACCTCGTGAAGCACGGACTCGTGATCTTCACCTGGGGCAACGTATCGGGCATCGACCGCGAGAAAGGTCTCGTGGTGATCAAACCTTCAGGCGTCGACTACGACGTGATGAAACCGGAAGACATGGTAGTGGTGGACCTCCAAGGAAATATAGTGGAGGGGAACCTGAAACCTTCGAGCGACACACCGACCCATCTCGCCATCTACCGCGCTTGGCCGGAAGTGGGAGGCGTGGTGCACACCCACTCCACTTTCGCCACCGGCTGGAGCCAGGCGGGACTCGACATCCCCAACATCGGCACTACACATGCCGATTACTTCCATGAGGCAATACCCTGCACGGCCGACATGACCGAGGAGGAAGTGAAAGGAGCCTACGAGCTTGAGACCGGCAACGTCATCATCAAGCGCTTCGAGGGAATGAACCCTATGCACACTCCGGGAGTGCTGGTGAAAAACCACGGACCATTCGCATGGGGCAAGGATCCCCACGACGCCGTCCACAATGCAGTGGTGATGGAGCAGGTGGCTAAGATGGCGAGCATCGCGTTTGCCGCCAACCCGAACCTCACGATGAATCCGCTGCTCGTAGAGAAGCATTTCAACCGCAAGCACGGACCGAACGCTTATTACGGACAGAATTAATTGAGAATTGAGATTTGAGTCTTAAGTCTTGAGTCTTGAGTCTTAAGTCTTGAGTCTTAAGTCTTAAGTCTTAAGATTGCGGACAAGCCGCTTAGATAGAAACTAAGAACTTAATAACTTATAACTAAATAATTATGTACGAGAATCTTGAAATATGGTGGGTGACCGGCGCACAGTTGCTCTACGGAGGTGATGCGGTAGTAGCAGTAGACGCACACTCAAAGGAAATGGTAGACGGACTCAACAACTCAGGCCGCCTTCCGATCAAAGTGGTATATAAAGGCACTGCAAACTCCTCAAAGGAGGTCGAGGCCGTGATGAAGGCCGCCAACAACGACGCTAAGTGCGTAGGCATCATCACTTGGATGCATACCTTTTCCCCCGCCAAAATGTGGATCCACGGTCTGCAGGCTCTCCGCAAACCGCTCCTCCACTTCCACACTCAGTATAACGCCGAGATACCCTGGGACACCATGGACATGGACTTCATGAACCTGAACCAGTCGGCACACGGCGACCGTGAGTTCGGCCATATCTGCGCCCGCATGAAGGTGCGCCGCAAGGTAGTGGTAGGCTACTGGAAAGACGCCAATACCCAGGACCGCATCGCCGTATGGCAGCGCGTGGCAGCAGCGTGGGCAGACGCTCAGGACATGCTCGTGCTCCGCTTCGGCGACCAGATGAACAACGTAGCCGTGACCGACGGCGACAAGGTAGACGCAGAAATGCAGCTCGGCTACCATGTAGACTACTGCCCCGTGAGCGAGCTTATGGAGCACTACAAGAAAGTTTCTGACGAAGACACCAAGGCTCTGATGGCAGTATACTTCAAGGAATACGCTCATGATGCAGCTCTTGAAGATCCCTCTACCGAAGGTTACAAATCAGTATATGAGGCTGCCAAGGCAGAGCTCTCCCTCCGCAGCATCCTTAATGAGAAAGGAGCCAAGGCTTTCACCACCAACTTCGACGACCTCGGCACTAATGACATCAACGATCCGAACTTCGTCGGATTCGACCAGATTCCGGGTCTCGCCTCACAGCGCCTGATGGCTGAAGGCATCGGGTTCGGCGCCGAAGGCGACTGGAAGTCTGCTGCGCTCTACCGCACACTCTGGTATATGAGCCAGGGCATGGGCAAGGGATGCTCATTCCTTGAAGACTATACCCTTAACTTCGACGGCGCGAACAGCTCCATCCTTCAGGCCCAC
This sequence comes from Muribaculaceae bacterium, assembly GCA_029061225.1. Lineage (GTDB taxonomy): Bacteria > Bacteroidota > Bacteroidia > Bacteroidales > Muribaculaceae > Lepagella. Next base: position 17,445 of record JAIDSM010000265.1, read on the forward strand.
ATGCTTGAAGTATGCCCGCTGATCGCCGAAGAGAAGCCCCGCCTTGAAGTACACTTCCTCGGCATCGGCATCCGCAAGGCTCAGACCGCGCGTCTCGTCTTCACCTCAAAGCCCGGCGACGGCATCACAGCCACCGTCATCGACCTCGGCAACCGTTTCCGCCTCATCGTCAACGACGTGGAATGCATCAAGTCGAAACCGCTTCCCAAGCTTCCCGTAGCCAGCGCACTCTGGATTCCGAAGCCCAACTTCGAGATCGGCGCAGGCGCATGGATCATGGCCGGCGGCACACACCACTCCTGCTTCAGCTACGACATCACTCCCGAATTCTGGGAAGACTATGCCGAAATGGCCGGAATCGAGATGGTGCGCATCGACAAGGACACCACGATGCAGGGCTTCAAGCGTGAGCTCCGCTACAACGACGTGTATTATATGCTGAATAAATAAACAATATGCCTGAAAAGATCAAACAGACTATAGAATCGGGGAAGGCCGTGCTCGGTATCGAGTTCGGCTCCACCCGAATCAAGGCCGTACTTATCGACGAGAACAACAATCCGATAGCACAGGGGAGCCATGAGTGGGAAAACCAGCTCGTCAACAGCCTCTGGACCTACAGCCAGGAGGCAATATGGTTCGGCCTGCAGGATTGCTACCGCGACCTGCGTGAAGACGTGAAGAATAAATACGGAGTGGAGATCAAGAAGCTCGCCTCCATCGGCATCAGCGCGATGATGCACGGCTACATGCCTTTCGACAAGAAGGGCAATATGCTCGCTCCCTTCCGCACATGGCGCAACACCAACACAGGCGAGGCCGCAGCCATCCTATCGAAGGAATTCGACTACAACATTCCGCTCCGCTGGAGCATCTCCCACCTCTATCAGGCTATCCTGAACGGTGAGGAGCACGTGAAGGAGCTGGCTTTCCTCACTACGCTGGCCGGTTATATCCACTGGCAGCTGACCGGCGAGAAAGTGATCGGCATCGGCGACGGCAGCGGTATGCTTCCCGTAGACCCCGAGACCAAGAACTACAGCGAGAAGATGGTGAAGAAATTCGACGAGATGATCGCCGACAAGAACTTCGACTGGAAACTGGAGGACGTGCTTCCGAAAATCCTCGTCGCAGGCGAGAACGCAGGATACCTCACCGAAGAAGGCGCAAAGCATCTCGACATCTCGGGCAATCTCGAGGCGGGAGCTCCCCTCTGTCCGCCCGAGGGGGACGCCGGAACCGGCATGGTGGCAACCAACGCTGTGAAGCAGCGTACGGGCAACGTTTCGGCCGGAACCTCATCCTTCTCCATGATCGTGCTTGAGAAAGACCTCAGCCGCCCTTATGAGATGATCGATATGGTGACGACACCCGACGGAAGCCTCGTGGCAATGGTGCACTGCAACAACTGCACCTCCGACCTCAACGCATGGGTAGGTATCTTCCGCGAATACACTGAGCTTATGGGTTTGCCGGTAGACATGAACGAGATATTCGGCAAGCTCTACAACAACGCGCTAAACGGCGACCCCGACTGCGGAGGCCTCGTAAGCTACAACTACTTCTCCGGCGAACCCATCACAGGGCTCAACGAGGGTCGTCCGCTCTTCGTGCGTAAGGTAGGCAACAAGTTCAACCTCGCCAACTTCATGCGCGCCAACCTGAATGCGGCCGTCGCCTGCCTCAAGATCGGCAACGATATCCTCTTCGACGAGGAGAAAATCAAGGTGGACCGCATTACGGGCCACGGCGGTCTCTTCAAGACTCCGGGCGTAGGACAGCGCATCCTCGCGGCCGCGCTCAACTCCCCTATCTCCGTTATGGAGACGGCGGGCGAAGGCGGAGCTTGGGGCATGGCCCTGCTTGCAGGCTATCTCGTGAACAACGTCAACGACCGCAATCTCGCCGATTATCTGGAGATGGAGGTATTCGACGGCAACACGGGTACAAGCATCGCTCCGACGGAAGAAGACGTGGAAGGTTTCAACGCCTATATCAAGAACTATCTTGAGGCTCTCCCGGTAGAGAAGGCTGCGGTGGAGTATTTTAAGTAGCGCGTGGTGCGTGGTGCGTGATGCGTGGTGCGTAGCGCGTGGTGCGTATTGCGAAAGAGCATGTATTTATTAAAAAAGGTCCGTCTCCTTTTCGGAAGACGGACCTTCTATATTACTGAAGATATTCAATCTACGCACCACGCATCCCTTACCACACGATACGCGATACGCATCACCCACTACGTACAACGTAAAACGTACAACGTACAACGAAAACGTAAAAAAAACGCTGTGGCCGGGATTTTCGCAAACTCCGGCCACAGTGTGATTTTTTAGATATTGCACCTACTTTCGCAAGCAAAAGCAACACTTACTCAACCACTAACTTACAAATTATATCACTATTACTTAAAAAGCTTTAGACTTGCTTGTCAAGAGAAATAAAAATGCTATGCCAATTATTTCAAACCAAACTCTTTCCTCTCTTGACACTGCAAAATTAATACAATCTTTTCGATTGTGCAAGAAATTCAACGTTAAAATTACCCCCCCCCGACTATTTTTACCAGTTTTGCTCCTATTTGACCAATTCAAGTCTTAAGTCTTAAGTTTTGAGTCTTAACATAGCGGACAGGCCGCATTGAAAAGTAAAGAAAAAAAGCATTGACATAATAGTTGGTTTGAGAAATTTTTGGTAAATTTGCAATATAATATAAACGACCATGGAAAAGATCGAAAAGAAAAGACTCGAGTCGCTGCGAAAGGCAATGGCCGAGCACAAGATAGAGTGCTGCATCATCAACAGCACTGATCCCCACCAGAGCGAGATACCGGCCGCCCACTGGCGCGGCCGCGAATGGCTGACTGGATTCAAATCGGAGAATGGCACAAACGGAATAGCCGTAGTGACTAAAGATCACGCATACGTATGGACAGACAACCGATTCTTTATCCAGGCACGCCAGCAGCTTGAAGGGACAGGATTCGAGATGATGCCCATGGACGGTCCGGACGCAGTAGACATGATCGGATGGATCTGCGATCATATCGATTCAGGGCAGACGGTCGGAATTGACGGCATGACTTTCTGCGTTGACGAGTCTGAGAAAATGGACCGGCAATTCAGTGAGTACGGCATCACGATGCGCACAGACTTCCCGATGTTCGATTTCTTTTGGGAAGAGCGTCCGGCGCGTCCGCTCAATCCTCTTTTCATACACGACGAAGATATCGTAGGGGAAACAGTAGATTCAAAGATCGGCAGAGTGCTGGAGCAGGTGGAAAGATCGGGGACTGACGCGATACTTGTATCGGCTCTCGATGACATAGCCTGGATCACAAACCTGCGTAGCGCAGGCGACATCTCGTTCAGCCCCGTTTTCGTCAGCTATCTTTATCTCGACAAAAACGGCCGCCGGGTCCTCTTCATCGACGAGGAGAAAATGACCGGAGATGTGAAAGCCTTCCTTGACTCCTATAATATAGAGGTGCGTCCATATGAAAGCGTGAAGAAATTCGTAGGACAACTGCCGAAGACAACCAGGTTGCTGACCGATCCGCGGCTGACAGCCACCGGCGTCTACGACCATATCGACTGCGAGGTTGTGTTTGGAGGTGAGGGTGTCGCAAAGCTGAAAAGTGTGAAAAACGAAACCATGCTCTCCCACTGGCGCACGGCAATGGAGAAAGATGGAGTCGCTCTCGTGAAACTTTTCAAATGGATCGACGAGGAAATCCCGAAAGGCGAGCTCACAGAAATGAGCATTGCCCGCAAACTCAGGGACTGCCGCTTAGCAGACCCCGACTGCGTAGACGAGAGTTTCGCCGCGATAGTAGGCTGGAATGGACATGGCGCCATCGTGCACTATGAGCCGAGCGACGAGACCGATGTGCCGGTGACGGGCAAGGGACTGCTGCTCATCGACAGCGGAGGACAATACCGCCAGGGGACCACCGACATCACCCGCACCATAGCCCTCGGCGGCGAGCCGACCAAGGAGCAGAAACATGACTTCACCCTCGTCTTGAAAGGAATGATCGCGCTTGCGAGAGCGACTTTCCCAAAAGGTACGCGCGGCACGCAGCTCGACATACTCGCCCGCCAGTATCTCTGGAACGAAGGGAAGGCCTACTACCACGGCACAGGGCATGGAGTGGGATTCTTCATCAACTGCCACGAAGGACCGGCTCAGATAAGGATGAACGACGTTCCGGCAGCTCTTGAGCCGGGTATGGTGATGAGCGACGAGCCGGGTCTATACATCGAAGGGAAATACGGCATACGCTGCGAGAACATGCTTGCCGTAGAGCATTGGAAAAGCAACGAATACGGTGACTTCTACCGCTGGCGCAACCTCACGCTCTTCCCCTTCGACAAGAGCCTTATCGAATGGGAGATCATGACACCTGAGGAGAAAGGATGGCTGGATGCCTACCATAAGGAAGTCTATGACCGCCTCTCCCCTCTTCTATCGGAAGAGGAAAAGGGATGGCTCAGAGCAAAGACTAATTTTAAAGATTAAATATTAAATATTAAAGATTAATTATTTAAGTCGACATTGTTGATATATCATGATGCAACATGATTAATCATGATATATCATGAATTACAACTGATAACTGACAACTGATAACTTAAAAACAATGGCTATAATACAGGAAGTAAGGGGATTCACCCCGGTGATCGGCAAGGACTGTTTCCTTGCGGCTAACGCAGTAGTGGTAGGCGATGTCGTGATCGGCGACGGATGCAGCATATGGTTTGGTGCCGTGCTCCGCGGCGACGTCAACTCAATCCGCGTAGGAAACGGCGTAAACATCCAGGACGGCAGTGTGCTCCACACCCTCTATGAGAAATCGACCATTGAGATAGGCGACCATGTGTCGGTGGGCCACAACGTGGTGCTCCACGGATGCAAGGTAGAAGACTATGCGCTTATCGGCATGGGTGCTGTAGTGATGGACAATGCCGTGGTCGGCGAAGGGGCGATCGTCGCCGCAGGATCCGTGGTGCTCAGCAACACCAAGATCGGCAAGCACGAGCTCTGGGCAGGCTGCCCCGCGAAGTTCGTCAAGATGGTCGAGCCGGAGAAGGCGAAGGAGATGAACATAAAGATCGCCAACAATTACCATATGTATTCCACCTGGTATGGACCGCAGGAGTGATCTGCCGGTGGCGGTAGACTATAAGGAAGCCAAGGAGCGGGAGACAGACCTCAGAATACTGAGTCTGCTCTCTCAGACATTTCCCAACGTGCAGGCTGCAAGCACCGAGATTATAAATCTCGAGGCCATCCTCAACCTGCCTAAGGGTACGGAGCATTTCGTGGCCGACCTTCACGGCGAGCATGAAGCATTCTCACATATCCTGCGCAACGCGTCGGGAAACATCAGGCGCAAGGTCACGGAGTTATTCGGGACCTCGCTCAGGGAGCAGGACATCCGCAACCTCTGCACGCTCATATATTATCCGGAGAGCAAGCTCGAATATACGAAGGTAGACGAGAAGAACTTAGATGATTTCTACAACGTCACACTCCATCAGCTTATCCTCGTGTTGCAGTCTGTCTCCTCCAAATACACCCGCTCGCGAGTGAGGAAAGCCCTCCCGAAGGAGTATGCGTATATAATTGAGGAGCTGCTCCATGAGTCGCCGACCGACTATGACAAAGACGCCTATTTCCGCCGCATCATTGAGACTATCATCTCGACGGGGCAGGCCGACAACTTCATCATCGCTCTCTGCAACGTGATCCAACGCCTGAGCATCGACCAGCTGCATATCCTCGGCGACATCTTCGACCGAGGTCCGGGGGCCCATCTCATCATGGATACCCTCTGCGCCTATGAACGCTTCGACATACAGTGGGGCAACCACGACGCGCTCTGGATGGGCGCCGCAGCCGGCAACGACGCCTGCATAGCCAACGTATTGCGTCTGTCGCTCCGCTACGGCAACATGGCGACTCTGGAAGACGGCTACGGCATCAACCTCGTGCCGCTCGCCACTTTCGCTTTAGAAACTTACGGCGACGACCCCTGCGAAGGGTTCGGACCGCATATCATGGACTCGGAGCATACTCCCGACGAGAAATCTCTGCAGCTCTGGGCCAAGATGCACAAGGCGATAAGCATCATCCAGTTCAAGCTTGAGGGCAAGACTATCGAACGGCGTCCGGAATGGAAGATGGAAGACCGCAAGCTCCTGCACCTGATCGACAAAGACAAGGGTGTGATAAGACTCAACGGCAAGGAGTATGAGCTGAAAGACACCAACTTCCCGACGGTCTCGGCCGAATCTCCCTATGAGCTGACTCGGGAGGAGGCTTCGCTCGTAGAGAAACTGCATCATTCCTTCATGGTCAGCGATAAGCTCAACCGCCATGTGCAGTGCCTTCTCTCACACGGATGCATGTATGCCATCTACAACTCCAACCTGCTCTTTCATGCTTCGATGCCGCTCAATGAAGACGGGAGCCTTAAGGAAGTGGAGCTGAACGGAGCGAAATACAAGGGGCGCGAGCTGATGCACCGCATAGGAATGATGATGCGCGCTGCCTTCAACGACGACACTGCTCCTGACCTGAAGAGTTTCGCCATAGACTATTACTGGTATCTTTGGTGCGGTAAGGATTCACCGCTCTTCGACAAGTCGAAGATGGCCACGTTCGAACGCTATTTCATCAAAGACACCGATACCCATACGGAAGAGAAAGGGAACTACTATAAACTCCGCAACGATGAAAAGATCATCGACGGAATACTTGACGCCTTCGGAGTGGAGGGTGAACACCGCCACATCATCAACGGACATGTGCCCGTAAGGGCAAACAAGGGGGAGAGTCCGATGCGGGCCAACGGAAAACTGCTCGTCATAGACGGAGGTTTTTCAAAGGCTTACCACTCCACCACCGGGATCGCGGGATACACCTTGGTGTATCATAGCCGCGGGCTCGAGCTGGTGCAGCACGAGCCTTTCGAGTCGGCGGAAAAAGCCGTCAAGGAAGGCACGGATATCTTGGGATCGAAACAAATAGTGGAGCTTTCCGCCAAGAGGCTAAGGGTACGCGACACGGACAAGGGTCATGAACTACAGGGACAGATCAATGAACTCAAAGACCTTCTGCACGCCTTCCGCCACGGCCTCGTCAAGGAGAGGCACATTCGTTAAGGTAAAGTATTGAGTATTAAACAGTGAATAGTGAGTGTTGAGTATTGAACAATAAACATTAAGTACGGAACAGTAAGTTTAGGCCGGGGGCGATGCCTCCGGCCTTTTTGCGTTTAAGGGGCGTAAATCGACTTGAATTCTAAAGGGTATAAGGTGTAATATTACACCTTATACCCTTTAGAATTTGCAAAAACAAGCTTTTTTCGTTACCTTTGCAGGGTAAACCACGTAAAATTACACCTTTTATCCTTTATGGCGATTCCATTATGATCTCAATAAAATCAATAATCTTTTTATCGGTTTTGGTGCTGAACACAATTGGCACCAGAGCGGCATTACCTTCGGCGGATCTGGAGACAGATATGCATAAGCTGGCTGGAAACCTTCGGGCTTACCCGTATGCTGAAAGTGAACCTCCTGCACAGACCCCTCCCCCACCGGGATACAGTCCGTTTCATCTCGAACATTACGGCCGACACGGCTCTCGATGGCTTATCGGAGAGAATGACTATCTGACTCCTGTCAAGAATCTGGAGAAGGCTGAGAAGGCTGGTAAACTTACACCACTCGGTCAGGAGACCCTCGATGTGCTCCGCGATATCGAGAGGCAGTCCCGTGGTCGACTCGGGGAACTTTCCGATAAGGGCGCGCTCCAGCATCAGGCGATCGGGCGAAGAATGGCGCGAAACTATCCGGAACTATTTTCCGACTCGTCTCAGGTCGATGCAAAGGCAACCGTCGTAATCCGCTGCATCCTCTCGATGCTTAACGGTCTGCAGGGTATCCGTGAGATTGCCCCGGGTGTGAGAGTGAAGAGCGACGCATCGTATGCGGACATGCACTTCATGAACTATGATGACAAACCGGCATGGCCTATCAAGGATCGTGCGATGGAGACGACACTCAAGGAATATCAGGCTAAGCATCGGCTTGATGGCGAATATCTGTCGAGGCTTGTCAGCGACGAGAAGTTTGCCATCGACAGCGTGGCCCCCGGTCTTATGCCTCAACTCTACTGGATTCTCGCCAACACTCAGGGACACACTGGACAACCTTGGATGCTTGACAAAGTCTTTTCCGTCGAAGAGGTACGCGAGGCATGGCGCGGCGACAACGGTCATTGGGTGCTCCACTGCATCGACTCGCCTCTCACCGAACGACGTATGCCCTACACTCAGCGCAAATTGCTCAAAAACATAATTGAGAGCACAGATACGGCTATGATGTCGACAAGACCAAGCGTCAACCTGCGCTATGGTCATGACGGCATACTTATCAATTTCATCACGCTTATGGAGATTGACGATCTTGGACGTGAGTTCTCCTCTATTGAAGAGGCGGAAGATGCCGGTGTCCGCAGCTATGATCTCATACCTATGGCAGGCAACATCCAGCTGATATTTTACAGAAACGCCGAGGGAGATGTCTTGGTGAAGTGCCTGCTCAACGAAGAGGAGGTTCGGCTGCCGGCTACGCCAGTCAGTGGTCCGTATTATCGCTGGAACGATCTCCGGAACTACTATAAAGATAAAATATTAAAGATTAACGATTAGTCGAAAACTGTCTGCTGACAAATAAAAAAACAGACTAACAGATTAAACCTTCTGCCTACTCGGTTGTTTAATAGGTATAAGAAAGAATTTAGTTTCATGATGTTAGGTTAGTAAAATGTATTATGGAAAGCACTTAGCGGCAGTCATTTGTGAAAATGGCTGCCGCTTCTTTTAGCGTCTTACGCTGCCGAAAGCAAGAATCTGCAACGTTGCAGAGTAAAACGGCCGTCAAGACATCGATATTTTCGCAACATTGTAGAAATTGGCATATATAAACTGAAATTCCGAAATTTGCCGTGTCATTTGAGACACGGCATTTTTTTGTTTGTTAAATAATATTAATTGCGTAACTTTTACACTTTAATTATTGTTATTATTACACAAATATCATTAAGTGTTGTTTTAACACAAATCAGTTCTATAAACTTATAAAAATCTTCTTCTATGGAAAAGTTCATTCAGAATCTCGTAAAGTCACACTTTGAGGCAAACTACCAGGCCTTCATCACCTTCATCCGCAAGAGCTTTCCGCTAAACGGAGATGAGATCACAGACATCTACAACGATGTGTGGATAGATGTGATTGAGAACGTGCGCCGCGGACGCACGGAGCGTGTGCTCAACTGGAAGGCTTACATCTTCGGATTGGGATGGAAAAGAGCGTACAAGACCGTTACCCGCAGGACGGATATGGATTCCATAGACTGCAACGAAAGCTGCGAAGTGCTTTATCAGGCTTACTGCATGAAGGAAGCTGAAAGGGATACCAGCCATATGGACCACCTCAGAAGGATCGAGAGCCTGATGGAAGGAATGGAGGGACTTCCCGAGAAGCATCGCGCAGTATTGACTCTCTATTACCTTAAAGGAATGTCGACTGCGGAAATAGCCGAGAGTCTCGGCTACAGCGGGGCACGCACGGTAATCACCATGAAAAAGCGTAGCGTAAACCTCCTGCGGGAGCGGATGCAGGCGGTAGCCTAATCATGTATGTAGCGTGCTGGAAGGTAAGACGTAAGGCGCAGATCTTAATTCAGCATAGAACCTACAGAAGGACACAGAAAAATATTGACTGTCTTCAGATATCATCATCAGTGTTTACATTACCTGCTCTGGTGGTATTAGATTATGAAGGGAGGACTATCAACATCTTTTAATCTATGCAATATTTCGAGTTATGACAAGGTCAATTTTCTCTTGGGTCGCCGAGTCTTTATTGCTGATCGGCAAGAAGACCGGATTAACATACAACGAGGTCAACGTGATCGTGTACTACCTGATTATACCTCTGTCATGGACAATCATGCTTGACTGCTGGCTTCATACATTTTATTTTACCGCGGCATTGATCCTTATATGGGTCGGCATTTTGTTGGCTACCCGCAATATATTCAGGGAATGGTGCGATTGGGTGTTCAAGGATTCCGTCGATTTCCTCAACTGGTTTAACCGCTGGGGCGGCAACTATGAGCTGAACTCAGTAATAATCTGTGTAGTGCTGCCGTTGATTGTATATGGATTTCTTATATATCTCCTGATTTGATATGAAGACGAGTTTTTATTTTGTAGTGTGGATTGCGATTTATCCACTGCTTGGGCTGCTTGGAAGCAGCTTTATCAATGAGAATGCCTTTATCGTGGCTCTTCTTGCAGTGTGGGGGATATCGTGGCTTATTAACCGCACTATGCCTGAGACCCTCGCTTACGAAAGGGCAACCCAGATAGCACCTGTTCTGGAAGATATATTTACAGGAAACCTTATCCATTTCAGAAAACGGCTCACTCGGCAGGCCATAGTGGAGGCTGTAACGTCTTTCTATTTCCTGATCACGACGCTCGTACTCGTTCTTTCAGTTGCACGGTCGGGAGGTGACGACTGGCTGGCACTGATAATCTTCGCTCTGTTCACCTTCTCTACGATTTCCAGAAGCATAAAGTTGCTGCAGGCATATTCGCGGCTTAAGACAGACCTCTCAAAAGAGGAATGCGCGAGGGTAGCCATGGAGACATACAGGCTTGACTACGAGGCATACGCTCAGAATAGGGAAAGAGGATCATATGCAGACATGCTTCCCCCTAAGCCTAAGCACTTCAGGGCGTTTCAGATTTTCTCGATGATTGTGTCGGGAATTTGCGTAGCACTCGGACTCATCTATATCGTGCTTGGACTGGGCGTGATGTTCGCCGGCGAAGTCATCGGAACCGGGGCGATAGCCGGAATGTATTTCCTCTATGGATCCCTCGCCGCTTATTTCGGCATCAAAGACTTGATTTCAAGCGTTTCTTCAAAAGCTTGAAACCTGAACTATTAATCATACTTCACAAAATCGTCACTTATGTGGGTTTTATTTTGTATGATTAACAAAAATCAATAACTCTGCCGAATGGAAACCATCAAAAGGCACACTGGTTCAACCGCTACTTCACGGTGTCAATAGGTCAGGCCGAAATGCCATAAGGGCACAATGTTGTAACTGCCGAATTCGATGTCGTCCTTAACCACTATTCCGTTTGAAGCGCCTTCAAGCTGCTTCTGACCTTGATACACTTTTCTCCAAGTATTTAATGA
>JAIDSM010000266.1 GCA_029061225.1 Muribaculaceae bacterium
ACTATATAAGTGGTTGACGGTGAACAAGTGAATATCAACTCACCTGTATCATTCACCGATTTTTAACTTATCTTGGGGGGCGCAAACAGCGCATCAAGTGCCTTTCGGTCTATTCTCACATATCGACCTTCGTATGTGCGCGTAATATTATGTGTGCGCACATAATGCGAAATCTGATCGCGTGTCATGTTGTATCGTGCCATTGCTTCCGGCATAGTGTAGTATTCCGGTTCCAGTTCTGACTCTATCCCCATAGCCATATCGAACTGTCGGCGCGAATAGAATACCTTGCACTTATCCTTACGCTTGCCGATCTTTCGCTCCGACACAAAACGATAGACAGCCTCCTTAGACATATTGAACTTTGCGCAAACTTCCTCGACCGAATACCATTCTTCCTCGGCAACTTCTGTAGGCTGTTTATCGGCAAGAGCTTTATCAATATGCTTCCGGCTCCAGAGCGTTTTTCCTCTGACTACAGTTTTCGGAATGTTCCGCTCCTTAGCCATCTTGAATAGCCACGAATTGCTGATACCGAATTTCTCCAGAATCTCCTTTGTGGTGTAGAACTCTTCAATGGGTTCGGCATCCTTCCTCTCCCTCTTGATATATTCAGGATTAGTAAAGAGGGTTTCGACATCTTTTCGTCTGATTCTCGTACATCCTCTAAATTGGCAACACGGGATTTTGTTAGCTGTAAGATACCGATACAAGGTCCTTCGAGATACGCCTAATAATATGGCACATTGGGTCGGACTTAGAAACTCGCGTTCAGCGATATCTCCAATCGTCTGATTGTTTGCTATTTGTTGCTGTTCAGCAACATGATGATTTCGTTTCTGCTGTTTGTAGGCGTGTTCAGCACACCGCTTACAGCAGTAGCGTGTAGAGCATTTGCGAGCAATGAATGACTTACCGCAAAACTCACAAATCTTAGTGATTTCGATTGTACTACTCATTGTTATTTCCGTTTTATTTCTGTTAAAACTATGTCATGGCGTGTCGGGGTGTGTCATTGTGTGCCACGTTGTCCACAACCTCCGCTGAGGATTGACAGAAACCACGAATACGGTACAATCGCGATACAAGAAAGCGTTAAAATCGACCAAAATGCGCAAAAATCGGACATTTTGACCAATAAAAAACGCCCCCGAAAAGAGGCGTTTCGTGTTAATTGTTAGCTAATTATATGATTTTCAATATGTTATCTATTTGCCGATACAGAATTTGGAGAAGATTGAATTGAGAAGATCCGGGGTGGTGATGGTGCCGGTGAGGGAGGAGAGGGCGGAGGTGGCTTCGCGAATGTCCATGGCGATGAAGTCTGCGCTTGCTCCGGCCTGCATCTGGTCGAGTGCACGTCGGAGTGCTTGACTGGCAGTTAACAAGTCTCCATAATGCCGGGCGTTTGTCAGAAGCAGCTCTTTCCCCGGGTCGAAATCGCTTGTAGTGGCCTTTTTCAAAGCTTCACTTAGAGTGTCAAGTCCCATTCCTTCTGCAGCAGATATCTTTACGATGTTCTGGCTGTCGAAACAGAAACTATCTGAAATCAATACCGTGTTGAGGTATTTTTGCACTGAATCGAGCTGTGTGTCCGTAACCCCCGTTGCTGATGTCTTAGTGATAACGGGGATGATTTTCTGTTCGGGGGAAAGCGTTCTTAGAGTGTCATTCATTTCTCTGATTTGCTCCCCGATTGTAGAAAACGGATCTATTAGCCATAAAACAATTGTGGCTTGCTCCAAACGTCTGCGCGCTCTCTCAATACCGATACTTTCGATCGTATCTGAAGATTCACGGAGACCTGCTGTATCTATGAAGCGAAACAGAATCCCGTCAATCTCGCAGGTATCCTCGATGATGTCTCTTGTAGTACCCGGAATATCCGACACAATTGCTTTGTCTTCCTGAAGAAGCGCGTTTAGAAGCGTTGACTTGCCTACGTTCGGCATCCCAGCTATTACTACAGGAACACCTTCCTTGATGGCCCGTCCGGTAGCGTAGGATGCTGTGAGTCGGTCAATCTTCAAGAGTAGGAGAGTTGCTATTTCTATGAGACGGGTGCGGTCTGCAAATTCCACATCCTCTTCCGAGAAGTCAAGTTCAAGTTCAAGTAGAGAAGCAAGTTCTATGAGTTTATCGCGCAGCTCATTAAATTCTTTTGAGAAAGCACCGCGTGTCTGTTGAATTGCAAGCTTGTGGGCGGCCCGTGAAGAAGAAGCTATAAGATCGGCTACCCCTTCTGCCGAAGCCAGATCCATACGTCCGTTGAGGTAAGCCCTACGGGAAAATTCTCCCGGTTCTGCTCCTCGCGCCCCTTTGCGAAGAAGCAGATTGCTGACTTCCCGGATAATCCATGGAGAACCATGGAGTGAGAACTCCACTACATCCTCACCAGTGAAGGATTTAGGTCCCTTGAATATTGTGGCTACTGCCTGATCGAGAACTTCTCCTTTTTCATCAACGATGTTCCCGAGATGCACGGTATGTGACTCACAACTATTAAGATCCGCTCCTTTCCATATAGAGTTGGCAATGCTCAAGGCATCAGGACCGGAAACGCGTATAATGGCCAACGCACCTTTCCCCGACGGTGTGGCCACCGCCATTATGGTATCTTCACTCAAGACAGTCATTTGTTTTTGTCCTTTTTCTTATTGCTGTTCCATTCTTTGAATGAAACCACAGATTCGATATCGTTTTCGATCTCATCCGGCAACTCTCCGAAAAAATCGAGCCCGGTCATTTTCTCCACATCGTCTACACTTACGGCATAAGCCTGCATATTGCCCTCGCACTTCATATTGGGATACACAAATCCGATCGCCCTCATTGGCTCGGCATAAGGTGCGAGCAGAACCTTAAAGAAAGCAGATGGAACCCTCACTTTATTTTGTCCGATCGTTTCCTTATCCGACGAGTCGTAGATTGGTCCAGATACGATCACGATAGCTGAATCCCTCTTGGCCCAATTCCTTTCCTTGTCTTCAAGTGTCTTCCATGCGCCGGTGTTAAGCTCATGTTTCTGAGGACATATGTTGGCCATCACGAAACTGTGGTGCATAGCCTGTTCACTCCATTTCTGTTCGCCAGCAGGACACATATGTCCTCGGTCATAGCCTGAATGTGAATAATCGCGGGTATCAGGACACCCCTCAAGATCCGGATCGTTCCAGAACTTATTGCTCCGGGATGTGTTGCCTTCTGTCTCGTGTGCTTGAAGCACCCAAGCAACATAATTCGGGGTCTTGTTTTCCGGATTGAAATCTACCGTAAATCCTTCATACTCTTTAATCACAGACGGCATCTTCCTGGTATGAGCGACCTTTTGCAGAGAGTTTAGATCAATCGCTGAAGCAGACTCTTTATCAGCTGGTTGTTGCGTATCAAAATTCTTATCGATAGCTCCCGGGGAGAGCCGATTCCAGAAATAGGCGATTCCAATTATGAGAAGGAAAACGGCGGCATATTTCAATATGTTATTCTTATCCATTCTGTATTTTTCCTTTTTTCAACCAGGTCAATTGCTTCTTGGCGTAGACCCTGGTGTTTTTTTGAATCCGGGCTACTGCGGTATCAAAATCCATCTTCCCGTCGAAGTAAGCGAACATCTCTTTTAATCCGACCGTATTGAGAGAATTCAGATGTCGCATCGGATATACGCTTCTGGCCTCTTCTTCCAATCCGTTTTCAACCATCGCCAACACCCTGCGGTTAATCCGGTCAAAGAGTTGTTCGCGAGGCATGTCGATGATAATCTTCTCTATCTCAAAGTCCCTCTTCTTTCTTTTTCCGGTCCTGAGTGATGTATAAGTGACACCCGAGGCCATGCAGATCTCTACGGCATGAAACACGCGCTTCATATTCGCTAAGTCTACAATATTATAATATTCGGAATCAAGTGCCTTCAATCGATCGCGAAGCCAGTCATCGCCATTTGCCATCCAATCGGCCATGAGGGGAATCCTTATATTCTCAGGCACAGTTGGAAGCTCATCTATCCCGTTTACAAGAGCATCCACATACATCATCGATCCTCCGCATACTATTGCAGTATCGCGTCTGCGCCATATCTCGCTGGCTATCCTAAGGGCATCCTCCTCAAACATTGCAGCAGAGTAATAGGAATCAAGCGGAAGCATCTCCATAAGATGGTGAGTCACCCCCGCTCTCTGACTTTCGTCAGGAACGGCGGTGACTATGGGTATTCCTTTATATATCTGACGGGAATCGGCTGAGATTATTTCAGTGTCATGCTCAAGAGCGAGCTTGACAGCGAGATCTGTCTTTCCGGATGCCGTTGGCCCCGTGACTACAATCAGTTTCTTCAAGACAGGATTATTCCGCTACGATCTTTGCGATATTGAAGATTACATCGGTTGCCTTCTCCATCGACTGAATCGATACGAATTCATAGCGTCCGTGCATGTTCTCGCCACCGGCGAAGATATTAGGGCAAGGGAGGCCTTTGAAGGAAAGCTGCGCTCCGTCTGTGCCGCCGCGAATGGGCTGAACCTTGGGAGTTACACCGGCGTCTCGCATCGCTTTCTCCGCTATCTCTATGATGTGCATCACCGGCTCGATCTTCTCACGCATGTTGTAGTACTGATCCTTGATTTCAACAGAACAGCTTCCTGGATGCTCCATATTGGTCTTGCGGCAAAGATGCTCGATCTCACGCTTGCGGCTCTCGAAGCGAGCGCGGTCATGGTCGCGGATGATATAGGTGAGCACTGTCTCCTCTACGCTGCCCTCGATGCCGATGAGATGATAGAAACCCTCGTAGCCTTCCGTATGCTCGGGAGTCTCCCAACGTGGTAGCATCTGGATAAACTGGTTGGCGACACGGATGGAGTTCACCATTTTGTGTTTGGCGGTGCCTGGATGAACGTTGCGTCCCTTGATCGTAACTTTGGCCGATGCGGCGTTGAAGTTTTCGTATTCGAGTTCTCCGACAGCTCCGCCGTCCATGGTGTAGGCGAAATCGCAACCGAATCGCTCTACGTCGAACTTGTGCGCGCCCTTGCCGATCTCCTCATCCGGGTTGAACGCAATGCGAATCTTTCCATGCTTTACTTCCGGAGAAGCCTGCAAGCGAGCTACTGCGGTCAGGATTTCAGCGATACCTGCCTTGTCGTCAGCCCCTAAGAGAGTAGTGCCATCTGTCACGATAAGGTCCTGTCCTATATAATTGAGCAGTTCCGGAAATTCATCGGGGCTCAGGTAGATGCGAAGTTTGTCGTTGAGCGTGATGGTGGTGCCGTCATAGTTTTCCACAATCCGTGCATTGACATGGCGTCCGCTCATGTCGGGAGCGGTGTCCATATGCGCGATGAAGCCAATGGTAGGCAGTTCGCGGTCAGTGTTAGCAGGCAGCGTCGCCATCAGGTAACCGTTGTCGTCAAGAGTGATGTCTTCAAGCCCCATCTCTTCCACGAGAGTCTTCAGATGGCGCGCAAATGTCATCTGTCCGGGAGTGGAGGGAGTGAGGTTGGTCTCTTCGTCGCTTTGGGTGTCGAATTTTATAAATTCCAGAAATCTGTCGGTTACTGTCATGGTGATGAATTTGATTAGCGATTCTTAATTGCGCGCAAAGTTACAAAAATAATATGACATTTCCAAATAGATTTTTCAACTATTTGCTCATTCCATATGGCTCTACGCATGATTACCGAAATAATTTGCTTTAAATTTGTCGGATTAGGATTATTTTCTTAATTTTGCGATGTGTTTTTTTACTACCGCCTACTGAAAAGGAATATAGATGAAACTGAAAAGAACAGCAGCTTTGGCTGCCACCGCCATTCTTGCCGTTAGTGCCGGCGCGGCTACTTCCGACGAGATTCAGCAGAAAGGACCTGAAGATCATGTCATCTCTCTTGATGTGGATGCGCGTCTTGATTGGCAGGGCGTAATCCATAAGGATGCACTCGACAGATCTCAGACCGGATTTATCGGTAAATATATTGCCCTCAAGGCTCACGGCGAGCTTACTGAGGGGCTGACCTATACTTGGCGCCAGCGCTTTTCCCGGACACCGAAAGACAATACTTTCTGGGATCAGACCGATATTCTTGACTTAAACTACAAATTCGGCAAATGGGATATTGGGGCTGGTAAGCAAGTGGTCCTTATTGGCGGATATGAGTATGACAGAGCTCCAATCAATCTTATGTGCCCTAACCTTTTCGTGGCAAACGTAGCCTGTTATCAGTTCGGTGTCTCCGGAGGCTATCAGGTAACTCCCAACGATCACCTCGCCTTTCAGATATCCCAGAGTCTATTCGCTACCCCTGAGGACCGCAACCTTTATGCCTACAACCTAATGTGGCGTAGCGGAAGAGATCTCACGGATCATCTTAGGTTCGAGACCATATGGTCTGTCAATGAAGTGGAGTATCTGAAGGGTAAATATTGCAACTATGTGGCGTTAGGCAATAAGCTGGTGATAAATGACAAGTTTACAGTTCTAGCTGACCTCATGACACGAACGTATCCCCACAATAATCCCTTCAAGAACAATACCTTTATGGGAGAGTTCTCTTGGGATATAAATCAGAAATGGAAAGTCACCGGAAAAATATCATATGACTGTAACCGTGGTGTCAACATGACCGACAAAACGGAAGTCGCCAGAGGGTCCCAGCTCGTGATCGGAGGAGTAGTTGGTGAGTGGTATCCTGTCCGCAATGGGAGACATCTGCTGAAAGTGCACGCAGCGCTCTTCGGCTCATACGGCAGCAACTATAATCCTGCCGATCTTATGCAGAAAGATACGATGTATGGATCAATCGGCGTTACATGGCATATGAACCTTTTAAATTTCAAATGATAAATGGCCTCTCCTAATGTGACTACAGACTCAAGCATGCCGGCGGAACCTAAGGCGAAATCAGGCCGGAAAACCTATTTCAAAGGTATCGTATGCCTAATGTGGGTTTTTGTCATATTTGGTGCGATTGCCTATAAGATGGGTGTCGCGCCCATGATGAAGACCATGATGGCCACGGCTCATGACCTTCTTCTCAACACATGTTTCTTTCTCATGGCTGTATGTGTGCTTACCGGCGCCCTCGGCCGCATTCTTGTGGAATTCGGTGTAGTGGATATGCTCCAGAAGATACTGCATCCTATCATGAAGCCTATCTTCAATCTTCCCGGTGTCGCATCTCTCGGAGGTGTCATGACCTTCCTTTCCGACAACCCAGCCATAATCACTATCTCCAAAGACAAGGAATTCGCCCGCTATTTTAAGAAATACCAATTCATATCGCTGACGAATTTCGGAACGGCCTTCGGTATGGGTCTCCTTGTAATCATCTACATGATAAGTCTCGGGTACACAGTAGAACCTCTAATAGGGTTTGCCGGAGCTATTGTAGGCTGTGTCGTTTCCACAAGATGTATGCAGCGGTTTATACTCCGATCGCATCCCGACTATCGTGATATGGCGGCTGTTGACGAGGTATATGACGAGATCAAGAAGACAGAAGAGGAAGGAAAGAATAAGGAGGAATCACTCTTTACCCGCATACTCAACGCTGTGCTCGACGGCGGTAAGGGTGGTGTAGAGGTCGGTCTTGCCATCATTCCAGGTGTTCTCGTCATATCTACCCTTGTGATGATGCTTACGTTCGGTGCCGGACCGAATGGTTACGACGGGAGCGCTTACCAAGGCGTGGAACTTCTTCCTACTCTTGTGGGCAAGGTGAATGTAGTGTTTGAATGGCTGTTCGGATTTCATGACCCGCATCTGATAGGATTTCCCATCACTGCTCTCGGAGCTGTAGGCGCGGCACTCGGACTCCTTCCGAAATTTATGGCAGAAGGATGGGTAGACGGTAATGCGATATGTGTGTTCACCGCCATCGGCATGTGCTGGAGTGGCTATCTGAGCACTCACACAGCAATGCTTGACTCGCTCGGATACCGTAATCTTACGTCCAAGGCAATACTTGCACATACTATCGGAGGTCTTGTTGCCGCCGTAGTGGCGCATCTCCTCGCGATGCTCATTCTTTGACCTTGTGCGCCTCTCATTCCGCGGAAGACGGGTCCATCTACAGAGACTGACCCTTTAAATTAAGTGAATTTTTTATAAATATAGAATTGTCGATTCCTGAAAGTTGGATTCGACAGTTTTTTTTTGTAATTTTGTGTCGGCGTCGGACTGTCTTTCCGACGGCTTCCGGAATTTCCGGATCTTTATGAATCACCTTTGATGATCAGAAAAACATGAGAACAGAAAAAGAACTCGATGGAGTGACACTCCTCGGCAACCAGGGTACAAAGTATCCTACTGACTATGCTCCGCAACTGCTGGAGACATTTGAGAACAAACATCCGGAAAATGAATATGTGGTGCGTCTTGACTGCCCAGAATTCACCACCCTTTGTCCCAAAACAGGTCAGCCGGATTTCGGCCACATAAAGATATCCTATATTCCGCGAACGAGAATGGTGGAGAGCAAGAGTCTGAAACTCTATCTTTTTTCCTTCCGAAATCACGGCGATTTCCATGAGGATTGTGTCAACATCATCATGAAAGATCTCCGTGATCTTATGGATCCACGTTATATCGAAGTGAAAGGTCTTTTTATGCCCAGAGGAGGAATATCCATACATCCCTTCGCCAACTGGGGAGATAATGAGCACACGGAGATGGCTCGTAAAAGAAGGATAGACATGCTTGAATTCTAAGGTTATGAGAGATTCCGTATTAGTACTAAGCGGTGGAATGGATTCCACCACACTGCTTCACGAACGCAAAGACCAGATAGCCCTTGCCGTGACTTTCGATTATGGTTCAAAGCATAACGCGAGGGAAATCGAATGCGCAAGAAAAAACTGCAGTATGCTTGGTATAGAGCATATTGTGATTCCCTTGGAGTTCATGGGGAAATACTTCAAGTCGTCTCTTTTGATCGGAGGGGAGGAGATTCCTGAAGGTCATTATGCAGATGAGAACATGAAATCGACGGTTGTGCCTTTCCGCAACGGCATCATGCTCTCCATTGCCGCAGGGCTGGCTGAAAGCCGTGGGCTTAAGAAAGTCATGCTTGCCAATCATGGCGGCGACCATGCTATATATCCTGACTGTCGTCCCGGTTTTGTAAATGCTATGAGCGAGGCTATATGCCAGGGTACATATGATGGCATTACCATCGACGCGCCTTACACCGACATTTCTAAAAGCGATATTGCCCGCATCGGGAAACGTATAGGTGTAGACTATAATCTTACCTATTCCTGCTATAAAGGAGGTGAGAAACATTGCGGAAAGTGTGGGACATGTGTGGAACGCTTTGAGGCTCTCCGTGACGCAGGAATAGAGTTGTAAGTAATGAGCTGTAAGTTTTGAATTATAGTTAAAAGTAGGGATAGAGGAAACAAATATGTATTACGTAAAGAAAAGACTTGAGATATCTGCCGCCCATAGGCTTCGCTTACCGTATGAGAGTAAATGTACGAATCTCCATGGCCACAACTGGGTTATAACGGTTGAATGCCGTGCTCGTGAACTGAATGAATCGGGTATGGTGGTGGATTTCACAAAGATAAAGGAATTGGTATCGGGAACACTCGATCACGCTATTCTGAACGATGTGCTTCCGTTCAATCCTACGGCGGAGAACATAGCGCGTTGGATTGTCGATTCCATTCCTGAATGTTATCGCTGCGAGGTCCAGGAATCGGAAGGAAATACCGCTGCTTACGAGGAGGATTGAAATGAGAAAGATAAACGAAATTTTCTATTCCCTTCAGGGGGAAGGACATCACACAGGATATCCGTCGGTATTTATAAGGTTTTCGGGATGCAACCTGCAATGTCCCTTTTGCGATACACGCCACAATGACGGAGTGGCTATGACGGATACCGATATAGTGCATGCCGTAAATTTGTATAAGGCCGACTGGGTTGTGCTAACCGGGGGTGAACCATCGTTATGGATAGACTCCGACTTCATAAGACTTCTTCATCAGGCCACCGGGAAAAAGATAGCCATAGAGACCAACGGTACTAATCCTATTCCTGACGGCATAGATTGGGTCACAGTATCGCCTAAGACGGGAGTCCCGGAAATGATAGGAGATCCGACTGTCAAGGTAGATCGTGCTGATGAGATAAAAGTAGTCGATGTAGGGCAGGAGTTGGATGGATATTTCGACCTGCCGTGTCGCGGAGAGAAGACTCTGATGTATCTTCAGCCATGCTATGTTGCGGACCCCAAGGTAAGGGAATCAAACACTATGCGGACCGTGCGCCGGGTGCTTCAGGATCCCCGATGGACGCTCAGTCTTCAGATTCACCGCTATTTAGGAATACCCTGATGGATCATAAGGGGAAACCTATGAACCATATGGGTCTTCCATCCAAGCTTAGAAGGGTGGATTAAATCTTTGGTGGGATTGTCTCCAACGTAATGAAATTCATTTGCCCCGGCATATTTCTCCATAACACGGATGAAGATGTCGGGTTTTGTCTTGTCCATACCGGTCTCTTCAGAAATAAAGATATCATCGTTGTCAAAATACTCGTTGAGTCGAGCGGCCTTTATTTTATTTCGTTGTGTCAGGCTTCTTCCGTCTGTTATGAGTACTGTTCTAATATCCGGGTTACTTTTGAGATCCTCAAGCATCCTTCTCATTGAGGGAGCAATATGATATATGGAAGAGTCAGGAAAGTGACTTCTGAACTTCTCAACGATAATCTTCATATCTACTTCATACGAGAGATGATACTCTTCTAAAAGGCGCTCTAAAGCGGAATAATGGTTGGAGTGAGTCAATACAGCCGTCATCATTGCTGATGCAATACGTTGATTAGGAATTGAGGGATATTTTTCATGCAGCCAAGACGCTATATGATATATGCCGCTTTTGAGGAAAAGCGCTTCCGCCACAAGAGTGTCGTCGAGGTCGAATCCTACAACCTTTGTCATTTGGAGATACGAATGATTCTGGCTCCCTGAATACGTTTTACGTTGCGTTTTACATATTGTTCGAAGGGAAGTTCTTCAAGCGTCACCGAGTCTTTCGCGGGGGATAACTGAATAATGAGCAGGCGGTCGCCGTCACGCGTCAGAATGCCCATCTCCCGGCTGTCGAGATTGAAGTCCGGTGTCAGCAGAAAGAATATGTCGCCATCCTTCGCCTGAGGTTTGAAACGGCTGGAATTCGTAAGATCTCCGTTAGAAATATAAGGAATCTGGTGGTTACGGAATCCCATTTCCAGCATCTTCAGCCTGTCGTAGTTGTTCTGGTTGGCTAATGCCTTGAATGATTTACGATTGTGTGAGATATAGTCGATCGACTTCTCCTTCTTTCGGGCGGCAAGACCGTCTATATTGAATGTCTCATCGGTCACGTTGCCTCTGAATATATTGTCGGCTATCCAGTCAGACGGATAAAGGAAACGCGACACAAAGTCGGAGGCCTCACCTTTTTTGAACATTATATTCTCGTATTTTTCAGCAAAATCTCTCCAGTTAGGAGCCGAGGATGTCTCGTATGCCTTAGCGAGAGCTACGCAAGTCGAAATGAAGCTAAGAGGGGTAAAGGTATGAGCGTTGACAGTAAACACGAGGGTATCGGCTTCCAGTATTTCCTGGCGAAGCGATGAAGGAGATCCGACCAGCTGCTTAGCGAAGAATGATACCCGTTCGCCGGGAGCGAGATCCTTGAGTTCAGGGCTTGAGAGCAAGCCGTTGATGAGTACAGTATCCTGATCGCAGTGAAATGTCACACTGTCGTATGCAAGAGCATCAAGCGATATGAAAGCTGCAAGTAGTATGGATAGAAAAAAACTGGTAAGTTTCATATTGATTGTCGTAAGTATGTTTATACAATACAAAATTAGGAAAAAAAGTTGGATTAGGCAAATAGGTCGGGCTAAACAGGACAATAAAAATCCGGAAGCGGCAATAAGTCGCTTCCGGCCTCGTAATATGTATGGGTATGCTTGTCTTTATTTCGGAAGGTTGAATACGGTGGAAATCTCCGTCATCTGAGCGTCTGACATTCCTTCGGGCACGAAGCCCATGTTGCATGCGCACATGAAGATGTTGGCGCTCTTATTGAGCACGTCGATCTGGTCGAATGCCGACATGATGTCGGTGTCAACTGCGAAGACACCGTGTTTCTCCCACATCACTACGTCGTAGTCATCGTCGATAGCCTTGATTGTAGCCTCGGCGAGATCGTTGGAAGAGGGAAGCATGTAGGGAACGATGCCGAGACCGCGAGGTGCGAATGCCTTGGTTTCCGGAATCATAGACCAAAGTATCTTTGTCAGCACATCCTTCTTGAGGTATTCCGGGTTATGTGTCATGGCCACGAGCTCGATGGGGTGAGTGTGGAGGCTTGCCTTGTAGTTGGAGCCCTTGCCGATGAGGTAATTGTGTACCGCAAGGTGTGATGGGAGCTCGGAAGTGGGTTTCACCGGTTTGTCAGCTACGATCTCATAGCTTTCGCAGTCATCGCATATGCGGATGATGGAACCGTTGTCCATCGGCCAGCGTGCGAGGTCGCGCATACGCATCTGTGTTCCCTTGCAATAGAACCATTTATCTTTAAGATTGGGAAGTTTGAAACCGATAGGGAAGGGGCCTGCAATAGCGGGCATAGCCTTGATGTCGTCGGTTATGTGTTCTGTTACGTTTACTGTGATGTTGCCGCCGTTACGTTCGGCCCATCCTTTCTGCCAGAGATATCCGGCGGCTTCAGCCACCTGTTCCACCTGGTGTTTTAATCCGGGATTATTATCTAATACGGATGCCATATTTTTAAGTGTTAAATATTAAGTTTTAAGAGTTATGAGGGGAGAGTTAAGATCTTATTCGAATAAAAAACTGATTGAATTATCGATCTTTATATTAGCTGAGGGAGGAAGCATGAGATCACAAGCACGATGATGCCGACTACGAGGACTCCGATAGTTTTCTTAGAGCAACCTTGCCATTCCTTGAGGATGATACCCCAAAGATTTGAGAATACTACATTGAGGGCCATGAGGATGCAGAATGAAAGAGTCATCAGCGTCGGTGAATCCACGAGGAAGCCCTTGCCGATTGAGAGTCCGAAAAACTGGCTATACCATAATCCGCCTGCGAGAATGCAGAAAAGAACGTTGTTGACAAGCACTTCTGTCTTTGAGTAATCGCTCCAGGTGTGGTTTTTCTGATTCTGATAGAAGCAGTAGAGGGCGTTGATCACGAAGCCGCCGAGAGTCACGAGGAAAGTAGCCGGGAGGGTGCTGTAGTTAGCCGGCGTCTCCGGACCGAAATTGATGTCGGCGCCAAAAGCGAGACCGACATTGAAGCAGCCGCTCATGAAGCCGCATAGAAGGGCGATGACGATTCCTTTTGGAAAGTTGAAGTCCTTTACGGCTTTCTTCTTCTCCTCTTCACTGAGTCCGCTTGCCTTCATACCTCCGGCGATGCCTATAATTGCGATGCCTATGAGGGTAACGATTACGCCGAGTATAACAGAGAATGTGAGCTGAGAGAGTGGATCGTTTTCAGGGAAGAACACCTGAAGAAGTACCGGACCCATTATCGTGCCGAGACCGGCGCATGTGCCAAGTGCAATAGACTGACCGAGAGCCACGCCGAGATAGCGCATGGATAGGCCGAATGTGAGTCCTCCGACTCCCCATAGGGCGCCGAAGAGGATTGTCATCCATAAGTTGAAGGAAGGAGTTGTGGAGAATAGCTCGCAGATGGTGTGTCCTTCCGGGATAGCAAGCATCATTCCGAGGAAAGGAAGGATCAGAAATGCGAAGATGGCCTGTACAAACCAATAGCTTTCCCAGCTCCAGTCTTTGATCTTATTGATGGGTACATAGCAGCTCGATTGGAAAAAAGAGCCGATAGCTATGATGAGTAGTCCGAGAAAAATCATTTTAAGGGTTAAGGGTAAAGTTTTAAGAGTTAAGTGTTAAGTGGTAAGGGTTGAGTCGGAGGAAGAATGGACTCTGATATCCGGAGGGCCAAGATACTAATATATCATAGGATATGAAGACTCGCTTCATATCCTATGATAAATGAGTTTTGGTAGATTATCAACGCTTGGAAGTCACGTCAGCCTCGTACTTTTCGATCTCCTTGATGTAGGATTCACCAACAGGAACATTGTTCTTAAGGCAGAACATGTCATATACTGCGTTCCATGGAAGGTTCTTGCATTCTTCGAGAAGTGCAAGACGCTGGAAGTTCTTGCCTTCGAGCTCATAGTTGCGGAGTGTGGTGACAGGCTCGAGAAGGGCGCGGAGCATGCACTTCTGGGCAGCGCGGCTACCGATAACATAAGCACCTATACGGTTGAGGGTAGCGTCGAAATAGTCGAGTCCGTAGTGTACACGGTTAAGGGCACCTGCACGAACGATTTCGCTGAAGAGGTCCATAGTCGGGTCGTCCATGATAGTAACATGGTCGGAGTCCCAGCGGATAGGACGTGATACGTGAAGCATCAGTTCAGGCACGAAGAGAAGCATTGCGCTCACCTTATCGGCAACGCTCTCAGTCGGGTGGAAGTGGCCGGTGTCGAGAGTTATCATCATGTTCTTCTGAGCAGCGTAAGCGGTATAGAAGTCGTTGCTGCCCACAGTGTAGCTTTCAAGACCGATGCCGAATACCTTTGACTCCACGCAGTCCTTCATCATATCGTAGCGGTGCTCGAAGATCTGGTCGAGAGAGTCCTTGAGGAGCTCGCGGTAGAGTGAACGGTTGAGAGTGATGTCCTTGCTTCCGTCGTGCACCCATGTGTTCATGATACAGGGATCGTTCTGAGCTTCGCCGATAGCCTGAGAGATGGCGCGGCAGCGCTTTGAGTGTTCAATCCAGAAGTCGCGGATGCTCTTGTCCGGGTTAGAGAGAGATAGGTCGCCGCTCTTCGAGTGAGAGAAAGATGTAGAGTTGAAGTCAAGTTTGATGTCGTTGGCCTTACCCCATTCGATCCAGCTCTCGAAGTATTCGGGTGTCACTTCATCGCGGTCTACGAACTTGCCCTTGAAGTCACCGTAGATCTCGTGGAGGTTGAGACGATGCTTACCGGGGATGAGGCTCATAGCGTAGAGCACGTCGGCGCGGAGTTCCTCGATGTTGCGTGCGCGGCCGGGATAGTTACCGTTGACCTGGATACCACCGGTCAGACCGCCTTCGCGAGGTTCGAAACCTGTCACGTCGTCAGCCTGCCAGCAATGCATGCTGAGGTGGAAATCCTGCATCTGCTGCAGTACTTTGTCGGTGTCAACTCCGATAGCTGCGTATCTTTCCTTGGCCACTTCGTAGGCCTTCTGGATAAGTTCTTCTTTCATGATTTTTTATTTGATTATTGGTTAGTTGGTTAATTATCTACTTGGGTTGAAAGTCTCGGTCTCGGTTGAGTTGATGGCCACTTCGCGCATCTCCTTTAGAGATGATAGCGACTTGCAAGAGCGAAGCTGCATCAGGACATTGCCGAGTGCTGTGCATTCAGCCGGGCCTGCAACAACGGGAATACCGAGAGCGTCGGCTGCCATCTGCATAAGATGTTTGTTGCGAGATCCTCCACCGATAACGTGGAGACGCTTGATCTCCACCGGAGAGAGCTCGCGCAGCCATTCCGTAATTTCACCGTAGCGGTTGGCGAGACTGCGATATACAACTCGTATGTAATCAGCAGGTTTCTCAGGTTTAGGCTGGCCTGTCTTTTCGCAGTATTCGTCAATAGCCTTGGTCATGCTGACAGGATTTGCGAAAGATGGATCATCCGGATTCACGATACTCGGGCAGTCACTTTCAAGATAGAGGGCTGCGAGTTCGGCAATATCTTTGGGAGCATCCTTGAATTCTTCGCGACAACGTTCGAAAAGCCATAGTCCGGTGATATTCTTCAGGACACGTATTGTACCGTCGACTCCACCCTCGTTTGTGAAGTTGTATTCAAGGCTCTTCTCAGTAATAATCGGGCCTTCATTCTCGATTCCGAGTAGCGACCATGTTCCGCAGCTCAGATACGCGTAGTCCTTGTCCGGTGTTGGCACGGCGGCTACGGCGGATGCTGTGTCATGTCCGGCAACAGCCACGACAGGCACTTCCCCGAGACCTGTAAGTTCAGCAAGTCTGGGTATAAGCTTACCGATTTCCTCTCCCGGTTCGATCATAGGACCGAACTTGTCGCGAGATAGACCTACTTTTGCGAGCAGCACATCGTCAAGGTCTCCTGTATTTGGATTTAGTATCTGGGAAGTTGACGCTACGGTGCGTTCCGTCACTGCCTTGCCTGTGAGCATATACGAAAGTGCGTCGGGAATGAAAAGGATCTTGTCCGCGTTGTCAAGCACCTCCGGTGTGTTACGTCTTATTGTATAGAGTTGGAATAGAGTATTGAAATCCATGAACTGAATGCCGGTCTTGGCATACACTTCTTCCTTCGGCATTTCCTTGCAGAATTTCTCTACAGCACCGGCAGTGTGTGTATCGCGGTAGCAGTATGGAAGACTTGCGATGCTTCCATCTTTAAGGAAATATGCTACGTCACATCCCCAAGTATCTATACCGATACTCTTAAGAGCCGGCTTTTCAGGCATCTCAGCGAGAATGGCTGCACATTTTTTCATCGATTCGATGATATGCTGATAGATAAGAGGAAGGTTCCAGTACTGGTGCTCTCCGATTGGGAGCATAGGGTAGTGGTAGCGAGCTATTTCCTGCATGTCCACCTTCTCGCCGTCAAAAGAAGCGAGGATGGTTCGTCCTGAGGTTGCGCCGAGGTCGACGGCCAGATGATAAGTCTTAGTCATTTCTGTCAAGGATCAATCGAGGTGGAATACTTCTTTGATAGGAACAGTGACAGGAGAATTGTCGGGGTTGACCTCCATGATGTCGGCCATGAAGTCCCACCATTTGCGAGTGATTTCATCAGCTGCCTCAGCATCCTGAGAGTTGGAGTCACCCTCCACTTCCTGATATCCGAAGAGAATATTTGTGTCTTTGTCCCAGTATATGGAATAGTTGCGTACTCCGGAGTCAGCAATCTGTTTTTTGAGTTCCGGCCAGAGCTGAGCGTGGCGTTTTTCATACTCGGCCTCAAAACCGGGCTTCAGGAACATTTTGAATGCAAATCTTTTCATGGCGTTTGCGAAGTGTTTTGGTTAGTCTGATAGGGTTATGTTATTAAGAGAAGCAGTAGGCGGATTGTATGCCGTGTCTGCTTCTCTTGCAAAGTTAATAAAATTTCTTGAGATAAATAAAGAAAAGTGAATTTTTTTGATTTTAGAGATGTTAAAATTCTAAAAATTCCTTTTCTCCGGCCTTGAGGCTTATAGGAATGATTTCGTTGTTGACATTTAGGATGATATCTACGTCAATAAGTGGAGCCAGGCTGAGGGAAGTGACTTTCCCGTTTTTCCATTCTGTGTCTACAGTTGTCGCGCAGCGGGTCCGGAGTCCTGACACGGATCCATCTTTCCATTGGGAAGGTAATGCCGGAAGGAGTGTAATGGATTCGGGAGTGGATTGCAGTATCATCTCCGCTACTCCTGCGGTGCCACCGAAATTACCGTCAATTTGGAATGGGGAGTGAGCGTCGAGGAGGTTAGGATATGTGCCTCCTCCTTTTCGCTTGTCAGGACCTTTATATCCGTCGGGGCTGACATATCTCAGTAGCCTCCGATACATTGAGTATGCCTTTTCCGGATCTGCGAGCCGGGCAAGAAGGTTGACTCTCCATCCGGTGCTCCAACCGGTAGTGTTTTCTCCCTTTATCTCAAGGGTTTTAGCGGCAGCTTTGGCAAGCTCTGGAGTCTTATCCAGAGAGATGTGATGTCCGGGATATAAACCATAAAGGTGAGACTGATGGCGGTGTTGAGGATCCTGCTCCCGGAAATCAATCGCCCATTCCTGAAGCTGTCCGGCTTTACCTATCTTATAAGGAGCGATTCTTTCGAGAGCCTTGTTTATTTCATCTACGAGTTCGGCGTCCGTATCAAGTGCGATGGCAGCGTCGCGTGTATCAGCAAGACACTGTCGTATCATCGCAAGGTCGGCATACGCGCCCGCTGATGTGGCGACTGGTTTCCCGTCAGGTGCGATGAAATTGTTTTCCGGTGATGTTGAGGGTGATGTTATCAGATTACCATCCTTATCTTCTATCATCCAGCAGAGACAGAATTCAGCGGCACCCTTAAGGGTTGGATAATATTCGCGCAGGAAGTTGAGGTCTCTGTTGAAGAGATAATGCTCCCAGATATGTGAGGCTATCCAGGCTCCTCCCATATTCCAGTTTGCCCATTGCGGGTCGCCCGAATTAAGTCCAACGGGGTTAGTGATGGCCCAGATGTCGGAATTGTGGCCAAGACACCAGCCACGGTCTACTCCATAATATTCACGGGCCGTATCCGTTCCTGTAGCCGGAAGTTGCTTGATGAAAGATAGGAGAGGCATATGCAGTTCGCCGAGGTTGGTGACTTCCGCGGGCCAGTAGTTTTCCTCCACGTTTATGTTGGTAGTGTAGTTGGAGCTCCAAGGGGGCAGAAGCTTTTCATTCCACAGGCCCTGGAGATTTGCCGGCACGCGTGGTGTGCGGGAACTGCTTATGAGCAGGTAGCGGCCAAAATCGAAATATAGTTCCTCAAGATCCGGGTCGAAGGCTGAGTTGTCGGTATAGTTTTTCAGGCGGATGTCGATAGGGATTTCATTGAGTTCATCGGCAGACTTTCCAAGGTCGACGTTTACTCGAGAGAATAGTTTAGTGTAGTCGGCTATATGATCTTTGAGAATGTCGTTGTAGGCTTTCTTTTCAGCGTGATCAGCTTTTCGTGAAGCCATGCCCTTATAATCAGCGCCATGGGTAGACGGATTGTTGGTGGCTCCGTTAAAGTTAGTAGCTATTGCCGCTAAGATAACGGTCTCAGTCGCATCATTGACAGTCAATGTTCCGTCATGCCCCGACGTCACGGAAGCACCGGGAGATATGACCCGAATATCTGTGCGGAATCGTATGCCGCGAGCGTCATCGTAAAGCATCTTTTGGTCGGCGGGTATGTCAACATAACTGGGCAACGAGGAATACGAGGCGTTCCCCTCGGCTATAATTCTATTATCCTTAGCCGTGACCTCGACTTTTTTGATAGGTGAATCAAAGGAAATGGTGAAGTCTATAGGGTGTTGAGCTGTTATTTTGATTGCAATTATGCTGTCGGGAGCAGAAGCTATGTATTCGGTAGTTATTTCGTTGCCACCCTTAGTATATGACACTTTTGCCGTAGCATCTGCTATGTTGAGTTTGCGGGAATAGTTTGAGTACTCACCTTTATCAGCGAAATCGATATTCAGGTTTCCGATGGGCTGATAGTTGTTGGTGTAGTGCCCCTGTACTTTCTTCTGCAGTTCCTGTGCGAGCTGATAGTTTCCAGCATCGAGGGCTGCGCGTATTTCCGGGATAGCCTTGTATGCTCCAGGAGAATAAACTGTTGTATCCGGTTCGCCGGTCCAGAATGTGATATCGTTTAGAGATATTCGTTCGCGGGAAGGGTTTCCGTAGATTATTCCTCCTTGTGTGCCATTGCCTATAACGAAGGTCTCTTCGAAGAAATCGGCCGGCCGGTCGAAATATATGATAGGAGTAGCCGCAAAATCAGTCAAGGCTGAAAGGGCTATAAGTGTAGATGCCAGTAGTGATGTCCGTCTCATGGTATATTTATTGGGTTGTTTTTGCAAAATTAGCGAAAAAAATTGTAATGGCCAATTGAGAATGAAGGAACCTCAGGACTTTTCGTTATTTTATTAAACTCATAGGAAGTAGATGTAAAAAAGGTCGGCAATCACAAGAATGATATCGTTAACGCTGCCAGTAAAGGAGGAAATTTGGCCGAACATGCTCGGCTACTATCATAGACACTGCGGAATCGGGAAAGTTGGGTGTTGGTGATGGTCCTGCCTGCGGTCGTAATCATACCATTTTGGGTATTGTAAGATATTATAGTTTTTAGTAATTTTGCATTGTAAAATCAAAATTAGGTAAAAACAAATGAAAAATCTAATTATCCCAATCTTATTCATTGCCAGTCTTATATTGTCATGTTGCAATCACGATGATGAGCCCGTTATGGATTATTATGTGAGATACACCGCAATAGCAAAGCCAAATGCTGATGTCAGAATGTCTTTTTCAACGGAGCCAGGTAAGTCTAAATTGATTCAGACTTCTATGCCGGACGGAAAATTCCAATATAGTGTCGGGCCCGTAAATAAAGGTTTTAAAGCTAATTTGGTTGTGAGTTATGAGTCAGGTGGAGCAGTTGATTTTCTCACCATAGAGGTTGCCCGAGGATCTGAACCATTCGTCTTAAAAAGATCTGGAAAAAATTACTATGATTTGGAGTACATAATAGAATAAGGAATTCAGTCTGAAGATGTGGGGAGTGGGAGTAAAAATTCACACTCCGTAACGATACTTTATTTGATAGACGACATGGGGAGGATTATGCGGGGATTATGCGTGTTGTTGTGGAATAGGAATTTTTTTATTAATTTTGTAGCGATAAGAAAAGTGAATATTTAACATAGCTCTGAGAGATGACGAGAAGACTGATTTTTTGCGTGTTAGCATTGATGACGGTTTATCTGGGTTTTGCCGATACACCTGATGATTTCGATGTATACCTTCTTATAGGCCAGTCGAATATGGCAGGTCGTGGCCCGTTGGAGGCAAAGGATACTACGGAGGCTATTGAAGGGGTATGGCTGCTGAATGCAGACGGCATCCCGGAACCGGCTATTGCACCGCTCAACAAGTATTCCACCATCCGCAAGGAATTGTCGCTGCAGGGTTATAATCCGGGTTGTGAGTTCGGTCGGATCATGCACTCGGAGACAGGACGTCCGATACTTCTTGTAGTGAATGCAAGAGGCGGATCTCATATTGCCGAATGGCAGCCTGACTATTCCAACGGTTATTTCCGAGATGCCGTCAGTCGCACTCAGGAAGCGTTGAAATATGGTTCGCTTAAGGGAGTCCTTTGGAATCAAGGCGAGACAGATGTCGAGAAAAAGACTTGGGATTATCCTGAAAAATTCAGCTTGATGATATCAGAATTGCGTAAGCAGCTCGATGCAGAAAATGTTCCGGTCGTGATCGGCCAGGTAGGACGCTGGAAGTGGGCACCGAAAGAGGATATCGATAGATTTAATGGCTCGATAGTGCCGGAGACTTCAAAGATCGTGCCTAATTGTGCGTATGTGAGCAGCGAAGGTCTTGAGAGACGCTTTAAGGATAAGGAGCGAGATCCACATTATGGCAGAAAGGCTCAGATAGAGTTGGGCAGACGTTATGCGGAAGCCATTAAGGCCATGCTATCCTGTAATCATAATGAATCAAGATAATTTCAGCTGAAATTCAGCAACAAACAATTATACATTATGAATTATGCATTGCAACTTAAAACTTAAATCTGAATACAACATGAAAAGATTATTTCTTCCTTTAATATCCTTTGCCTGTGCCTTCGGAGCCTTGGCTCAGGATACGGACAAATCATGGACAGGCACATGGGCTACCGCGGTAGAGTTTACCGGTCCCGGCGATATGCCGAAAACAAGTCTTTCCAACCGGGCTCTTCGCGAGATAGTGCAGGTTTCTATTCCGGGCGATGTGCTCCGTATGCAGCTCAGCAATATCCATAGTAAGGAGCCGGTAGAGATTAAGTCTATATTTATCGCCAATGCAGCAGATTCGTGCGACATAGATGTAAAGTCGGCTAAATACCTTACCTTTAATGGTAAGAAATCCGTAACAATTGCTCCGGGAGATGCCGTATACTGCGATGACATCAAGTTTGACCTGCAGCCCCTCCAGAGGCTTGCCGTCACAGTGAACTATGGTGAGAACACTCCTGTCAACGCATCCTCGCACAGAGGTTCGCGCACCACTTCATACATCATCAACGGAGAAGCAAAGCCAAAGACTAAATTCACGGATGCGGAAAAACTCGACCACTGGTATAATATCTCATGCATTGACGTGCAGACCGAGAAACCTACCGAGTGCATTGCAATCATTGGCAACTCTATCACCGACGGACGAGGAAGCACCACAAATATGCAGAACCGCTGGCCCGATTTTCTTGCCAAGGCCCTCGGAGGAAATGCCGGGGTGCTGAACCTCGGAATAGGTGGCAATGCAGTAGTGAACGGCGGTCTCAGTGAACCTGCAGTCGTACGTTTCGACAGAGATATCCTTGGACAGACGGGTGTGACATCTGTAGTTATTTTCGAAGGTGTGAATGATATCGGAGGCAAGCGTCCTAATCATCAGGAGATTGTCAAGAATATTATAGAAGCCTATACTTCCTTTATCGCCAAGAGCAAGGAGGCAGGAAAAAAAGTATATCTTGCTACCATCACTCCCTATAAGAACAGTTTTTATGAGGATCATTTCAGTGAGGCTGCCCGTCTGACCCTCAACGATTGGATACGTGCGAACAAGGATGTAGACGGAGTGATAGATTTCGACGCAGCTGTGAGAGATCCTGAGAATCCGTCGGCACTTCGTCCGGAATATTCCGACGACTGGCTCCATCTAAATCCTGCCGGCTATGAGGCAATGGGCAATTTCGCTGCAGAAATTCTATCTAAAGATTAAAGATTAAATATTAAATATTAAAGAGTTCCGAATAGGAATGAATAAGGATAACAGCGAGGAGATATTTCCGGTGGTGGATGAGGCCGGGAATGTCATCGGCAAGGCTACAAGAGGTGAGTGTCACGGTGGAAGCAAGTTGCTTCATCCGGTGGTACACCTGCATATATTCGATGCTGAGGGAAGGCTTTTCCTTCAGCATCGTCCTGAATGGAAGGACATTCAGCCCGGAAAATGGGATACTGCCGTAGGAGGACACATCGATTTCGGTGAAAATGTGGAGGCTGCTCTACGGCGGGAAGCGAGGGAAGAGCTTGGACTTATAGATTTCACACCTGTTCACTTAAAGAGTTATGTGTTTGAATCAGATAGAGAGCGTGAGCTGGTGAACAGTTTCAAGGTGGTGGTCGATCCGTCGGTTGTTCATCCAAGTGATGAACTGGATGGTGGAAGATGGTGGACTGCAGAGGAACTGAAACACGCATCTTCAGAACTCACGCCAAATCTTCGGCACGAAATAAGTTTCTTGATGACATGAAGAAGATACTGGTGGCGATGGATTCGATGAAGGGCTGTCTTGACTCCTATCGAGCTTCCCAATGGGTTGCGATAGGAATGCAGGAGGCCTTTCCTGAATCTGAAGTGGTTTTCACTCCGGTCTCGGACGGAGGGGAAGGGATGGAGCAGATGGTAGCCTGTGGAAGACAGGACATTGAGATATGCGACTGCAAAGTAAATTCTCCTCTTGGCGTGGAGATCAATGCCGAATGGCTGATGATAAAAGATAAGGTAGAGAGGTGTGCCTATATCGAATTCGCATCTGCCGGAGGATTGACTCTTGTAGATGAAGAGAATCGTAATCCACTTGATACTACCAGTTACGGTGTCGGCCAGATGATAAGGGATGCCATCAAGAAAGGTATATATGACATAAGACTTGGACTTGGCGGGTCAGCTACAGTTGATGCAGGGCTTGGAGCACTACAAGCATTAGGTCTTCGCCTGCTTGATAAAAACGGAAGGGATCTTCCACGTCCGTTTAAAGGAAGAATGCTTGCCGATGTAGGGGATATTGAATTGACCGACGATTTCAAGAAAAAAATTAATAATCTTGAGCTTACGTTGCTTTGCGACGTAGAGGCTCCTTTTACAGGGGAATGCGGTGCAGCGAACGTGTTCGGACCGCAGAAAGGTGCCAAAGATGAAGAGGTGAAAATGCTTGAGGAGGGGATGGATAATATAAGGAAGCTGATTATTGAAAAATCAGGTATAGACCTTAACCTTATACCTGGAAGTGGAGCAGCCGGAGGTGCCGCCGGTGGTCTGGTGGCATTCGTCGGAGCCAAGATAAAGAAGGGTGCTTCTACACTTCTTGATCTCATCGGTTTTGACAACGACATAGAAGGAGTAGACCTTATAATTACCGGCGAAGGGAGTTCCGACCGCCAGACCCTTATGGGAAAGATTCCTTATGAAATACTGCAGCGCGGTAAGAAGAAAAACATACCGGTATGGCTTGTGGCCGGACGTGTCAGGGACCGTGAGGCATTGCACGAAGCGGGATTCGAGCGAATATTCTGCATTAACTCGCCTGATGTAGTGAGTAGGAGCGGCACCCTCGGACAGGGTCCAATGGATCCGTATGTAGCGGCTCGAAGACTGTCTTCGATAATAAAACCGGATAAATTTACATGATTCGGTAGGGACGCACGAAGAAATCTCTACTGGATGAGGAAGAGGACGATGAGGGATGAGAAGACGAGAGTAATGTTGGCGACTGCATAGGTGATGGTGAAGGAAAGGTTCGGGACATCCGAACCAAGAGCGTTCTGTATGGCTCCTATTGAGGCAACGCTGCATCTTGATCCGGCAACGCATCCCAGAACTTCCGGAGTCGAGAAACGGAAAATCCTATGGGCGATGAAGACATTTGTGACTATACTGAGGAAGGTCAGCAGCAAGCCAATGCCAACAATAGCAATACCTGCCTCATGAAGGCCCGCCATAAGGGCACTTCCGGCTGAAAGACCCAAAACCGATATAAACATATTCACTCCAAGATTATTGAGAATCCATAGTGCAGACGACGGAATATGGCCGAATGAAGGTCGCTTCGAGCGGAGCCACCCAAGCACGAGTCCGGAGAAAAGGGCACCTACGCTAACTCCCAATGCCATTGGAATGCCATTGATCCTGACAGACAATGCACCGACAATACAGCCTAAGGCTATGCCTAATCCTACAAACACCATATCGGTCACGTTCGTGTCGCGATCCGCATAGCCTATATGTTCGGCTGCCGAAGATACGTCGCAAGGCCAGCCGACGAGGGTTATGACGTCTCCGCCGTAAAGCTGGGTATTGTTTTTGACGGGGATCGTCAGGCCGTTTCGTTTCAGCGATGAGATAGCGATACGGTCCATGTACTCCTGCGAGCGGAGTTGGCCGAGTGTCAACCCGTCTACATCCTTGGATGCAATCGTAACCGGAGTACGTTCCGCTCCGAAATTCAGCAGTTCATGATCCGCTACTTCCGGTCCCGGAGGAGAGGGAAGGGCCGCCATTTCCTCGGAGCGTCCTCCTATCACTATATGGTCTCCGTGAGAAATACGCAAATCAGGCGATGGATCTGTAATGACGCCGTTGATGCGGGCCCGGACAAATACCACCCGAACATTCATGGATTTGTAATGTTCTCTGATCTCAGCCGGGGACCTCGGCGTATCGAAAAACGCGTCAGTAACGTCGTATGCGCGATACACAACGGGACGGCGTGCGGGTATCATCCCGGGGCCAAGCGGAGTGTCGGAACCTTCAAGCTTCTGCTCCATATCGGCTACGTCAGACAAGACTTTCTTCAGTCCCCCTATCATTTTAGGAGCCATTGAGGAAAGAAACCACGCGGTGAATACGGTGCCGAGCACATATGTGGCGGCATAGCAAGCCGGAATGAGTTTAAGGATATGTTCGCGTGTGGATTCTTCCATGGGCATTCCCTTCAATGTATCTGTCATCAATCCCAATGACGCCGACGCATTCTGAGAGCCGGCAAAAAGTCCGGCAGCCACACCCTTGCTGTATCCGAGAATTTCGGCAGCCAATACCACAACCCCGGAGCTAACAATCGCGGCCACTGCGGCGAAAGCCACAATCTTGATACCGTTTCCCTTGAAGGCCCGAAAGAACTGCGGCCCTACTCCGTAACCGACGGAAAACAGGAAAAAGAGAAAGAACACTGTCTTTACCATATCAGGTATCACTATGTCGAGCTGGCCTATGATGACGCCTACGATAAGCGTTGCGGCGACAGATCCGAGGGAAAAAGAACCAAATCGTACTTTACCGAGCAGGAAACCTAATCCAAGAGTAAGGAAAAGGGGTATGAGGGGGTGGGATTGGAGGAAATCAATCATGGTTAAGGGTTAAGAGTTAAGGGTTAAGGGTTAAAGGGGAGTCAGAGGAAGGAGGAGATGAGGATGAAGGCGGAAATGAGTGATGCGATGCATAATATGATGAAACACCATCTTTCCGTTTTCGTGAAGAGTGGCGTTCCAGGCATCTGTCGTTCTCTGTGAATCTGAATGTAGAAGCCTATGCCGAGCAGATAGAAGATGGAAGTGAGGAACATGTTGAGCAGACCTCCGGAATAGGCCATCCATATGCAGAACGCAGTTGTCACTATCCCTATAGTCATGATCTTCCAGTTGTCCGCTTTCTTTATAAGGAACAGACCAGTGAAGAAATATCCGGGAATGATCATCAATCCGGTGATATGGAGTGCTGCGAGATAGACATCATCCGCCATGGCTACCATCACGAGAAAAAGGTTCATCACAACGCTTGAGGCAAAAAGCCCGAAAGTTGGCATGTTATGCCGGTTGACTTTGCTGAAAGCCTTCGGAAGTATACCGACAAGGGATGCCTCGTATGGTACCTGCGCTACGACAAGTGTCCAGGCTACCCATCCTCCGAGCAACGAAACAATGACAGCCGATATTACGAACCAATAGGCCCAGGCCCCGCAAGTCTCCCTTAATATATAAGCTATCGAGGGGTCCGGAAGGTCCGCGAGCTGTGCACGTCCCAGCAGACCGAAGCTCAGCAGCGATACAGCCATATAGAGCGAGAGGGAGATCAGGAAGCCGGCAATACCTGCTTTGCCAACGTCCGAGCTTTTCTTAGCCCTCGCCGACATCATCACGGCTCCTTCCACACCGAAGAAACAGAACAGCGTCACCATCATCGTTTCCTTCACCTGCTGCCATGTGGCTCCGACTCCGGCTATCGCTCCCCACACATCGGCCTCATACAGGCGCGCCTTAAAGAATATTATAAGAATAGTGATTATGAAGATTAGCATAAGCACTTTCACGGCCGCAAGAAGGTTGTTGACGAATTTTGCTGTCCGGATGCCACGCGAGACAATGAAAAACATAATCCATATAAGCACCGAGCCGAAGGCGATCGTTTCCCATCCATGATTAAGCAATCCGGGGAAGAAGGCACCAAAGGAATCGTTGAGCATAACTGCATATGCTACATTTGAAAAAGCAGTGCAGAGCCAGTAGCCCCACGCGATGTTGAACCCCGCGAATCTTCCGAACCCCGCGAGGGCATACTGGTATATTCCTGCATTATACTGTGGGTAGTGGTCGCTAAGCCATTTGAATGCAATCACGAGCGGCAGGATTCCCATGGACGTGACGATCCACGACATCCATACCGCGCCGGGATTGGCGACATGCGCCATATTCTGCGGCAGGTTGTAGATGCCGGTACCCACCATGAGTCCGAACACAAGGGCCGTCAGGCCCCAGAATCCGAGTTTTCCGCTTGAGAGCATAGTTTACAGTCGATTCGTTTAGCTTTTATTAAAAATACAACAATATAACAAATAAACCTTAATGATTATTCAGGAATTTTGAGTAATTTTGCGCCTGAAAAACTAAAAGCATTATGAAGACGACATTATTGACAGTTATACTTCTTATAATTTCGAATGTTTTCATGACGATGGCTTGGTATGGCCATCTGAAGATGCAGTCACTTGGATGGACAAAGAGCTGGCCGCTTTTCGCGGTAATACTATTTTCCTGGGGCATCGCGCTCCTTGAATACTGCTTCATGATACCTGCCAACAGGATGGGGTATGTAGAGAATGGAGGTCCTTTCTCCATGATGCAGCTGAAGGTGGTGCAGGAAGTGATCACCTTGACAGTCTTCACAATCATCTCGGTCTTCTTCCTCTCCGGAGAGAAACTCCACTGGAATCATGTCGCGGCCTTTCTCTGCCTCGTCGCTGCCGTCTTCTTCGTCTTCATGCCGACTGGCAGCAAATGAATTCAACTTTTTGGGGCGAAAGTTAAGGGTTAAGGGTTAAGGAAAAGAAGGGCGCCCGGTGGAGAGCGTCCTTCTTCTATTCAGAAACATTATATTGGTTTTATCAGACGAGATCGGATGTATTGTCTTTGTCGGCCGGATTTGCAGCAGGTGCCGGGTCCTTGAACAGGCCGGAGAGGTATTTCTCGTTGATACGCTGCATGAACTCCCAGAAGTTGGGGACGAAGAGCGTGCCGATGAAGGCGTTCATCGCCATACCGAAGACTACGGCTGTGCCGAGCTCTATACGGCTATTGGCACCAGCGCCCGTGGCAAACATCATAGGCATTACGCCGAACACGAATGCCAGGGCCGTCATCATGATCGGACGGAAGCGGATGACACCTGCATCGTGGGCCGACTGCTTGATGCTCTTGCCGCTCTTGCGGAAGTCCATAGCATACTCGACGATAAGTATCGCATTCTTGGCCGACATACCTATCAGCAATATCAATCCGATCTGTGTATAGACGCTTATGGACTGACTCATGCAGATACATCCGAGAATCGTGCCGAGAATAGCAATAGGCGTCGCCAGGATTACGGCTATAGGATCTGTCCAACTCTCATACTGCGCTGCAAGAACGAGAATCGTCATTATAATCGCGAAGATGAATACGAACGTGATAGTCGTACCGGACTGTGTCTCCTGGTAGGCCATGCCTGTCCATGCATATGAATAGTTTTTGCCGAGCGTAGACTTTACGAGCTGTTCCATAGCCTCGATTCCTTCGGATGATGAAACGCCGGCAGCCGGAGTGACAGTCACCGATGCAGACTGATACATATTATATCGATTTACCGTCGCTTCTCCCATCACAGGTTCTATAGTGGTGAAAGCCGAGAACGGTACCATCTCGCCCTGACTATTTCTCACAGACAGTCTCAATACATCATTGATATTGTCGCGAGCATTCTGATTACCCTGCATACGCACCTGGAACACGCGGTTGAACTCAACGAAGTCGTTTACGTAATTACCGCCCATATAGCCGCTTAGGGCTGTGAAGATGTCAGACATCTCAAGACCCTGAGTGTTGGCCTTGTCTCGGTCTATATTCAGCTGATATTGAGGCACGACTCCCTGATACATGGTGGTGAGCGACTTGAATCTCGGATCCTTGTCTACCGCAGTGCGCAGTGCTTCAATAGCCTTCAGTGTCTCTGTGGGGCCCAGTGAATTTATGTCGAGAAGGTTCATCTCAAGTCCTGAAGAGAGGCCGAGACCCGGGATAGCCGGAGGATTGATGGAGAAGATTGATGCGC
Source organism: Muribaculaceae bacterium (assembly GCA_029061225.1). Classification (GTDB taxonomy): domain Bacteria; phylum Bacteroidota; class Bacteroidia; order Bacteroidales; family Muribaculaceae; genus Lepagella. The sequence continues at coordinate 29,266 of JAIDSM010000266.1, forward strand.
CTTGGAATTTTCCGGAAGCTGCAATCTCATCCACCTTAGCTATTACATTATCGACTGAGCCTTTCCGTCCACGTTCCTTCCATGGTTTCAGCATTACGATAAGAGAACCTCCGTTGGAGGCCGCTCCTCCACCCATCATAGAGAATCCGGAGATAGTCATAACATCCTTTACTTCCGGAAGTTTCATGATTTCCGCAGCAAGTTCATCGGTAATCTTCTCGGTTCTTTCAAGTGATGCCCCGGTCGGAAGCTGAACAGACGTCATGAAATGCCCCATATCTTCAGAAGGGATATAGCTGGTAGGCCACTTAACAAATCCATAGAAAGCTACGCCGGCCAATACGAGGAAAACGAGCAGGGAAGCCGTGGCATGGTTGAGCATCCCGCCGATGGCTTTGTTGTACAAGTTCTCGACCTTCGTCCAGCCAGCGTTAAACCATCTGTAGATGAAGAACTTCGACGGCTTTCTCGGTGTCAGGAAGAGAGCGCAGAGCGCAGGCGTAAGGGTCAAGGCGTTGAAGCCGGAGAAAGCAGTGGAGACCGCGATAGTAAGCGCGAACTGCTTGTAAAGCTGTCCGGTGATACCTGAGACGAATGCCGTAGGAATAAAAACAGAGAGCAAAACGAGAACCTCACCGACTACGGGCCCTGTAAGCTCCTGCATAGCCTTTGTCGCTGCCTGATGGCGTGTCATCTCTCCTGTATCTACGAGTCGCGAACAGTCTTCCACCACCACGATTGCGTCGTCGACCACGATGGCTATCGCGAGCACGAGGCCGAATAGGGAGAGGGTGTTAAGTGAGAAACCCATTATCTTCATCACGGCGAAAGTCGCTATGAGAGAGACCGGAATTGTTATCATCGGTATCACTACGGCTCGCCAGTTCTGGAGGAAAATGAGGATCACTACCATCACAATGAGGGAAGTGAGCAAGAATGTGACGAAAAGATCGTCAACGGATTCCTTGACATAGTCAGTAGCGTTCATGATTACCGACAGATGAACCCCCTCAGGAAGATATTCCGACAGACGGTCGACTTCGGCAAGGCATCCTTTCGCTACATCGAGCGCGTTTGCTCCCGGGAGCTGGTTGATGCCGATTGCACAAGCCTGCTTTCCGTTGATGGTGGAGGTGTTGGCATAGCTTTCAGATCCGAGATCGATCTTAGCCACGTCCTTAAGACGGAGCATTGAGGTGCCATCTGTCTTGATGACAATATTTCCGAATTCCTCCGGAGTTGAAAGTCTTCCCTTGCTTACGAGAGTATACTCGAAAGCCGAGTTATCGTTGAGGGGAGGCTGGCCTACAGAACCGGCGCTTACCTCCATATTCTGCGACTGAATGGCAGCCGAAATGTCTGCCGGAGTCAGGTTCCTGATTCTCAGTGCCTCAGGATCAAGCCATATGCGCATACTGTATTCACCTCCTCCGAAAGCCTGCACACCTCCAACGCCGTCGACGCGGCTGAGTGGATTGGTAAGGTTGAGCTGAGCATAGTTGGTGAGATAAAGGGCGTCGTATCTTTCAGGATCATCTGCTGTCAAAGCAAGGAACATAATCTGATCGCTTGCCTCCTTGTTGACGCTCACGCCTTGCTGCGCCACTTCAGAGGGAAGAGTGGAGCTGATAAGAGAGATACGGTTCTGCACCTCGACGGCAGCCTGGTCGAGATCCGTTCCGTTTTCAAAAGTGATGGTAAGGCTGTAGCTGCCGTCAGAACCGGAGTTGCTGCTCATGTAGAGCATTCCTTCCACTCCGTTGACCTGCTGCTCGATCGGCACACCGACCGTCTGAGCAACTGTAGAAGCTGATGCCCCAGGATAAGCGGCGCTGACCATTACTGTAGGAGGAGTGATGTCGGGGTACTGCGCCACCGGAAGAGTGAAATAACACATGCCTCCGGCGAGCACCATCAATATCGCGATGACAGTGGCGAAAATGGGCCTGTCTATGAAGAATTTCGAGAACATATCCTAATTAATTGAGAATTGAGAATTGAGAATGGCGAATTGGGAATTCTGAAGTCTAACCGTTGAAATCTATTTCAAATATTATTTTGTAAGTTCGGGTTTGACTGTCATTCCGTTGCGGACCGTCAGGAGGGCTTCCGTCACGTAACGGTCGCCGGGCTTCAGACCTTCGTTTACTACTCTGAGTGTATCCTGATAGAGTTCGCCAATCTTGATGGGGGTATACACCACCTTGTTTGAGTCATTTACCACATATACGTATTTCCCAAGCTGGTCGGTTCCGATTGACGCATCCTTGATAAGTATTGCCTTTGGATTTACACCGTAAGGAAGCTCAACGGTAATATACATGCCGTCTTTAAGTTCGTTGTCTATATTCTTTATCGAACCCTTGAGTTGCAGTGTTCCCGTAGTGGAATTTATCGAAGGAGACTGGTAGCTCAGATCAGCCGTATACGAATGGGGAAGCGGCTGGTTGAACTTTATAGGCACATTTCTATACAAATCGTGGTCCATACCGCCGTTCTGACCTATCATCTGCTCATACTGTGCATCCTCGATATTGAAGGTCGCAGTCATATTGGTATTGTCGTATATCTTGCAGAGTTCTACCGGAGCCCCCTCTCCGCTGATGTATTCTCCAACATTTGGAATGCTTGAAGATACGTATCCGGCGATAGGAGCCTTTACAGAGCAGTAAGACAGATTGAGGTTGGCCTGACTAAGCGCGGCCTCGGCGTTTTTTACAGAAGCCGCAGCCTGCTCCATGGCAGCTTTGGCCTGGATGACCTCTATCTGTGAGACCGCATCGCTTTTAAGAGCCTCGCTGAGAGCCTGGTAGTTGCGGCTCGCATAGTCATACTGGCTCTTTGCTGTCGCGAGCGAGGCCTGAGCCTGCTGCACTGCATCTCGGTATTTTGTCGATTCGATGGTGAATAGAACCTGTCCCTTGTTGACGTAGCCTCCGCTTTCATAGTTTTGGGACAGGAGTGTGCCGTTGACGCGGCCTACAACAGTGGCGTTGTCGGAGGCTCCGAGAAGTCCGGGATATGTCTTATGAAGGACTATGGAATCAACTACAGGCTCAGCCACATAAATTGAGGGGACATCGTCGCTTGTCGCTTCCTTATCGCTTTTCTTGCATGATGCAGTAGAAAGAAACAGGCATCCTGCGGACAATATAATATAAAAATTGATGCTTTTCATTGTTTAGAGGTTTAAAGGTTTAGAAGTTTAGGTATTTGGTAAGTCTTGATGTTCCCTTGGTTTTATTGGTTTTGGTTCCATCCTCCACCTAATGCCTCGTAAAGATTTACCACAGCTATCAGGGCCTTGCCTTGGGCCGTCACCTGAGAATCCTGATTGGTCAGATAGCTTATCTGTGCGTCGACCACATTGTTGAAAGGGGAAAGTCCCTTCTTGTATCTGTCTATCGCAAGCTCAAGCGACTGACGGCTGTTGGCTATGACATCTTCGGTGAGCTTAATGGTCTGCATAGTAGACTTGAAGGTGGTGGTTGCGTTGTAGACTTCTATTACAGCGTTCATGACTGTGTAGTTATATGAATCGATAGCCGCCTCGAGCTGTGCCTTGGCTTCGGCCGTGCGGTAGTTTCGTGCGAGTCCGTCAAAGATTGTCCAGCTCAGTGTAGGGCTGACTTCCCAATACATGCTGTGATCTCCGAAAAGGTTTTTTGCATTATGTGCCTGGGTGCCTATCGAGCCAGAAATCGCAAGGGTAGGAAGAAAGTCTTTTTTCGCGATACCGACCTGCGCGGCATATTGGGCCAGCTGATACTCAGCCTGCACAATATCCGGGCGTCTTCTGAGCAGGTCGGCCGGGACACCCAGTTGCGCTCCATAAACAACATCGGGCATTGGAGCCGGCTTAGAGAGCCATGACGAAATATCATCGGGATATCTGGCTGTGAGAAGAGCGAGGGAATTTATGGATGACTCAATCATGGCCTCGAGTGCCGGTATGGATGCTTTTGTAGAAGCGACTACAGTGCGAGACTGAGTGACTTCAAGCATACTTGCGAGACCAACCTTGAATCTGGCTTCCACGATGGCGAGCACTTTCTCCTGTTCCACAAGATGATTGCGCGCAATCTCCATTTCGTTCTGATATGTGCGGAGATTTATGTATGCTTTAGCAACGTTGGCTGCAAGCGACACCATAGTTCCGTCATATTCAGCCCTTGTCGCATTGTATGCGGCCTTGCTTGCCTTCACATTCTGTGTTATCCTGCCGAAAAGGTCGACTTCCCATTGCATCGTGGCTCCCAAAGAAAAATAATCGTATGGAGAGGATTTTGTCACTACAGGTCCTGAGGCACCGGAAGACTGGCCTTTAGACCATCCGGCGGAAAGATTCACAGTGGGGAAATAGGCGGATTTCGCCACATCGAGCGACTTCTGCGCCATTTCTATTCTTTGAAGAGCGGCGGCCAGATTGTAATTCTCCCTTTCAGCCATGTTGATAAGGGAATCAAGAGTCGGATCTCCGAATGTCTTCCACCAGTCATCGTCAGTAGGAAGTTTCTGGGAATATGCTGACTGATAATCCCATTTCTGAGGGATAGAATCAAGAAGCCATCCGCGGTTGTCATCTGCATATGTCTGTGATACTCCTCCGGTGGCGGTCATTATCAATAATGCGATTTTGAAGGGTGTTTTCATAGTGGAACGGGTTGACGGTTATCAGGTAGTTTAGGGATAAAGGTCAATGAAGAATGACACATTATCTTTGAAAGCAAAACATTTTAAATTACATTTGGTTCACGGTCTTAAACAAAGTCCGTCAACGCTAAATACATATCTGTTATGTCATTTTGATTGAATAAAATCATAGCCCGATATAGGCTACAGTTAAAATTATGGAAAAATGTTGTATCATAAATTTTTTTTTGTTATCTTTGCGCATTGAAAAGAAATATCATATGTCTGTAAAAAAACCGAAAATACTGCTTATCTATACCGGAGGCACTATCGGAATGATAGAGAATCCGGATACCAAAGCATTGGAGCCATTCGATTTCAATCATCTTCTTGACAATGTGCCTAAGATTAAGATGCTTGACTTTGAGATAGACAATTTTCAGTTTGACGTGCCGATAGATTCTGCAGACATGAATCCGTCGCACTGGGGACAGATGGCTAAGGTGATAGAAGACAACTACAGCAAATATGATGGTTTTGTGATTCTTCACGGCACCGACACGATGGCGTATACGGCATCAGCGTTGAGTTTCATGCTCAATAATCTTACAAAACCGGTCATAATCACGGGATCCCAACTGCCGATCGGTGAAGTGCGGACGGATGGAGAGGAAAATCTCATAACCGCGCTTCAGGTAGCGGCAGCTAAAGATACAGACGGGGAGCCGATGGTCAGGGAAGTTGCAATCCTTTTCCAGGATTCTCTTTTGCGGGGCAATAGAAGCACTAAGTTTTCAGCCGACAATTTCGATGCGTTCCAGTCAAGCAATTATCCGGAACTCGCCCATATAGGTCTTGACATCACTTACAACAAGGATGCCCTTCTCCGTCCTACCCAAGGAAAGGAGTTCAAGGTAGAGTATTTCATGGATACGAATGTAGCGTATCTCGATATCTTTCCCGGTATACAGGAAAATGTGGTCAGGGCTACCTTCAATATTCCCGGCCTGAAGGGAGTGGTCATAAAGACTTTCGGTGTAGGCAACGGACCAAGCTGTCCGTGGCTTTTCGAGTGCATCCGCGACGCTGTTGCAAAAGGACTTCTGATAGTCAATATTTCACAGTGCTCAAACGGTATGGTGTCGCCTATGAAATATTCCGCCGGAGTGGGGTTGGCGAATGCGGGAATCATTTCCGGCCACGATCTGACATCGGAAGCTGCCATCACCAAGATGATGTATCTGTTCGGTATGGGAGCCACTGCACAGCTGGCGGGAAAATACATGGAGAAGAACCTCCACGGAGAGCTGACGGAATAACTTTAAATTCATAATTCATAATGCACAATGCATAATTGCTTGTCGCTGAGTTTCAGTTGAAACATTTATCCGGAAACAACATTTTTTATCATGAAAGAGTAAAGGCTTGAAGAGTCATGGATTCCCACAATAAGGGGGAGCGATGAATGTCGCTCCCCCTTTATAGTGATCTAATATCCTAATTCCTGGCCTTTGCGGGTCATGGGTATGCCCTCTTTCATCCATTCCGGCATTGGGTCGCCTTTAAGATAGTGGTCGAAGAATTGCTGGAGACGCACCGTGATATCCTTGCGGTTGCGTCGTTCCTTCAAGTTGTGAGCCTCTCCATTATACTGCAGCATCCATACCGGTTTCTGAAGGCGGCGGAGTGCCATGAACATCTCGATGCCTTGATACCAGGGAACAGCTCCGTCGGCATCGTTGTGCATGATGAGCAATGGTGTCTCCACGCGATTGGCATGGAATACAGGAGAATTGGCGATGTAAAGTTCGGGAGCTTCCCATAGATTCCGGCCGATACGGCTTTGTCCCAGCTCGTATTGACCCTGGCGTGAGTCGCCGCTTTCCCAGCGTATTCCTCCGAAAGCGGAGGTCATGTTGCTTACTGGCGCTCCACTCCCCGCGCACGCGAACATATTGGTACGCGTCACAAGGTAAGCGGTCTGGTATCCGCCCCAACTCTGGCCGTCGATTCCGATACGGTCACGGTCGATCCAAGGATAACGGTCGCACATTGCCTCCGCCCCCGAGCATACGAAGTTCCACGCGCATTCCCCCGGTACGCCGGCTTTGTAATGGATGTCAGGAACGAAGACTACATAGCCTCGGCTTACATAGAAGGGATAGTTGACCCAGCTCCAGGAGGGTTCCATGTCATAATGTCTGTACAGTTCTTCCGAGCCTGTCTCGTAGAAAACGCAGAGCATGGGATATTTCTTATTCGGGTCGAGGTCTTCCGGCACGTACAGCACTCCATCGGAAGGAGTCCCATCATATGCATGCCAGCTGACAAGGCGTGCGGTGCCCCAGTTGTAGTCCTTCACCTGCGGATTAGAGTCGCTCACCTTGGTAGCTTTCGCAAACACGCCTTTAGGAGCGATCCATACGTCGGGCATCACCGAGAAGTTGGCTTCCACGAAAGAGAAGGACGGAGCGTCAAGAGCCTGACGGACCTGAGTGAAGCTGAGCGTGTCGAGCACGATATTGTCAGGTTTTGCCGCGAGGCCATATTTCATAGATGCAAGACCGTTGCGTTTATCCTTATAGTTGAAGAGGGTAAGAGTCATCAGGTCTCCTTTCTTCAGGAATCTGCGTTCCTTGCCGTGGGTGTTGATATAGCGGATCTTGAGATTGTTGTCGCGGCCATATCCTTTTGTCAGGCACTCCGGCTTAGCCTTTCCCTTCGGATCCACTCTCCAGATATCGAATCGGTCGTAGACAAGCATCCGGGAATCCCCTTCTGTCCAGGATGCAAACCCATAGTCCTGACGCACTCCCGGATGGTCGTCGGTTTCATCCCATACGGGATAGGGGAGTTCGGCCGTGACGTTTACGGTATTTCCAGATTCTATCTCATAAGCAAACCAGTTTCCATCCTTGAACCAATATACGTACTTGTCTTCAGGTGAGAGTCTCGCAGTGCCTTCATAGACCGTAGCTATATCTTTCCTTTTGCCGTTGTTGATATTTATGACGCTTATCTCTTCGGGAGCGTAATAGTTCCATTGTTGGCTTACGATTTCCTTGCTCGGATCGCGAAGAAGCGCCCAATCTCCATCCCAGCGGTCAGGCGTTATGACTGTAGCGAGAGGGTTGGAATCAAGCAGCCTGTAATCGCCACTGTTAAGATCAATCACAACAGGATATGTGAGCTCCTTGAGCTCGTCGAGATTGGATTTCTCCTGAGGGGGAGTATAGGGAGCGTCCCACCGCCAGATATCGAGTTCAGGACGTTCGAAGCTTACAAGCGTGGTGTCGTCAGGAGCGATCTCAGGCGCGACTCCTACGACGAGCCTCTGTACGTTGTGGCTGAATATCGGTTTTGAATATTGGTTTATATAAAGCGAAGCAGGAGCGTTCTTCGCCATCTTTTCCTGCCATTCTTTCATAAGTCTCTCCTGAAGTTCAGGATCTGACGAGTGAGGAGGCTGGAGGTTGGGCCCCTTCCTTCCGGTGGCGATCTCCAGTTCTATTTCCTTCGGACCTGATGGCACATCGGATAAGCCGGACATCCAGAGCTGCATACGTCGGGTGCCGGTATCATTGCTGTCGTTGGTGGCTGTGTAGGCAAGCTTCAGTCCGTCGGTCGAGAATACAGGAGTGCCATAATACTTCTTCCCTTCGTCGATAAGGAAATCCTTTCCCTCGGGAAGATAAAGCACACGCACTCCTTTATTATATATAGAGTCTTTATCCTGAGGTTTTGTAACCGCAGCGAGTCGGCGACCGTCTTCACTTAATGTATAGGAGCCAATATAGGGAAACACTTTTGATTCCCCCGTGGCGAGGTTTCTGACCACGAGAGGAAGTCCGGCTTCCTTGTCGGAAAGTTTCATGTCTTTAGTGACGGTAGTGTCACAGCTGCTGTATGCAACCCATTCACCACCTTTCTCACCGATCTTGAAACTTTTGACCAAAGGAATAGCGGTTATTTTGGAAGTTTTAAGATCCACGATAGCCAGCGAGTCCTGTGGCATCTCGTAGTTTTTCTTCTTGTCAATCTTTGCCTGACGAGTATCCTTGAAGTATGGTTTGATTTTCGCTATCGCCCAGCGGCTGTCTGCTGTGAAGGCGACGTCATAACCACGGGCAATATCTATGTCTTTTCCGTTTGCAGTGTTCCGAAGAGTCAGGACTCCATCACCTTCCTGAGGATTTACGCTGAAGGCAGCCCATTTCCCATCGTTGCTGAGGGAATGGTTGGTCACTTTCTTCCAATCGTCGAAACATGTATGGTCAAGTGCTTTCTTCGCCTGGGAAGGGAGGCCAAAGCAAAGGGAGAGAAGTGGAATCAGATATATTTTTTTCATGTTTGGAGTCTATACACTATTATTAGAGTTCAGGCACTAAGTAAATGTGCATTTTTAATATACAATGGCAATCTTATCGAAAAGTCACCTTACACGCGCGAGGATGCACACGGAGTGTGCTCACTACACTCCCTTCCATAAAGTCAGCTTAATTTCAGTTCGTGTCCCATGCGCTCTTTCTTCGTGTGCATGTAGAAACGGTTGTATTTATTGGGCTGCACTTCAAGAGGAACGTTTTCAACCGTTTCAATTCCGAATCCTTCAAGACCTATCCTCTTCATGGGGTTATTGCTCATAAGCCTCATCTTCCTAATGCCAAGCGCATGTAAGATAGACGCGCCTACGCCATAGTTTCGTTCGTCGGCTTTGTGTCCGAGGTGAAGGTTAGCGTCTACGGTGTCGAGTCCTTCCTCCTGAAGCTTATATGCCTTTATCTTGTCCATAAGGCCGATGCCACGACCTTCCTGATTGAGATAGACGATCGCACCTCGACCCTCCTTCTCGATGAGCTCCATAGCCTTGTGGAGCTGCTCGCCGCATTCACACCGCATCGAGCCGAAAATATCGCCGGTAGCACAGCTGCTGTGTACACGCACGAGAACCGGATCGCCGTCTGCGACGTCTCCCTTTATCAAAGCAATATGCTCAAGTCCGTTGTCTTTCTGTCGGAAAGGAACGAGACGGAAATGGCCGTACGCGGTAGGCATGTCCACTTCCTCCCCTTTCTCGAGAAGGTTGTCGTTTTGCAGGCGGTATGATATAAGGTCGCGTATGCTTATCAGTTTGAAGCCCCATTTATCGGCGAGCTCGCGTAGTTTCGGCAATCGGGCCATGGTGCCGTCTTCATTCATTATTTCCATCAGCACTCCTGCCGGCTCGAGGCCGGCGAGGCGCGCTAGGTCGACGGCGGCTTCAGTGTGTCCTGCGCGTTCGAGCACTCCGCGGTCCTGTGCATACAGCGGATTGATATGTCCGGGTCGTCCGAATGTCTCCGGTGTCGACTTAGGATCGGCAAGCGCGTTCAGGGTGGCAGCGCGGTCATGCGCGCTGACGCCCGTAGAGCATCCTTCCAGCTTGTCGACGGTGACGGTGAAAGGAGTGCCAAGCATGGAGGTGTTTTCCTCCACTTGGTATCCGAGGCCGAGTTCCTTGCAGCGTTTCATTGTCAATGGAGCACATAGAACTCCACGGGCGTGCTGAAGCATGAAGTTGACCTGTTCGGGTGTAATTTTCTCGGCAGCGATGATGAGGTCGCCTTCGTTCTCACGGTCTTCATCATCCACCACTATCACGAACTGACCTTTTCTGAATTCATCGATTGCGTCTTCAATAGTATCCAATTTGATGTTTGTATCCATAGTTCTTATAATTCATAATGCATAATTCATAATGCATAATTATTATTCGTTTCCCGTAGCAGTGGGCTTGCGGAAGATAGAGAAGTTGACGGAGCCGTAGGCGCGGTGTTCCTCAAATCCCGGAAGAGCGGAGAAATCGTGCTTGGCGTTATGCTCTACAATCACAAGGCTTCCGGGCTTTACGGCGTTTGAGTTGAGGATAAGCGTCGGGATCTCGTCAAAACGAGGATGGTCGTAAGGGGGATCTGCGAATACAATGTCGTAAGGACGCTTTACGGATGAGAGGAATTTGAAAACATCGCCTCTGATCACTCGGAGGGCATCGTCGCCGAGTTTCTCCTTCACGCTCCTTATGAAATTAGCTTGCGTTGCCGCCATCTCCACTGATGTCACGGAGCTCGCCCCACGTGAAAGGAACTCAAGGCTTATTGCTCCTGTACCGGCGAAAAGGTCGAGTACGTCTTCACCCTCGATATCCTCGATATTCTCGATCACGTTGAATATGTTTTCTTTAGCGAAGTCGGTAGTAGGACGAGCCGTTATATTGTGGGGCACGTCAAACCGACGCTTGCCGTATTTACCTCGTATGATGCGCATATCTTTTTTTCCTGTTGATGGCCAGATAGACCGCTGTGGGTATTTCTTTCCCGTCGAGATCATGGTTTTTCTGGCTGATTGACTTAAAATAGGGACTTAGTGTCTTACCCAGGCTCTGCCTGATGTCTCTGCGGCCGCTGAATACTATATCCGTCTCGGCGGAGGGAGCATCGTAGGTCTGAAGTATATTGAGCAATACATACGCTATGTCAGTCTCAGTCTTCCATAGATGGGTTGAGGCACACATAAGTTCACCGCGGCAAAGAAGGATAATATCCATCGAAGCCTCCCTGACATCGATCAGACATCTGAAGGAGTCGTGGGGTTGGGTCGCCGTTTCCTTAAGCAAAGACTGCTGGCTCCATATTCTCGCACCCGGAAAAGAACGCTGCATGAAGGACTTTAGTCCGGGAGCAAGCATGAAGGCGCATTTTTCTTTCCCCAGATCATTCACCATGACATCGAGGATTTCTCCACCATAGATCGATACGTATGCATCGGCGCAGTCATCGTCGCCCGGATAGAATTCTGCCGGCAGCCATAGCTGACGGTCGCTCTCCACGATAATGTCGGCAGAATAGTCGTCGAGAACGGTGGGATTGTCGTAGACAGCGTCTTCGATGCGGCTGAGCAGCCCTTCTTCCGAGGGTTGCCAAGACTGACGGATTATGGTGCGAGGCAATCGCCCGATGGAGGCGTCGGGAAGGAGCCATGCTCCGAAACCATGCCTGGATATGTCGACGGCGAGGTGCCACTGGCCTGTGTCTGTAAGGTCGGAGTAGCCGCCGTAAGGGGGTATCTGTTCACTCATACTGCAAAATTAACAATAAATCCGACTAAAAACAAATATATCTCTTGGTCGTTTCACAATTTTTTTTCAACTTTGCACTATGATTAATGAAAAATCAGATGAAAAAGCGTCATTAAACCGCAGAATAGTGCGTATGACGGTGCCGACCGTGCTGAGCAATATCTCGGTTCCGCTGCTGGGTCTATGCGATACGGCGGTAGCGGGCCACATGGACGGGGAGAGATATCTTGCAGGAATCGCAATCGGTTCGGTCATGATCACTACGATGTATTGGCTCTTCAGTTTTTTGAGGGCAGGCACGTCGGGCCTCACCGCTACATACTTCGGAGCGGACGACAGATCAGGCCTGGGCAGATGTCTCCGCAACTCTCTGGCATTGGCGATGGCGATTGGTCTTCTCATTCTGGCGGTACATTCACCGATGCTCGGACTGCTTCAGAAGCTTATGGGGGCATCGTCTGAGGTGACAGCGCTTTCAGGTCGCTATTTCTCAATATGCATAATGGGATGCGTCCCGATGATGGTGCTTACGGCCTTGACAGGATGGATGATAGGCATGCAGTCAACAGCTTCGGCCATGGTGGTCAACATTGGGATGAGTATTCTGAATGTAATTTCAACACTTACATTGGTTTATGGTTTCGGAATGGGGTTTGATGGAATCGCCTATGGAACACTTGCGGCACAATGGCTGATTCTCCTGCCGGCCGTTTTCATAGTGGTGAGGCTCTGCCGCAGACATGGAGTGTCGGTGAAGCCTGATAAAAGTATGGTGCTTGACTTGCATGGTTGGAAAAAGATGCTTTCGGTAAACGGAAATCTGTTCTTTCGATCGGCCTGTCTGATAGCTCTGTCGTTGATGCTCTACTCCTATAGCGCACGTCTCGGAGATGTGGAGGTGAGTTCCAATGCCGTCATCAACCAGCTATTCCTCTTTTTCTCCTATTTTATGGATGGATTCGCATTCACAGGCGAGGCGTTGGTTGGCCGATATGCCGGAGCACGAGACAGTGTAATGCTGAGGAAATCTATTAGTGGACTTTTGAAATGGACCGCCGGCATAACCCTTGTCTTTATGGCGGCATATTCGGCACTATTGCCGGTTATAATAAGATTGCTGAGCGACTCTTCTGCGGTAGAGGCCTCAGTAAGGGATTGTAGGATATGGGTGACATTGTTGCCGTTGGCCGGAGCTGCCGCTTTCATCTACGACGGTTTCTATATAGGACTGACCAGGACACGTCCGATGCTGATTTCGACAGTATGTGGTGTCGGCCTGTTTGCGGTGCTTTTGAATACCGTCAGCCATACCCAGTGGATGCTCTGGATGGCCTTCACATGCTATCTGGCGCTTCGCTCCATCCTTCTTATTTCCCTCTTCCCCTACAAGTATAAAAAGTCTAATGTAAAACATAAAACGTCCAACGTAAAACTATGATAAGGTTTGTCAATGCCAAGTTGAATCTTGGCCTGAATATAGTAAGGAAACGAGCTGACGGATATCATGAGCTGGAGACGCTGTTTTATCCGGTAGGTAAATATAACGGTACTCCTGAGAATCCGGAACCGTTCTGCGACATTCTGGAGATTACTCCGGCGGAGACCACGGAATTTGTATTCACCGGGCGTAAGGTCGACTGTCCGTTGGAGAAGAATCTTGTCTATAAGGCATGGAAGGTCTTCAAAGATAGTTATCCAGAGCTTGCTGACTACCGGATCTATCTTGAGAAGCATCTGCCGGATGGCGCGGGACTCGGAGGGGGAAGTGCGGATGCCTCAGCAGTGCTTTGTATGCTTAATGAACTTTGCGGCATGCCCTTCGAAGATGATAAGCTCGCAGATATGGCTTTGAAGCTGGGAGCGGACTGTCCCTTCTTTATATATAACAGGCCTTGCTATGCCGAGGGGGTGGGGGAGCGGCTCGAGCCTGCGGATGTCGATCTGTCAGGATGGTGGTGTCTGCTTGTGAAGCCGGATATGTCGATATCGACGAGAGAAGCTTTCGCCGGTATAACTCCTATGAAACCTGAATATTCACTTAAGGAGACCATCGGACTGGTTCCTGAGCAGTGGCAGGGGAGGATGGTGAATGACTTCGAGGGGTCGCTGTTTCCAAATCATCCTTTACTTGAGGAAATCAAGAACAGATTGATTGACTCAGGTGCGGTGTATGCTTCCATGTCGGGATCCGGATCGACTGTGTTCGGGCTTTTCCGGAGCAAGGAGGAAGCTGGGGAGGCAGGATCGGGGTTTGGAGAGTATTATGTGGCTTTGTGCCTTTTGTGACTCCATTCAACTTTCGGAGGCGAAAGTTGAGGGTTAAAGGAATAAAAAAACAGCTACTTTCCCAAGCAACTGTTTTTTGAAAGTTTTCCATAATACTTTCGAACTAACCTAACATCATGAAACGATTTTTATACCTTTAAAACAA
>JAIDSM010000267.1 GCA_029061225.1 Muribaculaceae bacterium
CTGTTCGGAAAGTATATCACTGTCCAGAATTATCGTCGGGCTATATAGGCATCATGACCTTATTTTAGTGACATTACTCTTAACCCTTAACTCTTAAAACTTACAACTTATAACTTAAATCTCAGTCCTTCGCAGCCTTGCGCGCTCTGCGGCGCGGCTGCGGCTGTTCGGTCACGATTTCCTCCACGCCGGCAAGTACGCCGTCGATGAGGATACGTCCGCAATATTCGCATACGATCACCTTCTTGTGCATCTTGATCTCAAGCTGACGCTGAGGCGGGATGCGGTTGAAGCAGCCGCCGCAGGCGTTACGCTGCACGCATACGATGCCCAGGCCGTTGCGCGCGTTCTTGCGGATGCGCTTGAAGGCGTTGAGGGTATAGTCGTCTATCTTGGTCTCGAGCTCCTTGGCCTGCATGAGCAGCTTCTCCTCCTCCTGCTTGGTCTCGGAGATGATGTCCTCGAGCTCCTTCTTCTTATCCTCGAGGTTGTGCTCGCGGTCGGTGAGTTCCTCCTGGGTCCTCACGATCTCTTCCTGCTTGTCGTTGATCTTATGCTGGGCGTCGCGAATATTCTTCTCGGCGAGCTCGATCTCGAGGCTCTCGAATTCCTTCTCCTTTTGGAGGAAGGCAAACTCGAGTTTGTTGCGCACGTTGTTGATCTGGTCGTCATAGCGGGCTATTTTCTCGCGGCGCATCTCGATCTCACCCTTCTTCACGTTGATGAGGTCTTCGTGGCGGTGTATCTCGTCCTGATAGTTCTGGATACGTGTCTGAAGGCGGATGATGTCGTCTTCAAGGTCTTTCACCTCAAGAGGAAGCTCTCCGCGCACGTTCTTGATGCGGTCTACCTCTGAGAGGCAGGTCTGGAGGCGGTAGAGGGCTGTAAGGCGCTCTTCTACAGAGCGTTCTTTGTCTGTCTTTTTATCTGTAGCCATATTGTGTGATTGAGAATTGAGGATTGAAGATTGAGAATGCTTGTGTTTCTCAGCCTTCAATGGTCAACTCAGATGGATAATTAGTTCTTTTTATTTAAGTTTCGCAAGCTCAACTTAAGGTTTATGGTTTAAATGATTATGGGGTTATATCAGACGTGGTATAGAGCCCTTCTGAAGTAAAAATTCAAATTTTTCTTATAACCCATTAACCTAATAACCTTATAACCCTCAACTTTCGTTTACGAAAGTTGAATTTAATTATTAATTTTCTATTATCTGTATAGGATTACGTTCGCACTCCGAGAAATATATCACGCAGTCGGGACATTCCGTCCGGATGGCGCGGCTGAGTATCTTGCGGCTGCAGAGCTCGCTTTCGAAGTGGCCGATGTCGGCAAGAAGGATCTCGCTGCCATAGCTGGTGAAGTCGTGGTATTTCAAGTCGCCGCATATGTATACGTCGGCTCCCGACCTCATAGCGGTCTTTATCAGGCTTGAGCCCGAGCCTCCGCAAAGCGCCACTTTCCTCACCACTATGCCCGGCGTCTGCGCCGAATAGCGCAGGTCTTTCACCTCGAAGGTATCCTTCACCTTTCGCAGGAACTCCAGTTTAGGCGTGGGAGCGACAGTTCCGATGACTCCAAGACCCTCCTTTTCGCCTCCTGTATTGCTTTTCTCGAGCGGACGGCAATCTTTCATTCCGAGCATATGTGCCATCTCGTAGCTGACTCCCTCGAAGGCGGAGTCGAGATTGGTATGGGCGGAATATATCGCTATCTCGTCGCGCAGCGCGCCGGCCACGATTCTTTCGGTAGGAGTGGCCCCCGTAAGGCGTTTGAGGCCTCCGAAGATAAGCGGGTGGTGGCTGACTATCATATTGCAGTCGCGCTTCCTGGCTTCCTTGAGTATTTCTTCAGTGACGTCAAGGCAGAGCAGCACGCCTGTCACCTCCATCTCGCGGTCGCCGACCTGGAGGCCCGGGTTGTCCCAGTCCTCCTTAAGGCTCAGCGGCGCGAAGTCTTCTATGGCTTTTGCTATGTCCTTTACTTTGAGCATTGTTTCTGCGTTATGCGTTAATTCATGATCTATCATGTAAATCATGATAAATCATGGTAAATCAAGAATCCTTAACTCTTAACCCTTAACTCTTAACTCTTAACCTTGATCTGCAGGTCAAGCTCGTCGAGCTGTGCGGGGTCGATGGGGGAGGGGGATTCGTTCATCACGTCGCGTCCCGAATTGTTTTTCGGGAATGCGATGGTGTCGCGGATGCTGTCGAGTCCTGCGAGAATAGATACGAAGCGGTCGAAACCGAGAGCGAGACCGCCGTGAGGGGGCGCGCCATACTGGAATGCGCTCATCAGGAAGCCAAACTGCTCCTGAGCCTTCTCGGGTGTGAAACCGAGCAGCTCGAACATCTCGTTCTGAAGTTCGGAGTCATGTATACGTATCGATCCGCCGCCGAGTTCCGTGCCGTTGACGACGATGTCGTAGGCTGTGGCGCGCACTTTGCCCGTGTCGGTGCGGAGCAAGGGTATGTCCTCGGGGTTGGGCGATGTGAAGGGATGGTGCATCGCGTAGTATCTCTGAGTCTCGTCGTCCCACTCGAAGAGGGGGAAGTCTACCACCCATAGGCATGCGAAGGTGTTCTTGTCGCGCAGTCCTAGACGGTTGCCCATCTCGAGGCGTAGCTCGCAGAGCTGTTTGCGTGTCTTCATTGCCTCGCCGCTCATCACGAGAAGGAGGTCACCGGGTTCCGCGCCTGCGCGCTTGCCCCATTCCTGAAGTTCTTCCGGTGTGAAGAACTTGCCTACCGAGCTCTTTACGCTACCGTCAGGCTCGAACTTGACCCACATAAGACCCTTGGCACCTACCTGCGGACGCTTCACGAAGTCGGTCAGCTGGTCGAGCTGTTTGCGGGTGTAGTCGGCGCAACCCTTGGCGAGTATTCCTACGGTAAGTTCGGCGTCGTCAACTACCGAGAAACCGTGGCCTTTGGCCAGGTCGGTCAGTTCTATGAACTCCATTCCGAAGCGGAGGTCGGGCTTATCGCTGCCGTAGAGACGCATAGCGTCGTTCCATGTCATGCGGGGGAAAGGCTCTGTGAAGTCGATGCCTTTGACATACTTGAAGATATGCTTTACGAGACCCTCAAACATGTCGATCACGTCTTCCTGCTCCACGAAGCTCATCTCGCAGTCGATCTGCGTGAACTCCGGCTGGCGGTCGGCGCGGAGGTCTTCGTCGCGGAAGCACTTCGCAATCTGGAAGTATCGGTCGTAGCCCGATACCATGAGAAGCTGTTTGAAGAGCTGCGGACTCTGGGGGAGTGCGTAGAACTCACCCGGATTCATGCGTGAGGGCACTACGAAGTCGCGTGCACCTTCCGGAGTCGACTTCACGAGTATAGGAGTCTCGATCTCGAGGAAACCCTTAGAGTCGAGATAGCGGCGTATCTCGAAAGCCATGCGGTGGCGCAGCTCAAGGTTTTTCTTCACGCAGGGGCGGCGAAGGTCAAGGTAGCGGTATTTCATGCGGAGGTCGTCGCCGCCGTCGGTGTTGTCTTCAATAGTGAAGGGAGGAGTCTTGCTTTTGTTGAGCACCTTTAGGCCGTCGGCGATAATTTCCACTTCGCCGGTGGGGATATTGGTGTTCTTGGAGGTGCGTTCCTCTACCTTACCAGTGATGCGGACTACGAATTCGCGTCCGAGTTTGTTGGCGGCTTCGAAAAGCTCGGGATTGTTCTCGCTGTCAAACACCACCTGAGTGATGCCGTAGCGGTCGCGGACGTCGACGAAAGTCATTCCGCCCATCTTGCGGGCCTTCTGTACCCAGCCGGCTATCGCCACGTGCTTGCCGGCGTCGGCGAGGCGCAGCTCGCCGCATGTCGTGTCTCTATACATATTAGTATTTCAATATGAACTGAAAAATGTCAGAATTTTGTTTTATAATTCATTAAAATACAATAATTTAAAAACTAAGATTTTCAATTATTGCATTTTACGCCATTATAACGATGCAAAATTACAAAATTTTTCTGTAAAAAGCAAATAAAGTTTTCAGTCTTCAGTCTTCAGTCTCCAGTCTTCAGTCTTCAGCAGTAAGTTGTAAGCTATCAGTTGTCAGTCTATAAGTGGATCAGGTAGGGACGCACGGCCCGTGCGTCCGCCGCCGTCCTCCTCCCCATGGCACACACGGAATGTGCTTGCTACTCTCCGAGCCGCCCCAGAGTAGTCAGCGCACTCCGTGCGCGCCCCGCGCCGTCCTCCCCAAACAAAAGACAAAGAAGGGTGCCGGAAGTCCGGCACCCTTCAAAGAGATATTTGTTTTTAAGTCTTGAACTCACTGTTCATTGTTCATTGTTCAAAACTTAACTCTTAACCCTTAACTCTTAACTCTTAAGACTTAAGACTCAAGACTCATTGTTCATTGTTCATTGTTCAAAACTTAACTCTTAACTCTTAACTCTTAAGACTTAAGACTCAAGACTTAAGACTCAAGACTTAAGACTCAAGACTTAAGACTCAAGACTCAAGACTTCAACGTACGCGTACCTTCTTGGCGACATTGCCCTGACGTACGATGTATGTGCCCTGCTGGAGACCTTCCATCGTTTCGCCAACGTAGATGCCGTTGAGGTCGAACACCTTCACCGGAGCCTCGGGATCGAGACCGATCAGCTCGACAGCGGATGTCTTGTTGACGGTCACCTTGCACTCGGCGGTCTTGTCGCCGGCCTTGGCGGTGATCACCACTGTTCCCTCCGCGATACCGGTCACCATGCCGTTCTCGTCAACGGTAGCGATGA
>JAIDSM010000268.1 GCA_029061225.1 Muribaculaceae bacterium
AAATGCTATGAGGTTTACCATATCTTCAAGATATCTGTATGCCGCTGTGACTTTATACCGTCTTGCCACATCATCGATGATTTCGATAAAGCCTTGTTTGGATAATTCCTCCACAAGACGCTCTGCAATTTCATCATGGCGTGCCTTATTATCATACAGGGTGGAGGCTTTGTCGCGTAATTCTATGTCGGAATCAATCTTCACAATAAGATCTGCTGTCATAAATGTGAATCCCGGTCCAAACGAAGGCTCCCATGCTTTGAGGAAATCAAGCACATCTACCCAATGACCGAATCTTTTAAGTTTATCAGCTATCGAACTTTTGGATTCCCTACGGGAGAAATAGTAGTATTGATAGCCTTCTTCAAGTATAAATCCTATTCTTGAAAAATAATCGGCATATTCATCCCGACAATCTTCTATGTCAAGGAATATCCGGCGTGTGGCATCATCCACACTGTCGGAAGATATGAATCCTCCTTTGCTGAGCCGGTCAAAAACTTGCTGTTCGTATTTCATGGTAGATTATAGATTAGAGGATATTCCACATTCCCATCCCGATGCCAATCGTCAGTGATGTGAAGTTTATCGTAATGATTCTGTACTATTTCCAAATAATACTCCACCCGTCGTTCTTTCTGTTGAGGTTGGACATAAGGATAGTTTATCACAAATGTGTAGAGGTCCTGTGATGATGCAAAGAAAGCTTTAGCTACAGAATCTGTGTCAACGAAATCCTCGACAATGCATTTTGTATTCAATTCACTTTCTTTTAATGGTATTGCCGGTGTATTTTTAAGTGCTTTAAATCTGGAGATGGCCTTTCTTGCATCTTCAATAATTTCAATTGCTTCATCGGAGTTGCGAAGAAATGAAAGAGATACCCTGGTAGTATAATAAGTAGTGGTCTCAAGAGCCAAATTACTACAATTTTCAAGAATTTCGCGGACATTTGTGGTTCTTTCCCACGTCAGTTGATCCTTGAGATATTTGAGTTTTCTGATATGCTTCACCAGCCGATTATGTGCGTCAATTTGATTCAGATAGTCACGTATGGTACGTTCCAGTTCTATTAGTGAGTGAAATACGTCCTTGAATTGTATTTTAACATCCAGAATCAAGCGAGTAATACGGTCGTCGGTGGTCAGTACTTCCATAGTCTCCCTTCTTTCCTCTAGCAATCGCTCGGTCTGCCGTATAAGCGATGATATGCTACCGATGGTAGCTAGATAATTCTCCAGTTTCGTACGTTTGATTTCGTAGTTACGTTCTTGACGGAAAGTATCATTAATAACTCGTTTTAACTCTATGGTCTTGGTGGATGCCTGGGTGGAGATATTACGCAGAGAGCGCATGATTTTACGCACGTATTTTCCTTGTCCTTCCGGATGGGTGCGCTCCTTGAGATAGAAATCGATGTTCTCTTTGAGCGACTGGAGATTTTCCTCAACTGTTGAGCTTGTTATGTCCTCGTTAAGCCTGAGCACTTCTTCAAAAAAGTGCTGATACGTTTCCTCCAGTTCGATAAGGTCGCCTTCTTGCCTAATAACACCATAATCTATTAAAAGATGAAGGTTTTTCTCATTATCTACTAATCCTGTCGCCTCTTCATAACTAAAGTCATATCTCAATCTTGCCTGAAATAGGGCATGCAGGAGTTTCCGCTCCGCATTGAGGCGCTTAATCAATTCATTAAGATCAGTGAATACCTTCATTCTTATCTATTAGCTTATTGACAAAATTTATACTTAGGCTTAATCTTTTAGACATGCAAGAGGAATGACTTTTACACCGTCTGGGCGTGTATAAGCTATGGGACCTCCCGTAACGACCAATAGCATAGTAGGCTCATCCATTATAATCTGCTTTTCTCGTTCATTCATTTTCCTTACAAGATCTCTGATTTCCAAAAGATGCTCAGCTCCTTTGTCGATTTCAGCACCGCCAAGTTTGAATTCAATAAGCGCGTATCTTCCATCATCGAGATGCAGAACTGCATCCGCTTCAAGGTCATATCTATCATGATAATAAGATATGGAGCCAAAACAAGATTGGGAATACACGCGAAGATCCCTTATTGCCATGCACTCGAATATAAAACCAAATGTTTTAAGATCCATTTGTAGTCGTTCCGGGGAAAGCCCTAACGATGCAACTACAATGGAAGGATCCGTAAAGCCTCTTTTCTTTCCTTTTCTAATAGCCGTGGCTGAACGAACAGCTGGAGACCACGAATCAATATCCTGTATGACAAATAGTTTTTCCAAAGCAGAGACGTAGCTGTCGAATGTTGGTTCAGTGCAGCTTTCGGTTACTGCGGCTACATCTTGAATCATTTTCTTTTTCTTTGCAAGGGTTGAGATATTTCGTGCATATGCGCGAAGAATCTCTCGTGCCAATTTTTCATTACGTTCGACTCCGTCCACAGTTGATATGTCAGTGGTACATACACTTTGAACATAATTTTTAGCAACCAATAGTTTTCCTCTTGTCGTTGGAATAGATAAGGACGCAGGCCATCCTCCTCTGCAAGAGGCGAATATAAGTTGTTTTATATCCAGACATGACATCTTGCCATCAATTACAATATCCGGATTGTTGAATAATTCCATAAGAGAGATTTCCCCTGTGGATTCTTCAGATTCCCACAAACTCATAGGAGCCATCTTTATTCTCGCAATCCTCCCAGTACCCGTGTGCAAAATTTTTGATTTATCAACTGAATTTGATCCTGTAAGAATAAACTGACCTACCTTTTGTCTTGTATCCACAGCGCTTCTGACGGCATCCCAAAGTGTGGGTGCATCCTGCCACTCATCAATAAGTCGAGGGGTTGCCCCTTCTAAAAGAAGAGACGGTTTGGTAGCAGCTGTAGCAAGATAGCCGTCTCGTGTATCTGGTAACTGAAGTTTGAGCTCACTGTTTGCCTGTTGTCCCGCTGTGGTAGTTTTCCCACACCACTTAGGACCTTCTATAAGCACAGCTCCAAAGGCTTCAAGATATTCACGAAGGGTATTGTCTGCTATTCGGGGTAGATATGACATATCGTTGTTATTGTTTAGTCCTGCAAAGGTAGTGAAAAAAGTCTATTATCAAAGTTTATTTTAGTTTTTTGTGGAGTTTCATTTTAGTTTTTTGCGGTACTTTGTTTTAGTTTTTTGTGATAGATGGAAAATAGGAGTGTACTGCCCTACGAAAAGTAGATATATAACGAAATTTGTTTGGCCAATGTTTGGTCAGTAAAGCATCGATTTTTTTATCAATCGCCTCAGATCGTCTCAGATGGTCTGGTTTGTTTGGCTAAATTACATGTAAAATTAGTAAAATAGTTGATTATTAGTTTATATAATATTCTTCAGCGAGGGAGAATATTAATCAGGAATTAAGCGAAATCTTCGTCTTAAATAATCAAAACATAAGCGATTGGCAAGTGGGAAATAAGCTTGTCAATCGCTTTTTGGTATTATGTCACGGTAAGATATCCTTTTGTACTCAAGTAATTAACTTAGTATAAAAGATGTAGACTTGTCTAAGGTTGTTGTTGTCACGCGCTATTCCATCCCAGCCAGATGCTATACTCCGGAATATTCAGAGTCTTTAATAGAGAAGGAATATTCCGGAGTATAGCATCTGCAGAGAGTTATTCTTATTAGCCTGGTTCTCTCTGTCATTATGATTCTGGAGTAGTTAAGACGAGCTACAAAACGAGGAATGGATTGCTTGACCTTTATCGGAGAGAGATTAAAATATGGTTTTTGTCACTTTCTTTCCTCGACGGATGATATTTATTCCTTTAGAGGGAGTGCGAGTTTTGATGCCGTTTAGATTGTAAATTTCCTCTGAGTTAGATTGTACGGTGAGAGCATTTACATTTGCTGGATAGGAGACACGTTTATAGTTGGCAGAGAATTTGCCATCTAAACTCTTTAGACGCATCTCGGTGGCAGTCAAAGATTCGATTACGAAATGTAATGTTGTTGTAGATAATTGAATGTGCAGTTTATTATTGTTGGATATGAAATAATCCGTAATAATATCTGCGACATTTTCATAAGAAGATGGTGGCAATCCTCGTTGGGTGAATGATCCTGCCACACAAAACCACTCGTTATACTTGTTGCTGGGAGTGAAGTCCGATAGTGGTATGATACTGTCAATATACCTGTCAGTTGTGGAATTGTATTCATCTACGTAAATGCAATCCTCAAGATAAAGATATTTACAGTCTGAAATCGCCATGCTTGTGCCCTCATAATCACTATCTCCCTCAAGATAAGGTGTAGTGAAGAGGCCATAGTCTCCGGAATAGGAAACGAGTTCCCATCCTCCGCGGAGGTCAATTTCGTCAAACTGATCGGCAGCCTTCATTTGAAGGCCGAATACTGCGATCAACACAAGTAGAAAGATTTTTTTCATCGTAAAAATGATAGTACCGCCGGACTCTCCTCGTTGGCGTTAGGTTAGAAAAGAAAAAGCGTGAGAGCCGTACTGTTGCCCGTTCCGCTTGTA
>JAIDSM010000269.1:0-11500 GCA_029061225.1 Muribaculaceae bacterium
CCCTCCTAAGTAACCGACAAAGATAAATATTTAATCTTTAATAATTTATATTTAATCTTTAAAAAGAACTCCCTCCGCTTCACAGCCCACAGTCGATACCCATCCTCCCCCGTAGCGTTGACGGACGTTCCTCATGTGTGAACAGAGGCCCATACGTTGCCCGGCATGTGCTGTCCTGGGTCAGCCTCACGCCACTCACCACGGCGTGGCTATGGCTGCCCTGAGTCAGAATAAGGTTTATTTTTTCCTGCAACACCCCGACGGCGGAAGGGGAGAGCAAAACCGCCAACCGATGCTATATGAGACGCAGCCATTACAGGATTGAGGCCCAAACGTCGCCCTCTGCAATGCCTGCTCCCTCACGAATGGTCCGGAATTCCCACTTCCTGGGAACCACGGACCAACGCATCGGCAGCGTATCGACCCTGACAGCCGCGACATGACCGCATTCGTGGCTCTATACGCAACCCGGATATCCTCCGGGATCAACTCGAAAAACGTAGAGCGTCCAACGTACAACGTAAAACGTACAACGTCTTTCAGGCATGCAGATCGGCTAAGTGGTGACACGTCTGCATGCCTTTTTGCTCCTTTATAGGAGCTTTTTTGCGACTTGTCCTTAACGCATAGCTTTCTCTGAGCACACAGGACGATGAGAAACAGGCCGTTCCCATAGCATTGAAGATACCGAGATTATCAATGCAATATAATATTGTGTTAAAAATACACATAAATTTGGTGATTTCGGATTATTTTTATAATTTTGTTGCGTCAGAATAACGCAACTGAAGTTTCTGAGTGGAGACAATGAAGGTTCATTACATAAACTTTAGAAACTTGAATTACCTTATTATAGATACATTATCATGAAAAGACAATTTACTCCTGAGACAATCAGCGAACTGGCGGCAAACGAGATCTTCGTTTTCGGCAGTAATCCTGCAGGATACCATGTCGGCGGAGCCGCAAAGATGGCAGTGAGATATTTTGGAGCAACCTATGGTCAAAGCGAGGGTCTTCAAGGCCAGTCGTATGCCATACCGACTATTTTTCCGAGGCTTGACATGATCAAGCCACATGTGGATGAATTTATACAGTTTGCAACCAAGCATCCGGACCTTAACTTTCTCGTTACTCCTATCGGCTGCGGCAACGCCGGGTATACGGCTTATGATATCGCCCCGCTCTTCGTGGATGCATATGATCTGAAGAATGTCATTCTGTCTGAGAGTTTTGTATACGTGATAGAGAATCATCCACGAATGACAGGAAATCCTCTCAATTCCTGGAACAGCCACATGAATTTCCTTAATCTGAAAAGATACCTCGAAAACAGCACTCTATATAATAGAGATGAAATCAGAAAGATTTACGTGCGGACTTTCCTCAATACCGTGCAGATTGTAAACTCGGGGTTTTATCTGACGGAGGATGGGAAAAAAGTCGAGTTAAACAAAGACCAACGGTTGACTGACGGAACGACATTCTATGATAAGGAATTTTCCGTTTCCAACGTACCGTCTCTTAATGATCAGACAATCATCGAGGTCACAGAAAGAGACTGTCTTAAAGAGGCCGTGAGACTATCGAAGGAAGGTCTGTATCCTGCCGTGCTCAACATGGCTAACCGTCGGAATCCCGGAGGAGGAGTACTTCACGGCTCCAGAGCACAGGAAGAGAGTATATTCAGAAGAACCAGCCTGTTCAGATCGCTCTATCAATTTGCGCCATACGCCGGTGAATTTGGCTTGAGAAAATCAGAGCTGCAATATCCGCTCGATAAGAATTTCGGGGGTGTCTACTCTCCTGACGTGATTCTATTCAGAGATTCCGAGAAACATGGTTGCAAGCTTCTCGACAATCCGGAATATGTCTCAGTGATTACAGTGGCAGCTATGAACAGGCCCGAGATAGACTCAATGGGAAAGATAAGCGGTCATCTTATCGAAGGAGTCAAAAACAAGATACGGACTATTTTCAGGATAGCACTAAGGCATTGCCATGATTCACTTGTTTTAGGGGCATGGGGATGCGGAGCTTTCTGTAATCCACCCGAGCACATCGCCTCACTTTTTCATGAAGTACTTAACGAGATGGAATTCAAGAATAAATTCAGGAAAATAGTTTTCGCAATACTCGAAGACCACAACTCACGCAAAGCTCACAATCCGGAGGGTAATTTAAGACCATTCCAAAAAGAATTTTGTATGAAAAATTAGAGTCGCTCAATTACATATGCACCAATAAAGACTTTATCATTGAGCGACTCTCCGAGGCTACAAGGGATTATACCACTTTCCCCAGACTGAAGTCTGGGGTTTTGACACAATATTAGCTCTCCGAGCTGCCTTGCCAGATGTCTAAATCGGAACTAAACTTTATTTTATTATGATTGCAAAAGGACTTATAGGAGGATTCTTAATAGTAGCATCTTTGACTGCGTGCGGCAGCAAAGGGAATGAGGCGACGGATTCGGTGCGGGTTGATTCCGTATCGAACGCAGTGGAGAATGTAATGGAAACCAATGGAAAGGAGCCATTGGTGGATGTGGTCGATACTTGCATGCTGAGGATATATTATCCAAGGTATTCGAGGATTGATCTGGTGTGCGGGGAGATGCCGAAGAAGGAGGATAGGTCTGTGATTATGTTCGCGGAGGCGGCTTTTACGGGAGAGCTGCTTGACTCATTCATCCACACAAACATAGCGGGAGACCATGTCTCGGAAGGGAAGAGGGAAAAAGGATATACATGCAAACGAAATAACGGAGCATTTGTATGGTATGACGGCAAGCCAAAGTTTATCCATAAGAACTATTCAGGTGAGTTTGACAAGGCTTCCCCGCACGGGGGATGCGGATTCGCCCAGGAGATGCAGATACACGAAGGGAAGCAGATTGCTCATACTCGTCCAGATGCCAACACCAACGAATTCAGGGCTCTCTGCCTGATTGGAGATAAGGTGGCGGTTGCCGATTCTAAGGGGTGTATGCAATTTGGCGATTTCATAGAAAATCTCCTTAAGGCTGGAGCCTCGGAGGCACTATATCTTGATATGGGACCGGGATGGAACTATTCATGGTATCGTGACGAAAACGGGAACCCAGTTGAGATACACCTCTCTCCTACCAAGTATGCCACCAACTGGATAACTTTTTATAGGTAAGAGGAAACCGCCAACCCTTGAGCTACGCGAAGGCGGAGGAGGGGAAGGAGCTGGAGATTTGGAGAATTTTGAGGATTTGATTATTTTTGCAGTCGGATTATAAAACAGAAAAACCATGAGAGATTTTGAAAAGACTATAGGGAATATGGCCGATAAGCTGAAGACTGCATTTATCGGATCTGTGGACGCCGAGGGCTATCCCAATATAAAGGCTATGCTGCAGCCAAGAAAAAGAGAGGGAATAAAGACCTTTTATTTCACTACCAATACCTCATCTATGAGGGTAGGACAATTCCTTCAAAACGATAAAGCCTGCGTATACTTCTGCGACAACAGATTCTTCAGAGGTGTATTACTGAGGGGCACGATGGAGGTGCTTACGGATGCGTTGAGCAAGGAGATGATCTGGAGAGAGGGAGATACCGAGTATTATTCAGAAGGAGTGACCGATCCTGACTATTGCGTGCTTAAATTCACAGCTACTTCAGGACGCTTCTACAGCAACTACCATTCGGAAAACTTTGAAATCGAATAATCATCTAAATAATTTAAGTTTCGCAAGCTCAACTTAAGGTTTAAGGTTTAGATGGTTATAGGGTTATATCAGACGTGGTATAGAGCCCTTCTGAAGTAAATATTCAAATGTTTCTAATAACCCTTTAACCTAATAACCTTCTAACCCTCAACTTACGCTTACGAAAGTTGAATAAATAATCATATATGGGATTCTATACAAGTGAAATAATGACGGGAGCTCCGAAGGAGTTCAAGACGGAGACTCAGAAGATGATTTATGATCGTCTGGAAAAGGACGGCGTGGAGTATACTCGGATCGAGAGTGATCCCGGTATCTCGATGGATGACTGCCTCAACATAGACCGGGCTTTCGGTATCGATACGGTCAAGACCATTCTGCTGACCAACCGGCAAAAGAATAAGTTCTGGCTTTACGTCACGCATGCTCGCAAACCTTTCATCACCAAGGAGTTCGGAGCTGCTCTTCAGATACCTCGCGTGTCGTTTGCTGATGAAGAACTGATGATGCGTATACTCGGGACAGCGCATGGAGCTGCGACCCCGTTCGGGCTTATGCGTGAGGAGGCGAAAGAGGTGACGTTTGTGATGGATAAGGACGTGGCCGCAAGGGAAAAGATTGTGATCACTGACGGGGATCCGTGTGGATTTATCGCGGTGCGGAATACTGATTTATTCAAGATGGTCGGCAGGGAACCGATACTTATTGAGAATCCGGCAGTTGTTAAAGATTAAAGATCAGAGATTAAAGATGTTAGCTGCCCAAATAGGAACAATGAAATGAACACCCTAAATAATTTACAATGATTGACATTGCCGGCAGAGGGCGGTTGGGAAACCGCCTATCCATGTGCCGTGTATCCAAAAATACGATTGGAAGTGGACTGTGGGTTTGATAGAATTAGGGGAAAGGGAGAAAATCTTTCCATAGCACAACAATTCTATTAATGTGTACGTTTACATAATAAAAAATAGAGCGTTATGACACAGATATTAGTTACATTAGATAATAACGCTGACGCTTCTTTGCTTCGCCGTATGATCGAAAATATGAAAGGGGTGTTAGCCACTTCCGTGCAGTCAATTAAAAAAGGAGAAAAAGAAGATACTGAAGAATGGATCAACAACCTTCATGCCATCAAACGCAGTATTAATCCAGATTTAATTGATATGAGTGACGAAAGAACTAAATACATAATGTCGAAATGAAACATTTGTTTTTAGATACGAATTTCGTCATCGACTATTTTATAAGAGAAGACTGCCAGGGAAATGCGGAAAAACTTATGACTATTGAGAAAAAGGCGCAGTCTCAATTCTTCATTTCTTATCTTACAGTGGCAAATTTTGCTTATATAATGAGAAAAATGCCAGCAGAGGATTTAAAATCGTTAATCAGACAGATTTGCAGAAGTTTTATAGTTATAAGTAATACAGAAAGTCAGATTCAAAGGGCTTTAGATCTTAAAGCCTCGGACTTCGAAGATATACTTCAGTATCAGGCTGCCTTAGATGCAAATTGTGACTGCATCATAACTCGAAATGAAAAGGACTTCGCTTTTTCAGATATCCCCGTTTTGTCACCGTCATCATATCTGAAGACTTTTCATAGTAACTCAACTTTCTCAAATTCATAAATACCTCATGAATATTGGTAAAGGTCTCTTTATTCAATAATTAATGATGAGTTATTTATTAAGGAGAAGGAGTGCTGTTACGGTAAGATTGGGACGGGGATTACCTGCGACAAAGTGGCTGGCACTGAATAGACGGCAATGGGGCGGTTGGGAAACCGCCTACCCATAAAAGCAAACTCTCATTCAAAATAAAACCTTCATTCCAGAATAATTGAATAAAGACTTGACGGAATGAATGATTTTTTGTAATTTTGTGGGCGAAAAGTAAAAACGCAGGTAAAAAGATTAGAATGAAGGTAAAGAAATTTGGAGGCACATCCGTAGGAAGCGCCGAAAGAATCAGAAATGTCGGGAAGCTCATAGCCGACTGCAAGAAAGACATCGTGGTACTCTCCGCCATGAGCGGCACCACCAACTCGCTGCTTGAAATATCCGGAGCGGTGGAAAACAACGACCGAAAGCGAGCTTTCGAACTGGCCGACGCGTTGCAGTCTAAATATGCCGCTACTATCGATGACCTGTACACTTCAGAAGAATATAAGGCTAAAGCCAAGGAAGTCATCGACGGGATATTCGATGAACTGCGAGCACTTACGAAGAATAATTTCAGCGTGGGTCTTGAAAAGGAAATCGTAGCCAGAGGAGAAATGATGTCGACCAACCTTATGAACCTTCACCTTCATGAACTCGGCATCAACTCCGTGCTGATACCGGCCCTCGACATCGTCAGGATAGACATGCACGGCGAGCCGGACGAAGCATTCATTCGCACGGAGGCAAAAAAGGCTCTGGAGGCCCATACCGAAGCCGACCTCTACATAACCCAGGGATTCATATGCCGCAATGAGAAAGGAGAAACGGACAATCTCCAGCGTGGGGGAAGCGACTACACAGCCTCGCTTCTCGGCGCTCTCTTAGGCGCTGACGAAATAGAGATCTGGACAGACATCGACGGCATGCACAACAACGACCCGCGTTTCGTAGAAGGCACTACGCCGGTAAGAAACCTTCATTTCGAGGAGGCGGCCGAGCTCGCCTACTTCGGGGCCAAGATACTGCATCCTACCTGCATATTGCCTGCAAGGCAGCACAATGTGCCGGTGCGTCTGCTCAATACTATGGATCCGGCGGCTGAAGGGACATTGATAGAAAACAAACTTGAAAGGAACGCCATCAAGGCAGTGGCGGCCAAAGACAACATCACCGCCATCAAGATAAAGTCGGGACGAATGCTCTTAGCTTACGGATTCCTGAAAAAGGTGTTTGAGATATTCGAGAAATATGAAACCTCCATCGACATGATCACGACTTCGGAGGTAGGCGTTTCTCTGACCATCGACAACGAGAAGAACCTTCCCCGCATAGAGGCTGAGCTGAGCCAGTTAGGCACCGTGACAATAGACCGAGACATGGTGATCATTTGCGTGGTAGGAGATCTTGAATGGACCAACAGGGGATTCGAGGCCGCGGCACTGGAAGCTCTGCGCAACGTGCCAGTGAGGATGATCTCCTATGGCGGAAGCAACTACAATATCTCTTTCCTCGTGAGAAAGGAGGATAAGACCAAGGCGCTGAGGTTGCTTTCGTATCACCTTTTTAATTGAGAATTGTGAATTGTGAATTGTGAATTGAGAATGGGGAATTGTGAATTGAGAATGGGGAATTGAGAATTTTAATTGAAATGGATATAAGGATATTTGAGGGAGTCAAGACTCCTTTTTACTATTATGATAAGGAATTGCTGGAGAGGACGCTCGACGAAATCGAGGCCTGTACGGCTGGGACTCCGATGAGGGTGCATTACGCCATCAAAGCCAATCCGACTCCCGAATTGCTGCGAATCATAGCAGGACGCGGATTCGGAGCTGACTGCGTGAGCGGCAATGAGATAGACCTTGCTGTGGATTGTGGCTTCGATCCTAAAAAAATCTACTATGCGGGCGTCGGCAAGACCGACGACGAGATACTCACGGGTCTGCGCCAAGGCATAGGATGCTTCAACATCGAATCGGTGGAGGAGATAGACATCCTTTCGCAGTTGGCGGAGCAAGAGGGTAAAAAAGCGACTGTCGCACTGCGCGTCAATCCCAATATAGACGCACACACTCATGAATATATAACTACCGGACTTAAGGAAAACAAATTCGGCATTGACCTTAGTCTTGTGGAAGAAGCGGTAAGGAAAGTGCGTGAAAGCGACTACCTCGACTTAGGGGGACTGCATTTCCACATAGGATCGCAAATCACCATCAGCGAACCATTCAAGATACTCTGCGAGCGCATCAACGAGCTAAAGACAAAACTCAGGCTCGACGGAATTGAATTCCGTTTCTTCAATGTAGGCGGAGGCCTGGGCATCGACTACGACGATCCGGACGAAAATCCGATTCCTGACTTCAGGAGCTATTTCGACACCATCCTCTCCAATCTCGACCTTGACGAGGGGCAGGAAGTGCACTGCGAACTTGGACGCGCCATCATAGGGCAATGCGGATCGCTGATCTCCAAAGTCGTTCTCGTCAAGAAAGGTCTTGAAAAGAGTTTCGTGATTGTCGACGCGGGCATGTCGGATCTGATCCGCCCTGCTCTCTACGGAGCACACCATAAAATAGAAAACATCAGCGCAACACCGGGATCATCGATGATGACCTACGACGTAGTTGGGCCTATCTGCGAATCGAGCGATGTCTTCGGCAAGGACGAAACGCTCCCGGCGACAAAGCGCGGCGACCTCATAGCCTTCCGGAGCGCGGGAGCATATGGCTCCGCGATGGCAAGTCGCTACAATATGCGAGACCTTCCAGGCAGTCTAATCATTTAGCAAGACAGCTCCGGCTCTAATAAAGAGCCGGAGCTGTCTTGCTAAATGACCGGAACGGCGGTTGGGAAACCGCCAACCCATAAAAAATGGGGATAGATTTGGATAATTGGACAAAAAGAGATAATTTTGTAAAAAATTTCATATTCCATAGACGAACGATGAAAAAAGTATTGCTACTCGGCTCGGGAGCCCTCAAGATAGGACAGGCGGGCGAATTTGACTACTCGGGATCGCAGGCACTCAAGGCACTGCGCGAGGAAGGTATCGAATCAGTACTGATCAATCCGAACATCGCAACAATCCAGACATCGGAAGGCGTAGCGGACAAGGTCTATTTCCTTCCCATCACCCCGGAATTCGTAGAAGAAGTGATCAAAAAAGAACGCCCTGACGGCATCCTGCTCGCTTTCGGCGGCCAGACAGCCCTCAACTGCGGCACTCAGCTCTATCTCGACGGGACCCTTGAGAAATATGGAGTTAAGGTGCTCGGCACTTCAGTAGAGGCGATCATGATCACTGAAGACCGCGACCTCTTCGTAAAGAAGCTCGACGAGATCGACATCAAGACTCCCGTATCCCAGGCGGTAGAGAGCCTTGAAGACGCAATCGAGGTGGCCCACAGGATAGGATATCCCGTCATGGTACGCTCCGGCTACGCGCTCGGAGGACTTGGATCAGGCATCTGCAACAACGACGAGGAATTTATCAAGCACTGCGAAAGCGCACTCGCCTACTCACGCCAGATCCTCGTAGAAGAATCACTGAAAGGCTGGAAAGAAATCGAGTTTGAGGTGATCCGCGACAAAAACGACCTCTGCTTCACTGTGGTACCGATGGAAAACTTCGACCCCCTCGGCATCCATACCGGAGAGAGCATCGTGGTGGCTCCCATCGTCTCGCTCAAGCCGGAGCAGATCAAGATGCTCGAAGAGATAGCAACAAAGGTAGTACGCCACATCGGCATCGTAGGCGAATGCAACATACAGTATGCCTTCAACGCCGAGACAAACGACTACCGCATCATCGAGATCAACGCACGCCTCAGCCGCTCCTCGGCCCTCGCCTCAAAGGCATCGGGCTATCCCCTCGCCTTCGTAGCAGCCAAGCTCGCGCTCGGCTACACGCTCGACCAGATAGGAGAACCCGGCACGCCGAACTCCGCAGCCAAGGCTCCGGAAGTAGACTACATGATCGTCAAGATACCCCGCTGGGACCTTTCGAAATTCGTAGGCGTAGACCGCGAGATCGGCAGCTCCATGAAGTCGGTCGGCGAGATCATGTCGATCGGCAAGTCATTTGAGGAAATCATGCAGAAAGGCCTCCGCATGATCGGACAAGGAATGCACGGCTTCGTGGGCAACAACGACTTTCATGTCGATGACCTCGAACATGCGCTCACCCACCCCACCGACTCCCGCATCTTCGCCATCGCTCAGGCTCTTGAGGAAGGCTACACTCCCGAAAAGATAGCAGACCTGACGAAAATCGACATCTGGTTTATCGACCGCCTCGCCAACATCGTCCGCTTCGCCAACAAGCTCAAGGAGCGTGGCGGCAGCATCAAGGACCTTGACCGCGAGACCCTTCTCGAAGCAAAAAAACTCGGTTTCTCCGACTTCCAGATCGCCCGCCTCGTGGAGAATCCATCAGGAAATATGGAAAACGAGATGCTGAAGGTACGCAGCCGCAGAAAGGAGCTCAACGTCACTCCCTTCGTACGCCGCATCAACACCGTAGCGTCGGAATATCCCGAGCTCACGAACTACCTCTACGTCACTTATGACGCAAAGGAAAACTCGATACCCTACGAATTCAATGCCCGCAACAACATCATCGTGCTCGGCTCCGGCGCTTACCGCATCGGAAGCTCGGTAGAGTTCGACTGGTGCTCGGTCAACGCCGCCACCACCTGCCGCAAGCTCGGCTACAAGGCCGTCATGATCAACTATAACCCGGAGACAGTCTCGACTGACTACGATATGTGCGACCGTCTCTACTTCGACGAGCTAAGCTTCGAGCGCGTGATGGACATCATAGATCTGGAAACCCCTTACGGAGTAATCGTCAGCGTAGGCGGTCAGATACCGAACAACCTCGCGATGAAGCTCTACAGAAGCCACGTTCCCGTGCTCGGCACCTCCCCTATCTCGATCGACCGCGCCGAGAACCGCCACAAGTTCTCTGCTATGCTCGACCAGCTCGGCATCGACCAGCCTCGCTGGAAGGAGCTTACCACCGAGGAAGACATCCATAAATTTGTGGAGGAAGTCGGGTTCCCCGTACTCATCCGTCCGAGCTACGTGCTTTCAGGCGCCGCGATGAACGTATGCTACGACTATGAACAGATGCATGAGTTCCTCGGGCAGGCAGCCAAAGTATCGAAGGAATACCCCGTAGTCATCTCCGAATTCCTCGAAAATACCAAGGAGATTGAGTTTGACGCAGTAGCAAGAAACGGCAAGATCGTAGAATACGCAATCTCGGAACATGTAGAATATGCCGGAGTACACTCAGGCGACGCCACGCTCGTCTTCCCCGCACAGCGCATCTACATGGCTACCGCCCGCCGCATCAAGCGAATCAGCGCGCGCATAGCCGAAGCCCTGAACATCTCCGGCCCATTCAACATCCAGTATCTCGCGAAAGACAACTATGTCAAGGTGATCGAGTGCAACCTCCGCGCCTCACGTTCGTTCCCGTTCGTCAGCAAGGTGCTGAAGAAGAACTTCATCGACACCGCGACTCGCATCATGCTCGGAGAGAAGCCGGCAGTAGTGGACACCTCCACATTCGACATCAACTACATCGGCGTGAAGGCATCTCAGTTCTCATTCGCGCGTCTGCATAAGGCCGACCCGGTGCTTGGCGTAGACATGTCATCGACCGGCGAGGTAGGATGTCTCGGCAAGGACTTCGACGAAGCGCTTCTGAACGCGCTGATTTCGGTAGGCCACCATGTGCCGGAGAAAGGGGTGCTTGTAAGCTCCGGACATCCGCGTGCGAAGGTCAATATGCTTGAGGCATGCCGTCTGCTGCAGAGCAAGAACATTCCCATATACGCCACTCCGGGCACATACGCCTATCTCAACGAGAACGGCGTGAAGGCACACCTCGTATGCTGGCCAGACGAAGAAGGGGAATCAGTGCTCGATGTAATTGCAGAGCATAAGGTAGACCTCGTGATCAATATTCCTAAGAATCATACGAAACGCGAGCTGACAAACGGCTACAAGGTGCGCCGTGCGGCCATCGACCACAACATCCCGCTGATGACCAACGCCCGCCTCGCGCTCGCCTTCGTCAAGGCATTCGTGGCCCGTCCGGTAGAGAGCATCGGCATCAC
>JAIDSM010000269.1:11600-29587 GCA_029061225.1 Muribaculaceae bacterium
ATTAGCTACGCTCAAGCTAAATCAGGTCATTATGCATGATTAATGATCAAACGCAACTAAATTCTGACTACTATATGAATCCCCGGGGCAGGAAGCTCCGGGGATTTTGAGTAATATTTTATATAATTTATGGTTCAACTCTTGCATATAAAAAAAAAAATTTATAATTTTGCAGAGAATCCGAAGGGATTCGTGAGAAAACACAAAGAAGTTGTCTAAACAACTTCAAAAAGTCTTCAAGACTTGAATACAATCATCTATCAGTCATGAGCCATGACTGAGGATGATAAGAGATTCCCCAAAAACTACATAAGAAGTAAAGTTAACGCCCTCAATCCAGGGCACACTCCAAAAGAACACATATGCTCACACTTGATGAACTTAATTCGTGGGATGAAGAACGTCTGCTTAAGAAAGCGGAGGAGGTCGGCATACCCAATCCTTCAATAAAAGACGGAGACCGCGAGAAGCTCGCATTCGACATCATAGACCTGGACGCAGCAAACACGGCAAAAGAGGTAGTCAATTCCGGCCGGAAGCGCAAAGGGCAGAAGACTCAGGACGGCACCGAGGAAGATGTCCAACCCAAGAAACGCGGACGCAAGCCCAAGGCAAAAGCCGAGAAGGCTGACAATCCCGAGCAAGCTGAGAAAACAGCACAGGCTCCAAAAGCCGAGAAAGTAAAAAAGACAGCAAAAAAGAACACAGAAAAAGACACAAAGAGTGTCGCAGAAGCTGTCGCGCCTACAGACGCAGCCGCAGCTCCCGCTCCAAAGAAACGGGGAAGGAAATCAAAAGCAGAACTTGCAGCCATACAGGCCCAGAAGGAGGCAGAAGCAAAAGCTTCAGCGGAGGCGGCAAAGGAAGAAGCCACTCCAGACGCTAACGCTCCGGAACCTCCTGCCACCGAAGAACCGCAACCGAAAAAACGAGGAAGAAAGCCAGGATCAAAGAAAACGGCCAAACAGGA
Source organism: Muribaculaceae bacterium (assembly GCA_029061225.1). Taxonomy (GTDB): domain Bacteria; phylum Bacteroidota; class Bacteroidia; order Bacteroidales; family Muribaculaceae; genus Lepagella. The sequence continues at coordinate 12,571 of JAIDSM010000269.1, forward strand.
AAAGAACCTTCCCACCGTAGTAGATCCTTCCGCCAATCTGCCGATGGAAATAGTCAAAACAGAGGATACGGCAGCACAACAACCGACTGGCGAGAAAACTCAGGCAGAGCCAACCAAAGAACCGTCAGGGCAACCGGAGAACAATCAACCTCAGAAGAACCAACAGAAAAAACGAGATTTCCAGCCTCATAAGAATGACGGCTTCGATTCATTCTTCGGAAACTCAAAAGGGCGCACTTTCAAGCACCGCAACAATCAGGAACATCAGGAGCCCACTCTTTTTGACCAGCCGGAGGAAGAGGCAGCCAAAGAAACTCAGTCCGAGCCACAGCCACAGCCGCAGCCACAGGAACCCAAAAACGTTCCTATGGAGCCGCAGGCACCCATCATCATAGCTGAACCGGGCGCCAACTCCCAGTTTACCAAAGCCAACCTCATGCCGAACAACTTCGGCAACAACCAGGGCAACAAGCACATGTCCAAGAAGCAGCGTGCCATGGAACGCAGGGCCATGCAGCAGCAACGCCGACAGATGATGCAGCAGGAGACAATGTTTGACTTCGACGGCATCCTCAGCGCATACGGAGTGCTCGAGATAATGCCCGAGGGTTTCGGCTTCCTGCGCTCAAGCGACTACAACTATCTGGCATCGCCCGACGATGTCTACGTGTCGCAGATCCAGATAAAGGAACATGGTCTGAAATCAGGAGATGTAGTGGAATGCGCCATCCGTCCGCCGCGTGAGGGAGAGAAGTATTATCCTCTATGCAAAGTACTCAGCATAAACGGACTCTCGCCCGAACAGGTGCGCGACCGCATACCGTTTGAACATCTCGTGCCGCTCTTCCCCGACGAGAAATTCAACCTTACGGGTGGAAGCACCACGAATATCTCGACACGTGTGGTCGATATGTTCGCGCCAATCGGCAAGGGCCAGCGCGCACTCATTGTCGCTCCTCCCAAGACCGGCAAGACCATCCTTCTTAAAGATATAGCCAACGCGATTGCGGAAAACCATCCGGAGACATACATCATCATGCTTCTCATCGACGAGCGTCCGGAGGAAGTGACCGATATGGCCCGCAGCGTAAACGCCGAGGTGATAGCCTCTACCTTCGACGAGCCTGCCGAACGCCACGTGAAGATCGCAGGAATAGTGCTTGAAAAAGCAAAACGCCTGGTGGAAAGCGGCCACGACGTAGTGATAATGCTAGACTCCATAACACGCCTTGCTCGCGCCTACAACACAGTAAGCCCTGCAAGCGGCAAGATCCTCTCGGGCGGTGTGGATGCTAACGCGCTCCAAAAACCGAAACGTTTTTTCGGAGCAGCCCGAAACATAGAGCATGGCGGTTCCCTCACCATCATAGCGACAGCCCTCACCGAGACCTCAAGCAAGATGGATGAGGTGATCTTCGAGGAATTCAAGGGAACAGGCAACATGGAGCTTCAGCTTGACCGCAAACTGAGCAACAAGCGCATATTCCCGGCAGTAGACATCATCGCTTCATCGACTCGTCGCGACGACCTGCTGCTCAGCGACGAGGTGCTCAACCGCATGTGGGTGCTCCGTAATTTCCTCAGCGACATGACATCTACCGAAGCCATGGAGTTCATACGCAAGCGGATGGAGCTTACGCGCACCAACGAGGAACTGCTTGTGACGATGGACAAATAGTAATTGAGAATTGAGAATTGGGAATTGAGAATTATTTCCAATCTGAATTTGAAATTAATTCTAACTTTTAGTCAGCTATTGACAATATGGGGCAAGACTGAGATTTTTCTGTCTTGCCCCTTATGGAATCTACAAACAATGACAAAATGAGCAATAAGATACAGAAAACAAACGCGGCACGCTTGCTCGACAAGATGAAGATCGAGTATGAACTTGTGCCATATGCGTTCGATCCTGACGACCTCGCGGCAGAACATGTGGCGGAGGAGCTCGGAGAGCCGATAGAGCAGGTGTTCAAGACGCTTGTGCTCAGAGGCGACAAGACGGGGCTTTTCGTATGCGTGGTGGCAGGCAACCGGGAAGTAGACCTGAAACTTGCGGCGAAAGCATCGGGAAACAAGAAGGCGGAAATGCTTCCCCTGAAGGAGCTGCTTCCAAACACAGGATATATCCGAGGAGGGTGCACCTCAATAGGCATGAAAAAGCATTATCCAACCTATTTCAGCGAGGAGATGGCTGATTTCGATACTGTATACGTCAGTGCGGGGCAGCGCGGACTGCAACTGAAGCTGTCGCCACTCGACCTCGCCAAGGCGGCACAGGCGTCATTCGCAAAAATAACCGCTGCACCGGAAAACGAGGAATCATGAATACTTTCGGACATAACCTCCGGCTTACAACCTTCGGAGAAAGCCATGGAAAAGCAATGGGAGGCATTCTCGACGGAATGCCCGGCGGAGTAAAGATAGATATGGACGTGATCCTGCGGGAAACAGCAAGAAGGCGTCCGGGGCAAAGCCATCTCGTGACAGCACGAAATGAGAAGGATATTCCGGAACTCCTTTCGGGTCTCACCGACGATATGGTGACACTCGGCACTCCAATAGGGTTCATCGTACGGAATACAGACCAGCGTAGCGCCGACTACGGCGAGATGGCGGAACTTTACCGGCCGAACCATGCAGATTTCACTTACGACATGCGCTATGGCCTACACGAAGCGCGCGGCGGAGGAAGGGCTTCCGCCAGAGAGACTCTCAACTGGGTGATCGGAGGTGCGATAGCCAGACAGCTGCCATTCATGAAGGATATCTCAGTCAATGCAAAGGTCGTATCCATCGGAGGAGTCTCCGGAACTCAGGAAGAACTCGCGAAAGTGGTAGAAGAAGCCATGAAGAGGGGGGATTCCGTAGGAGGAGTCGTAGAGTGTGTCATAGTCGGCATGCCAGCCGGAATCGGGAATCCGGTTTTTGACAAACTCCATGCGCGTCTCGCCCAGGCCATGATGAGCATAAATGCCGCGAAAGGATTCGAATATGGCGACGGTTTTGCAGCGGCATCAGCATATGGCACGGAGCAAGCGGATATCTTCACTTCTGAAGACGGACATATATCTACCAAGACCAATCACAGCGGAGGAATACAGGGAGGAATCAGCAACGGAATGCCAATAACCTTCAGAGTCGCCTTCAAACCGACACCGACCTTGCTACGCGATATAGAGACTGTAGATAAGGACGGAAAGACGAAGATGCTGAAGGGGAAAGGACGCCATGATCCATGTGTCGCATTACGTGCCGTCCCGGTAGTGGAGGCTATGGCTGTGCTTGTTATTGCTGACGAGATGATGGGAGGAGTTAAGGGTTAAGGGTTAAGTGTTAAGGGTGGAGGGTTATGGATGGGATTCAGGATATATCAGGATTAAACATGATTTATCAGGAATAATTCAAATATCGATGAACAGATATTATAAGGATTTTGGAGAATATATGCAGGAGGTGTTTCCGGGCATGAAGGTGCAGAAACTTTCAATAGATGCCGGATTCACTTGCCCGAACCGCGACGGCAGTATCGGACGCGGAGGATGCATCTACTGCAACAATGCTTCCTTCACGCCTGGATATTGCTCGCCTCATGATCCGATTGAAGTCCAAATAGAGAAAGGGAAGGAGTTTTTCCGCAGGAAATATCCGGAGATGAAATACCTCGCATATTTCCAGAGCTATACGAATACTTTCGGTCGCAAAGCTGATGAACTTCTGGAGATGTATAGGAAGGCTTCGGAAAGCGAGGATGTGGTGGGGGTAATCATCGGCACAAGACCTGACTGTCTTCCTGACGACCTGCTTGACGGACTTGCGGAACTTAACAGCCGAATTCCAGTAATAGTCGAGATCGGCGCGGAAACGTCATTCGACGATACGCTCCGACTCATCAACCGAAATCATACGTGGGAGCAGGTGGAGGATGCTGTCAGACGGCTTCATAAAAGAGAAATACGTGTGGGACTGCATCTGATCGCCGGGCTACCGGGTGAGAATGCCGACGATACGCTTGTTACCGTCAGCAAAGCATGTGTGCTTCCTATTGATTCGATAAAGATGCATCAGCTTCAGATAGTCAAAGGAACGCCTCTTCTCGAAAAATTGCATTCTGGGGAAATAGAAGTCAAGCCTTTCACTTTAGAGGATTATCTGGAGCTGTGCGTAAGGATTGTGAATGAAGTTCCCCGCCATATATGCATCGAGAGGTTTCTCGCGTCCTCCCCTCCCGAAATGGTAGTCGCTCCGAAATGGGGACTTAAGAACTATCAGTTCACAAACCTGCTCCACAACAGGCTAAATCATTTCTCAACAGTCTCGGTGATGCCGAAGACATAGAGGTGGCTGACGGGATCGATGGTAACGTTTTCCCATGTTCCGAAAAATGAGGCGTCTACATAAAGCTGCAGTTTCTTAGCACTTAATGAGCCGGGGGCGTTCGGCATTGTCAACTTGAGCGTAGAAGGCTGACCGGAATCATGACCGATAGACAGGCCTGAGACCTTACCTTTGAAGGATGTGTTGGGACTCCAGACAATCGCATCGGCCTGCAGTTCGACCTCGATAGTAGGCGCGGAACCTTCCTTTGGGGTCCAATACAGTTCGGCGGTGGGGATAGGAATCGTGAAATGATCTATGGACTTAACCTCGAAAGAGTTGGAATATTCCTCACCGGATGTAGACCGGCTCTTTACGGATACATTCAAGCTTCCTTCACACTCAAATTCCGGCTTCTCAGTAAATATAAGGCGCTGAATGTTGTCGGCAATAAGAATCTCCGCATCTCGGCTATCCTTTTTTATCAATGTGCCTCTTAGAGAAAAATTGATACGACCTCTCAAACCGCCAAGAGGCACCTTAAACTCAAGAGGCTGACCGGAGAAAGGCTTATCGTCGACAACAAACATCGACATTCCGGAATTCGCCACAAGTGAAACGCTTTTCAGAACAACACCTTTTGGGGCGGAAATTCTGACGTCTGAGACCTTGATCGTCAGTTCTTCAGATTGAGTCAGCCAACCTGAATTAGGGAGTTCTGAGACAGAAGCTGAAACAGTAACCTCAGAGGTGTCGATAGGAGAAAGTTTAGGGTCATCGTGATCGAGGCATGAAGTCAGCATCGAAAGGATAAAGAAAAAGATGATGCTTGACAGCGATTTTTTCATATTCATGGAATTTTGGCAATATTAAGCAGTTGAATAATTACAAAGGCAAATTTACAAAAATTCCACATAGCGACCAAAGAAAGGATCCGAAAAATCAATTTACTAATGAAAATATCAACTTATGTTGACATTTCCTAACTTCAGATATATCTAATTAAAATCCTAAACATAGCGAAACACATCGACTATTGAGTCAGGGTTCGTGGCATGCAATATATTCTTATGAAGGAAAGGGATCAGAAATCGAAAATGATGTCATGTGGCTACGTTCTTTCTTTAAGCAGAATGTAGGGGACTTAACCGCATACTTCAAGATAATAGATGTAAATCAAGCCATATATGATACGATTGAAGATAGCGAAAGACTGCAATGCCAGATAATGGACATATCCCCGGATGCTAATCTGGATGAGATATTCAGACCATTAGAAAATGAGAGAATTTCAGAAATGCTTCTTGGAAAAGAGAAAGCGCGTCTACGAGACACACGACGACATGCATCATGGTTACGTATCTATGCCATTAAGTTATAACCAGGTATCTACATTATCACGGGCGGAGCAATCAAACTGACCCGTACCATGCAGGAGCGTGAATATACTAAGAAAGGTGTAAGATATGAATACAAGGGAAGAATTTTTAATCAAACTTAAAGCCCATGCCAGTGAGACACCGTCGAAGTGGCGGGAGGCAGCAAATATATCGTCGGATAAAAATAATGAAGCATGGAACACTATGCTTCATTAATCCTCAGAGGGGTAGCGGATATTGATGGCATCCTCGAAGACATCGATACCGAAGAAGCCTTTGCTGTAGACTAAATCGAACTCTGTGTCAGTGGGAAAACAATGAATATAGCCATCGACTGCCTTTATTTTCCGATGCTCATCCGGGAGATCCAGGACGTTGACATAGTGCACACGGGTTTTGCCGCGACCTTCATGTGTTTCATACTCCCACTTATCGTCGGTCACAACTGCAATGGTTGTAAATTGTTGTGGCCCGCGATGCCAGTAATTGACGGCATAGAACCAAGTGATCCCAATATCTGTGATGAAGTAACCTATCATACCGCTTACAATACTAATCGGTAAAAAGAACATTAAGGCACCAATATCTTTGAATGGATTGCGGAATCTTATGGAGAATATGAGTAGGGCAATCAGCACGCACGTCAGACTTCCGATACCCCATACCCATTTAGGAGTAAGATAGAGAGTCTTATATCCAACAGCAGCACTCGCGAAGGCGGTTGGAACAATAATTGCAAATAATATTATTAATATAATAATGGAGATACACCATGTGGGGATATTTTGATACCATGGTGTATCAAAATATGGGTTTTGTTTAAGGTACGCATTGGCATTCTTATAGGTTTGTGTGGCATACTTATAAATATAGTCATGGCGGAAGAGGGTATCCAGAATTTTAGGGATAAGGTTGCGATTTTTACAATAACATTTTATATATGTATAGCTATCAATGAACGGACCATTCTTAAAAGCGCATTTATGGACATTTCTTTTAGCTGTATCGATTATCTCCAACGCCTCATCATATCTCATGTTACGAATAAGAGCCATTAGATAAAGGAGTCTATCGGGATCGTGCATCATCTTTGACTCATCAGGATAGAAATTTGCCGGGAAGGGATTGTCAATAAGAAACCTGTCTATCTCATCGATAGCCTTTCTGAAGATAGAGTCGATCTTCGCACATAGACACTCGAATGAACAGCTACTATGCCTGTCAGGCAATATATATGATGTCAGTGTCTGCGCAGGAACAGAATAAATCCCCCTACCACGCAGACTCCTGGAATGATTCATATTATTCGGGGTATGCCAGATTTCCCACCAAAGGTCGTCGGCATAGATAGGTTTTACAGTAAGGACAGCTTTTTCAGGAAAAAAATAGATACAGAAGAAATAGCCGGCTTTCTCCATATAGTTGATGAAAGCGCTTTGGTGAAAACCGTATTGATGGTTAGCCTCACGTCTTGCAGCGACAAGAGCTTTTTTATATTCCTTGGCAGTCATATCCTATAGAGTATTGTTGATGAAGATACAGCATTGAGTCCCCTTTTTAAAGCAATCTCATCAATCAGTTTCCTTGCCGTGATAATAGGTGTTCCAGGTGTCTTCGGCATAGCCGTCACGGAGTACCTTGAAGCTGTCAGGGGCAGCTCCCTCTATCTTCCTACCATCGAAATAGACATTCCAGGTATCTTTGGCATAACCGTCCCGGAGCACCTTGAAACTGCCGGGTGATGCATCGGAAATCTTATGTCCGTCGTAATATACGTTCCATGTGTCTTTGGCGTACCAATCGTGCAGAATGGTAAAACTGTTGCTGGAAGCGTCTGGAATCTTTACGCCATTGTAATATACATTCCAGGTGTCTTTGGCGTAGCCGTATCCAAGAGCTTTAAAAGAGTTGCTCGCCGCATCGTTGATGACGCGGCCTAAGTAATAGACATTCCAAACATTCTTTGCATATCCGTCCTTGAGTATCTTGAAGCCGGAAGCGGAAGCCCCTTTCAATTCATGGCCTTCGAAGAAAACACTGTTGTCAGAAACAAAGTAAGGTGAATGACGATGACGGGCGTCATGTTCATATGCGTCATGAGACCGGTGGCCTTCATGCCGCTCGTGTGCAGATAAGCCGCCGATTATAGAGCAGAAAAGCAAAAATGTCGATAAGAACAGTTTTTTCATAATGCCTTTTCTTATTATGACGGTTGAGATGCAGCAAGGTTTATTTTCTATTCCATGACTATTCTATAGGCAGATAAATTATATCACCATTTACTGAACCTCCGCATGCTCTTTTTATTATCACGCAAAGGCGCAAAGAGGCAGAGTTTCAGGATTTTATGAACTTCGCGACATTGTTTTTGCGAGCCCGCAATAATTGCGGCCTGCTGCGCATCAGCCGGAGTACGCAGATAATCTGTGCTTCACGCTCAGGAGAAAGACGAGGGGGCGGAAGGAAACGACTATCATTATTGGTGCATGTGCAACATTATTATTACATGGATCATCTCGAAGATTCCCGGCAGCAAATATATCATCGGTTAATCAGAAATCGAAAATGATGTTGGCGGAGACGTTCCAGCCGTTGGTGTGCAGGCAGGTCCCAGGGATTGCGGTATGGCCCACGGCGTTGCCGAGGCCGAAGCGGTAGCCTGCCGAAAGCTGGATGAAGTTGATGATGTCTAAGCCAATGCCTAAGTCCCAACCAGGTTGCAGCGATTTAGTAGCGAGCTGCTCGGGATTGGCCTTTCCGAGGCGCACGAGAAGTGACGGACCGGTATAGACCATCGGAGCGACAAGATTGTTGGTGGATGAAAGATAGAACTTATATTTAAGATGCAAAGGCACTTCGATGAAGTTTCGGCCCAGCTTTGCAGGCCCTGAAACCTCGTCTATGAGGCGTGAGCTATATCTCGTATACAGCACGGCAATATCAGGAGCAAAACCGCAGTTCTCCATCTGATACTCCAGCAGCAGACCGCCGCTGAATCCGCTGCCGTTTTTCATAGACAATCCCGGCGCACCGCTGAGTGATGCCTTTGAAAAGTCTCCACCGAGACGGAATCCATAGCGGAGCTGAGCCGAAGCGGAGAACGATGAGAGCAATACTGCCAGAAGCAGGAGCAAAACGTATTTCTTCTTCATATTGATCTGGTTTTGTCGGATATTGAAATATAGACGAGATGTAACCCTAATGAAGAAACAAAGCATAGTGCAAGTTGTTTTTCGCCATGCCGTATTTTAAACAACCTGATAAGTAGATTATTTTTCAACCGAGAGGATATAGCCTTTTTTCTTAATCGAGATTATCGAAATCGAGGGATCGGCGAGCAGGCGGCGTATATAGGAGATCTGCACGTTGAGGGCGAGCGAATTCGAATAGCTTGCTACACCCCATATCCTTTCCAAAATCTCATCACGCTCCACAAGGCGCCCGATGTTATCGGCAAGCATCTGAAGGATCTCGGTCTGTCGAACCGAAAGGGAGTGAGTCTCGCCGCCATATGTAAGAGACGAAAGGTTGGGGCGGAACAGTGTGTCGCCGATCATGTACTCGACATCCTGCTCAACAGTGAGACTGTCGAAACGCTCATGAATCCGAGCTATCAGTTCCTCTGGATAGAAAGGTTTTGGAATATAGTCATTTCCTTTAAGTGAAAAGCCATGGAGACGGTCGACCTTATCCGTACGGTCTGTCAGAAAGAATATCACCACCTTCCTGTCGGCTTTCCTGATGATACGGGCCAATTCGAAACCGTCGAGTTCGGGCATGTTTATGTCGAGAAGGATAAGATCCGGATGGTCGGCGTTATATATTTCGAGTCCTACCCTGCCATTGTTTGCATACATAACCTCATACCCCTCCGCCTCTATGAAACGGCGAAGGAGCAAGGAATTCTTAATGTCATCATCGACCAACAACACCTTTATCTTCTTCATCATTGCGGCAACTTTATCGTGAAACATGTTCCTTCCCCTTCCTTGCTATCCACAGTTATATCACCTCCGTGAGCTTCTACGAGCAGTTTTACGTATGCAAGGCCAAGTCCCATACCGGGCTGATCTCCACCAGCGGCCCTTCCCCGATAAAATCGCTTGAAAATATGCCGGAGATCGCCCGAAGAAATACCGTTTCCGGTATCACTGATACGTAGATGAACAATTCCATTAATTTCTGAGGACTCAGCCTTTATCTCAACATAGCGACCGGAATATTTCACTGCATTTTCGATGAGATTGCCAACAATATTCACGAGATGTGTCTGATCAGCTGAAACCTCAAGAGCAGAGTCAATATCATTTACAATGTCCACCTCTTTATCAGCCGGAACCACCATGGCGGAAGTCACTTCACTAAATAATCCACGGAGATTGACTGACCGGATATTGAGAGGAATCTGTTCGACATCATTGAAGGTAATGTCACGGAGCTTTGAGAAATAGGCCGAGAGATTGTCTAAGGAATTTCTTGTCTCCCGCATAAGCTCCCTCTTGGTTTCAGGGTCTTCCATCATACGATTGTTCTCAATGCCCGAGACACACATCTTGAGGGTTGAAATAGGACGCTTCAACTCATGGATCATGGTAGTGATGAAACTATTTCTCATCCTGTCAAGCCTCGAAAGCTTCAATATCGTGCTGAACTGAAGAATAAGACATATGATCAGCAGCACGGTTATGAGCAAGACGACAACAAGCGTAGGCCACATCATCGGCACCACATCATATGGATTAATCCGGCACGTTATCTCCACGATCCTGCCTTCAAGCTGAGAAAATGGGACCATAACGTATAACTCCGGTCTCCACAAACTTCCGAGATTCCGGACACTTTTATTCCATACCATACTGTCAACCTTGGAAACAATGATATCGGCCTTTATACCATTCTTCCGCAGTACTGAATCAATTCCTTCCTTAGTGAAAGGCCTGTCTTTCGCTATAACGACATTGTGCGCAGCTGTCCATGTCTCATTCTCATCTTTGGCCTTGGAAGCGTCATAATGCACTGAATCATACGCCATAGAAGTGTTATAGTTGTTATTGGCATAGACATGATCCAAAGCTTTTGCCCTCATTTCCTTAGTCAATGGGACAGTTGTATCCACCCCCAGGACCCTATGATAAGAATAGGTGTATATACTTACTCGGCGAGCCGTCCGGATCGTGTCTCCCCTTGATATGCTTAAAGATATGATCGGGAACATCATTTTCTGCCCGGCACTGTCGCTACTATCCAATATGTTTTTTCCAGAGTCTCTAAAACCATTGTAAAGATCCACACTTTCCATAATCCTGCTCGAGAGGTTTCTGCCGTATTCATCTAAAGAGAAAACATAGCGTCCGTAAAGCCAGTATACCTGCATAGCGAGAAATGCAAGTATAGCTGCAATGGTAATGAGATAGAGGGTCTTTATTCTTTTTTCCATATGGCAAAATTACTAAAAAATACTTCACAACACATCATTTTACAAAGTGAGATTTTATCGGAGTAATAATTCAGTAATAATTCCATAATTTTTGAGTAATGATTATTTTCTTCATGAAGAGGCGCAATGATGTAATTTTGCGGTGCGCAACTTGAATCAGTAACAATTTAAATAGAACAGACATGAAAAAAACACTTTTAATCTTGACAGCCATCTGCATGACGGCGGCAATAGCATCAAGCAAGGCAATACGTCGCACCCTCAGCATCGCCCAGAACTCAGTGCCGGAAACAGAGATGATTGCAAATGAGACAATGGAGTTCGTCTATGACTACCGTTGCTGCATCGACACGACCGGAAGGCTGGAAGAAAACTACACAAGCGACGACATGCTTCTCCAGATAGCGCCAAACGGGCTCTCAAAATTCTCCAGCTTTAAGAACCTGACCATCGACTCTATAGTAATGCGCAGTTCAAATGAGCAGCTTTATAAGGCAGCCAGCGAAGGGAGACTCAACAACGGAGAGTTCATGACTATCTACAAGAACTATCCTGCAGGGAAACTCACACATACTGAAAAGATCTGCATGGACTGGTTTCGCTATGAAGAGGATATTCCTAACTTAGAATGGGAGCTTACGGATTCAGTAACTAACGTACTCGGCTATGTTTGTCAGAGCGCAAAGTGCAATTTCCGGGGTCGGGAATGGACAGCATTCTACACCGAGGACATACCAATTGCAGAAGGACCATGGAAGCTGCACGGGCTACCGGGTCTGATAATGAAGGCCTCAGACGAGAACGGACAATACACTTTCGAATGTATCGGAATAAAGTCTAACGCCGAACGTCCGATCACAATCTATAAAGTACCTTTCAATAAAGTAGACCGAAGAGACTACTATGACACTAAACACCGCTACGAGATCAATCCATATGCGTATGCCGAATCAACCGCCGGAATACACATCACCGTCACTGACGAAGCAGGAAATCCGGCCCTTGACGCATACGATCCGATAGAACTATCATATGACTTCATTGAGACTGACTGGAGGAAATGAAAGGAATCAGTCACTTGGTGCTGTGCATCATATTCGGTCTGCAGACAGCGATCGCCGAAGAAATGTGTGAACTACGAGGCATTGTCAAGGATGCCGAGACCGGCGAGCCTATTGCCGGGGCGATAGTAAAGGCTAAATCAGGTTTCACATCGACAGACCGAGAAGGGAGTTTCAGGCTAAAGACAATGGAAAGCGTGGATTCCATATCTTTCAGGAGCATCGGATATGAGGCATTGACTTTGCCTGCGACTTCCGGCATATCAGAGATCCGTCTAAATCAGAAAGCCACACGACTCAACGATGTGATTGTGGAGGCTCCTGATATATACGCAAGAGGCGATACACTCGTATTCAACGTGGCCCGATACGCCAACGCCAAAGACAACGCCATCATAGATGTAATCAAGCGTCTTCCCGGAATCAAGGTGAAGGAAGACGGCACCATAGAGTATCAGGGCAAACCCATCAACAAGTTCTATCTTGACGGTAACGACTTTATCGGAGGTCAATATGGACTCGCTACCGAAAACATATCGCATAAGGATGTGAAATCGGTAGAGATAATGGAAAACCATCAGCCCATCAAGGCACTCGAAGGCATTGAGTTTCCGGAAGAAGCGGGCATCAACCTGAAGCTTAAGGAGGATGCCAGAAGCAGATGGGTAGGCGTAGCAAATGCTTCCGCCGGAGTTCAGCCGCTTCTATACGATGGTTCCCTGTTTGCAATGCGGATAGCCCGCAAGATTCAGAATATGTTTACATTCAAGGCAGACAACACGGGATGGAATCCCGCAAATGAGATACGGGACCATGGTTTCGGAGAAATGTTCTCATGGGGATATAATCCTTCATTATGGCCCGAATATATCACAGGAGACATGATCAGGGCACCACTGACGGAAAAACGGATCAGAGACAATCTATCGTGGCTTGCAAACGCCATTACCGCCTGGAAGTCGGGCGACACATCCATGCGTCTTAAACTGAACTATATGGGGGATAGACTTGACTATAGTTCGGGAGTCACGACCGACTATTTCAGTACTCAGATACCCACATTCATCCAGAATAATGCCCAACGCACGCAAAGTCACAATATGTCGGTGCAATTCAACAGCGAGACAAACAAGCGCGGTTACTACCTCAAAGACCAACTGACATTATCGGGCGTAATCGACCGATCCAACTCAAAAATAACAGGATCGTATGATCTTTCTCAGCACGTAGACAGAAAGAGCTATCGCGCTGAGAACGATCTGAAGCTCGTAAAACGTAACGAAAAGAAACTCTTTACGCTGACATCTCGAAATACCGTAGGCTATCGTCCGGCGCGACTTATCGTTTCAGGCGAAGAAAACGCTTTGCAAAGCTTAGGGACAACTGATGTCAGAAGCACCACAGAGACACGTCTTGGGAAACGGACACGTTTCTGGAAATTCTATCTGACGGCAGGGGCAGATCTGGACTATCACCGAATGAATACAGGTCTGAGCGGGCTCGGAGAGTTTGACAACCAATGTACGCAGAGCGCCTTTCTGTCGATTCTTTATGCCACACCTCAGACAGACTATGACCGCAACGGATGGAGGGTGTCTCTGAGCGTACCGGTCAAATGGCTGCACTATGCAATTGCAGGACAACATGATTATATCAACATCTCACCACGATACAGCATCCGAAGACAGCTTACATCCAAATCAGAACTATCCGGATCAATTTCGTACGGCCTTAGTTCGCCGCAGCCGTTTCTTAACATCAATGTCCCGATTCTATCCGATTACCGGAATATACTAATAGCTCAAAATCCTGACAAATACTCGCATGATTTCGGAGCTTCACTATCCTATAGATACAGAAATCCCATAAAGTCGATGTTTTTTAATCTTTCAGGAGGTTACAGTCACCACCGGAACTCGATAATGACAAATCAAAAGTTCATTGGGGACTTCATCATCTCAACGTATTCAGACAAGATATCGAACAGCGAAACATGGCATCTAAAAGGAGGAATCAGCAAGGGTCTGGGACACAGCAAGATGGTAATCGGACTGGATGCGAACGCCAGTGTCTCTTCTGCCTCTTCGATGCGAAATGACGAAGTGATACCATACAGGCAGGTTTCAGCCGGAGTGAAACTTTATTTCAAGGGCAGTATCATGAGATGGCTCTCGGCTAACTATGAGGCCGAATACGGCTTCTCCAATCTCCGCATAGCGGATGAGAAGAACACATCCAATTCATTACACCAAAACGTCTTCATGACCATTTCACCGAATGACATCATACACTTCACTTTAGGTGCCGAGCACTTTCTTACAAGGTTTCCGGAAGGGCATACCGCCAGCCTGACACTTCTGGATGCGTCTGCCGTATGGAGGATAAGCACTCGGATAAGGCTGTCGTTTACCGCCACAAATCTGCTGAACAGGCGCAGATATGAGTATGTGACATACGGAACCATGTCACGGTCGGAGCACATCTTCGGCATACGTCCCCGCTCCATCATCGTCTCTCTCCAATATCGCTTCTAAAACCAAGCTATTTTGCTGATGAATTAATAATTCATCAGCGTTTTCTTTATATTCTTGCGCTTTAACTGAAATAAATTTATTAAATTTGCAGGATGAAACGCATTGAACGCTTATCATATCCGACCTCACATGGCATCATGGGCTCAGCTGTCCGTGCATGCTGCCTTATATTTTTATTCTCATTCAGCATCATAACGGCCTTCGCGCAAGGAGACCGAGACTGGAATCCTAAATCAATGCCGGGTGAGGGAGAACCATTTGAGACTGTAAAGGAACCTTCCGCCTGGACTCTGACATATCCATTAGGATTTCATATTCCGGCGCCAGTAGATACCGCCCAATATAACTATCAGCGGCGCAGCATACCGACCATGGCAAGCGACGCATGGGCGACCACCGGCAACCTCGGATCGCCCGGGACCAACTTACTTTGGTTTGAGAAAGAAAAGCCAAGCGGATTCCTTTTCTACGATGCCCTCGGATTCTGGATGCCAAGCTTTGCGAAGCAGAAATTCCACAACACATACATACCCACCACTATCCTGCAGTATAATTACTGCGGAAGCTCTGAAAACCATCAGGACCGTCTGCAAGCCGACTTCGCGGGCAACGTCAACCGCCGTATAGGTATCGGAGGATTCATAGACTACCTGCACTCCAAAGGATGCTACAACTATCAGGCTGCCAAGAACTTCAACTTCGGTCTGTCATGCTATTATTTCGGCGACAGATATGAGCTCCAGACCTTCTATCAGCAATATGCGCACCAGAACCTGGAGAACGGCGGCATCACGGATGACCGATACATCACCGATCCGGCAGCTGTGCAAGGAGGAGTAACGTCGGTGCAGTCCAAGAGTATCCCCACCCAACTTACATCGGCCAAAAACATCCTTAACGGAGCAGAGTTCTACATGAACCATGCCTATAAGATCGGATATTGGAGCGAGGAGCAGGTCAACGATACTCTTACGAGAGACATCTATATCCCTGTGATGAAGATTCTCTATAGTTTCGATTACCGGCACTACAGGCATGAATTCAATGAGAAAAGCGTAAGCAACAGTTTCTGGAGCAGCACATATTTCGACAAAAACCAGACCTACGACAACTCCAAGCTCAACACCTTCAGCAACACCATAGGCATATATCTCATTGAGGGATTCAAGAAATGGATGAAATTCGGGCTTTCAGCCTATGCAACCTATCAGCTCAATCAATTCACTTTGCCTAACGCAGGATATGAGATACCATCAGATGGAGATAACACCGGTGGAGATAACACCGGCAACGAAGATCAGCCTTCAGATAACAAGCCGGAGGAAGCCAACTCTCTTCCAGCCTTTATTCCCGCGCCAAAACACAACCAGAACTTTCTTTTCGTAGGAGGACGTATAGAGAAAGCTCAGGGATCAATACTCCGCTACAATGCCGACGTGCGGTTTGGACTGAGCGGCGACGCTGCGGGCGACCTTGACCTAAACGGACAGATCCTGACCAACATACCGCTCTTCGGGGATACCGTCAGCATCGAGGCTCACGGTGGATTCCACAACAACACACCCGACTGGCTTACGAAAAATTATGTCTCCAACCACTTCATATGGAGCAAGGATTTCGGCAAGACACGGAGTGTGAAATTCGGAGGCAGCCTTGAGATCCCCTGGACAAGGACAAGGGCCATGATAGATGTGGAGAACATACAGAACCGTATATACTTTGGCAATGATTTCCTTCCCTATCAGCATGGCGGAAACGTCCAGATAATGTCGGTAGGACTGCAGCAGGACTTCAAGGTGGGTATCCTGAACTGGAACAACCGTGTGACCTGGCAGGTATCTTCCGACCAGAATATCGTGCCTCTACCGCAACTCAGCATCTACAGCAACCTGTTTATCCAGGCGCGGCTCTTCAAGGTGCTTCACGTGCAGGCCGGAGTTGACTGCGATTTCTATACCAAATACAAGGGGCTGACCTACCAGCCGGCCACCATGACCTTCTGCAATCAGCAGGAGACGTCGCTCGGGGGATATCCATTCTGCAACGCATACGTCAACCTCAGGCTTTATCGCTGCCGATTCTACGTGATGATGAGTCATGTCAACCAAGGACTTTTCGGAAGCGTTTACAATGAGTTTTCTCTGCCCCACTACCCTATCAATCCCCGGCGTTTCCAGATAGGCATCGCGGTGGATTTCGCTAATTAAGGGTTAAGGGTTAAGAGTTAAGGGTTAAGTTTTAAGAGTTAAGGGGGGGTCAGGGAGGTTGTTATTTTAGCATATGATTAAG
>JAIDSM010000027.1 GCA_029061225.1 Muribaculaceae bacterium
ACTCAGCTATATCTATCATCAGATACAGGTAGTCGAGATAGAGTGTGTAGGCAAAACGCTTTTCCTTTGTAGGTGCGGCCGGGACAGACTGCACCGTAAAGTTGTTTTGCACAAGAAAATACGAATAAAGCAGCTGTACCACTTTAATCCTAATGAGAACTCTATTGATCATAAATGACTGATTTATAAAATCAAGCTTACCGACACTCGAGCCGGGGAGCATTTCAAATAAGTTGCAAAGTTAATATTTTCCTCCGGTTTTTCCAAAATATAAGGTCAAAATTCAGGAAAAAATTCCTTACTCAGCATTTCTCTGCCTCACCGCCTCATACATCATCACTCCGGCCGCCACAGAGACATTGAGACTTCCTATCTCTCCTAAGATAGGAATGGCAGCAAGATCATCGGCTATCCGGAGCACTTCATCCGAAATACCCGTTTCCTCCGCCCCCATCACTATAGCGACAGGAACCTTAAAGTCAACGGTAGTGTAGTTGCGGGCTCCTTTTTCAGTAGCTGCGACTATCTTGTAGCCGCTATCCTTCAACTGTCTTACAGCATCGAGAGTACGCTTTTCCCTACAGACCGGAATATGGAAAAGAGCTCCGGCCGAAGTCTTAATCGCGTCTGCGGTGATTGATACTGAATTATGAGAAGGAATGACTATGGCGTCCACTCCGGCGCAGCAAGCCGTGCGTGCTATAGCTCCGAAATTGCGTATATCAGTCACACCGTCGAGGACCACCATCAGAGGAGTCTTTCCCTCTTCATAAAGTTTGGGAATGATATTGTCGAGTTTGTGGTAAGGGACTGCGGCAAGGATCGCAATCGCACCCTGATGGTTTTTCATAGTGATGCGATTGAGCTTTTCCTGAGGCACGCGCCTCACAAGGATACCGTATGCCTTTGCTTTTCCAAGCAGCTCTCTTGCCAGGTCACCATTTATATCCGTCTTGACAAGAATCTTGTCGATATCCTTACCTGCTTCGATAGCTTCGATAATGGCTCTGAGGCCGAAAATATAATCACTCTTCTCCATGTTGATCTTTTCTTCTATGGTATTCTATCCTTCTAAAAGCACACGTGCATTGGTGAGCGCAGCGTCGTTGATCTGCTTGCCGGAAAGCATTCGTGCGATTTCCCTGACCCTCTCTTCACTGTCGAGCGTCTTGACATGGCTCACCGTACGCTCCCCTTCGTCATGTTTATAGACAAGAAGGTGAGATCTTCCCTTTACAGCTACCTGTGGAAGGTGAGTGATAGCGAACACCTGCATTCCGGCCGCTATATCAGCCATCATCGATCCCATTCTGTCGGCTATGTCGCCAGAGACACCTGTGTCTATTTCATCGAATATTACAGTCGGTAGTTTTAGCTTATTGGCAGTAATCGCCTTGATACAAAGCGTAAGACGCGCCATCTCACCTCCGGAAGCAGTCTGCGCAAGAGGCATCAAAGCCTGATTCTTGTTGAACGCGCACAGGAACTCTACGGTGTCCTTTCCATCAGGAGTAAGTTTTCCTTTTGAGAGGCTGACGCTGAACCTAAGATTTTTCAAGCCGAGAGGACGTGCGTCTTCAGTAAGTATCTCCTCGAATCTCCGTGCGGCTACTTCTCTTGATTGACTGATTTCCTCAGCTTTAGCCTTCAGCGTATCTCCCAGTCGCCTTGCCTCTGCCTCGAGGGCGTTTAGTTCGCCGATGTTTTCCGATCCGCCTCCGTATTCTGCCTTGAGAGAGGAATACAGATCTACCAATGCTTCATAATCCGCAACTTTAAATCTTTTCACAGCTTCATAAAGTTCCTTCATGCGGGAGTCAGCCTTAGCGAGTCTCTCAGGATCGGCTTCTATACCGGAAGCAATTCTTGACAGTGTGTCGCCGATATCCTTCAGTTCTATGTAGACGTTTCTAAGCCTTTCCATAATGCCGGGCTGAGCAGCATCATCGTCGCCTTCGAAAAGCTTGAAGTCGATTCCGTCGATTCCTGAGCCGGCATCCCCGATCAACGATATAGCGCTGTTTTCTCCGACGGATAGAAGATAGGCAGCCTGATTTATCCGGCTTCTCAGATCGTCTGCGTCAGAGAGGATGTCGTAGACTTTCTCCACTTCCTCAAGCTCTCCTTTCTTAGGATTGATTTTAGCGAGCTGTTCAAGCTGGAAAGCCCGGAGTTCCCTGCTTTCGCGGCTTCGCTCTATAGCTTCACGAAGTTTCTTTATCCTGTTTCTAAGTCCTGCGAACTTTGCGAAATCCTTCTTATAGTCGGCGAGCAAGTCGGCATTGTCCGCTATGGAGTCAATTATGCTGAGCTGATATTCCGGTCGGGAGAGAAGACGGTTGGAATGCTGGGAATGAATATCTACGAGGCCTCCGGCCACATCAGTGAGAAGCGGAAGTGTGACCGGCGAGTCGTTGATAAATGCGCGGCTCCTTCCGTTGGCGGAAATTTCCCGTCTCACTATGATCTGCCCATCGTTCCAGTCAAGATCATTGTCATCGAATATTTCCTTCAGCGACGGCGCCACAGAATCGAACACCCCCTCTACGATGGCTTTGCCTGTCCTGTTGGCAAGGACCTTACTGTCAGCCCTCTCTCCCATGAGGAGTGAAATGGCTCCCATCATGACTGATTTTCCGGCACCCGTCTCGCCGGTCAGGATGGTCAGACCCTCGCTGAGGGTGAGCTCCACTTTATCAATGAGGGCGTAGTTGAATATTGAAAGTTGCCTGATCATCTTCTCTTCTTTTCAATTAATTGTTCTCGTCTCCTTTCCTTATTTTATTGAGACGCTCGTTTTCCGCCGGGTATATTGGCTGCAGAAGTTTATAGACCATCTCGCGTTCAGTCTGAGGAGCCTTTGAATACACATTGACGAGTTCGTCCATTTTAGAGTCGCGGAATACGGACAATGCGGCCGACATGGCATCAGCCTTATAAATGTCTTCAATTGCGCTGAGCGAAGATGTGATCGAAGCCCTCCCTTTGTCGGGAGAAGTCACCATTTCGTCAAGACCTTTCCTATGATAGTCATAAAGCATTTTCCGGTAGGAAGAAGTGGCCGGCGACGTGAAGGATGTCAGCACCCCGCTCCTGTTCTTTGGGTCTTCAAAAGCCTTCCATCCGATTTCTCCAAGGCTCTGGGCCGCCTGCACTATCGTCGCTGCTCTCTCATAATAAGGATCGCCGCCATTCGGAGAGAAGCTGTCGAAGTCAAGCGCGAGAAACAAATAGGCATAGTAGTTAAGGATGGCGGTGAGGTTATTGTCGATGGTTGTAGCGTTGAATACCAGAGGCTCGCCTTCCCTGTATTCAAAACTTATTCTATTGTCCTTGAAATTGAAAAGCGTAGTGGTGTAAGTCGAGTTGTAGACAGGTCGCGACAGTTGCACCTGAAGGTCGCCCGTAATTCTGTCGTCAGTGTATTCACTGACTGTCAGATACAGGCGGCAGTCAATCTTTTCGTTGTTTGAGAAGGTCGCGTTGGAGAAGCGTGTCTCGTTCATATATTCTGTCATCGCCTCCTGAAGCGTCTGGAATACTGATTTCGAACCTCCTTCGATCTTCTGGGCGTTGACTTCCACCTGGCAGTTGAGTTCCTGCGCGGCGGCTCCGGAGGAAACCATTATTCCCGCCGCGCCCAACACATATTTGACAATGCTCTTCAATTTCATTTCAATTTATCTTTCGGATGCCATCATATCCTCTAACTGGTCGAGGATATCGACGGCTACCTCTTTCTTTTCCTTTGCAGGATATTCCGTCTCCTTTCCGTCATTTCTGATTACGGTCACCTGGTTGGTATCTTTATTAAATCCGGCCAAAGGATTGCGCAGGGAATTGAGCACTATCATGTCAAGTCCTTTCCGCCGCATCTTTGCTATTGCGTTGTCATGCTCATGGTCTGTCTCAAGGGCGAATCCGACAAGTATCCTGTCTCCTTTACGCTCTCCGAGACCTGCAGCAATATCGGGATTTTTCACGAGTCTCAGCTCAAGTCCGTCCGTATTCTCACGTTTGAGTTTCGTGTCGTGACGAAATTCCGGCGTATAGTCGGCCACGGCGGCTGAGAGAATGGCGGCATCGCAGTCTTCAAATGCCTTTTCGGCAGCTTCCATCATCTGCCGGGCACTCCTGACATCCACACGTTCAATATTAGGATTTGATGTCTCAATGCTGACAGGACCGGTCACGAGTGTGACGAGGGCTCCCCTTTGAGCCGCCTCTTCAGCGATAGCAAAGCCCATCTTGCCGCTTGAATAGTTGCCGATAAAACGCACCGGATCTATATCCTCGTATGTGGGACCCGCTGTCACGAGAATCCTCTTGCCTCTTAGCGACTCACGACGCGAAAAGAAACATTCCACTCTACGTAGTATTTCTTCCGGCTCCTCCATTCTTCCTTTCCCGGTAAGATGGCTTGCCAGTTCTCCTGATCCCGGCTGAATGATCTCAACACCGTCTTGCTCCAACGTCCGAATATTCCTCTGGGTCGATGGATGTGCCCACATATCGAGATCCATAGCCGGAGCGACCATCACAGGGCTTTTAGCTGAAAGATAGGTGGTAATCAGCATGTTGTCGGCAACGCCATTGGCCATTTTACCGATCGTGGAGGCTGTCGCCGGAGCTATCACCATCAAATCCGACCAAAGCCCGAGATCTACGTGAGAATGCCATTCTCCTGTGTTTGCTGCGAAGAACTCTGAGACAACGGGTTTTCCGCTCAAGGCCGACAGTGTAGCCGGCGTGATGAATTCCTTGCCGTTAGGAGTAATGACGACTTGCACTTCCGCTCCGGCCTTGATGAAAAGACGAAGAAGATAGGCGCTTTTATATGCCGCGATACCTCCGGAGATACCCAGCACAATATGTTTTCCCTTCAAGGTCTGCATGTTCAGCGACGCTTAGTGTATTCATACTGCAACCGTCTCAGCTGGTCTTTCGTCTCTTTCGGGAAATCTCCCTGCATGATCCATTGTATGAATCCTGGCTCATGGCGAACCACATCCTTTACTTTTTTTCCCTTATTCTTGCCGAAATTGAATATAGGCTCATGGTTGTCGTCATATATCATTCGGCCTGCGAGATCGACGTTACGGCCACCGCTCGAGAACTCTGCAAGCGCCTGCACGTCGTTTTTAAGTTCGGGATAACGGTCGAGCTGACTGAGAAGCACCTCGTATGTAGCTCTTGTGTCGGCGGAAGCCGAATGGGCGTCGTTGAGATCCTTACCGCAGTAGAAACGGTATGCAGCCACGAGAGTCCTCTGCTCCATCTTGTGAAAGATACCCTGAACATCTACGAAGTTTCTACCAGAAACGTCGAATGATAGACCTGCACGACCGAACTCCTCAATCAGCAACGGAACATCAAATTTGTTGGAATTGAATCCTGCGATATCACTGTCGTCGAAAAGTTCATGAAGAGATTTGGCAATCTGGCGGAATGTCGGCGCGTCTTTCACGTCTTCGTCGGTGATGTGATGTATCGCGGTGCTTTCCTCCGGTATGTGACGTTCCGGGTTGATCCTTCGAGTCTTTTCCTCCGTGTGTCCGTCAGGAAACACTTTAATGAGGGAAATCTCAACTATTCTGTCGGAGGTTACACTTGTGCCTGTAGTCTCCAGGTCAAAAAATATTATCGGTCTTATGAGATTCAGTTGCATGGGTCTACGTTTTATCTCGTTATTCAATCACCTGCATAGGCATCTGAAGCATCACAATATTCTCATTTTCCTCCTGCTCAAACGGCATGAAGAGGCCGGGGCGCCCGGGATCTGACAGTTTCACAATAATTTGATCACCCGGGAGATTGTTGAGCACCTCTATCATATATCCGCTGTTGAATCCTATGGAAAGCGGCGTTCCTTCATAAGAGCAGGCAATACGTTCGTCAGCCTTCGTCGAGTAGTCAAGATCCTGAGCCTCAAGGGCAACCACGTTGTCGTCCATACTCATCTTCACAAGGCTGGATGCTTTGCTCGCAAAAAGCGATACTCGTCGCATCGCAGCCATCAGTACATGCCGGTCTACGGTCAGTTCGTTTGGATTATCCCGAGGGATCACACGGTTGTAGTTAGGATAGACACCCTTCACGAAACGGCAGCCCATACGGAAATCTCCGAATGAGAAGATGGCGCTTTTATCATCCTTGCGGATCTTGACAAACTCTGTTTCCTTGCCTATGAGAGACCGCAATATACCAGCCGGCTTTCCGGGAAGGATGAATGATGTCTCTCTTTCGGGCTTATAAGAAGAATTGATGTATCTTACGAGTTTGTGAGTGTCCGAGCCAACGAAAGTAATGTCATCGTTGTGTACATCCCAGAAAACACCTGTCATCATCGGGCGTATGGTCTCTGTACTGATGGCAAAGAGAGTGTAGTCAAGGCCCTTCTGCACTACTTCTGCAGGAATCGTCATCTCAACCGAGAACTCATCAGTGTCAAAACTCTGTGGATACTCCGCTGCATCGACTCCCATGAAAGAGAAGTGTCCTCCGGGGAATAGAAGGTCTACGACGCCGGTTGTCTCCTCAATCTCGAAGGTAAGTGGGAAATTTGACACCTCCTTCACTACTTCCATCAGTCTTTTGGCATTTATGGCTATCTTTCCGTCGAGTCCCTGATTGGTAATCTCCATACGGGCAGTCATGACGGTCTCCTGGTCCGATCCGGTTATCAGCAGGGAGTCCTCCCTGACTTCCAAGAGAAAGTTGTCAAGAATGGAAAGCGCGTTTTTCGCGTTTACTACCTTGCTTACGGCCGCCAGCTGCTGCTGGAGCGTCTTCCCGTGTACGTTGAATTTCATATCTTGTCTATTTTATTATTATTCAATGCTCTATCAGCGAAGGCGCGAAAAAACACGCTTTTGCCGATTCTTAACTCACAAAGATAGCAAAAAAAAACCGGATACGCAAAAAAAAGTTTCATGCAGGATGCCTGCATGAAACTTTTTTATTACGATAATTCTGAGCGAACTATTACTCTTCAGTAGCTTCAGCCACGACTACAACAGGAACTTCTGCATTCACGTCGCGGTGGAACTTCACTGTGCAAACATACTCTCCAACCTGCTTGATGGGGTTCTTGAGAGAGATGAGCTTGCGGTCTACTTCGTGGCCGAGCTTAGCAAGAGCGTCAGCTATATGCGCTGCGCCCACGCTGCCGTAAATCACGCCGTTGGGGCCTGTCTTAGCCTCTATAGTGACAGTTACGTCCTTAAGAGCGTCTGCCTGTGACTGAGCCTCAGCAAGGATAGCAGCGATCTTGTGTGCGCGCTGGCGGAGGTTCTCCTGAAGTTCTTTGAGGTTGGCTTCAGATGCGATGATAGCCTTTCCCTGCGGAATCAGATAGTTACGGCCATAACCATCCTTCACTTCAACTACATCGTCCTTGTAGCCGAGTTCGACTACGTTTTCTTTAAGAATAAGTTTCATATATAGCTTTCGTTTTGACGGTTATTATTTCATTAAGTCTGTCACGTAGGGAAGAAGAGCGAGGTGGCGTGCACGCTTAACGGCCTGTGCCACACGACGCTGGAACTTCAGTGAAGTGCCCGTGATACGGCGGGGAAGGATCTTACCCTGCTCGTTGAGGAACTTCTTGAGGAACTCAGGATCCTTATAGTCGATATACTTGATACCGCTTCTCTTGAAACGGCAGTATTTTTTCTTGCGGGTGTCTACTGTCAGAGGAGTAAGATAACGGATTTCGCTGTTTGCTGCCATGATTAAGCCTCCTTGTTTTCTGCTTCAGCCGGAGCTGCTGCGGTTTCACTTGCTTTGTTTGCTCTCAGGTTGCGACGCTTTTCTGCATACTCAGCTGCATACTTGTCGAGACGGAAAGTGAGGAATCGAAGCACTTTCTCATCACGGCGGTAAGCGATTTCAAGCTGCTTCACGAGTGTAGGAGCGCCCTCAAATTCGAGAAGGCAGTAGAAGCCTGTTGATTTCTTCTGGATGGGGTAAGCGAGTTTGCGGAGGCCCCACTCCTCTTCATTGACGATTGTAGCGCCGTTGGCTGTCAATACGCCTTTGAACTTTTCTACCGCTTCCTTCATCTGTTCGTCAGACAAAACGGGAGTTAAAATGAAAACGGTTTCGTAACGATTCATACGTTTGATTTATTAATTGGTTATTTTTCACTGCTTTGAGCGCGGCCAACATTTAAGTCGCCTCAAAAACGGCACAAAATTAGTAAAAAAATCCGAGATATGCAAATATTTCTTCGACAATAAGTCATTTTTACGTTGAAACTAAGCACGACGCTATCTAATATCGCCCCGGCTTAATGGCGTAAATGTCAGTCGGTGGTAATATTCTCGCAGTCGTTCATCAGATAGACGGGACGCGCGTCGGGAGCAGCAGGGATGACACGGACATTGCGGAAGGTGATATCTCTGGCATGGTTGAGCCAGAAACCTTGCGCAGGCAATATGCCCCACATTGTCGACTCCGGATATTCAGCTTCCTTTTCATCGGTAGGGACAGGCGTGGCTAGCTGTCCTCCTGCATGGCGGATCGTGATGTCGTGCAGCAGGATGTCGCTCACGGGATATCCTGCCAGACCTGTGATGGACGAACCCGACGGACCGGCTTCTTCAATTCGTATATCATGAAGAGTCACTCCGCTGATACTTCCTATTCCTTCTACAGGATTTTCTTTTGAATAGGGTCGCGCACGGTTGGCGAGGCGTATAAAGATCGGCGACTCAGTACCGAGCACAGAGACATCTGAAATATCTACGTTACTCATTGAGCCGCCATCCACTATCTCGAGCGATATGGCGGAATGCCCTATGCCTCCCTCATATCCGAAAAACTGTGTGGACTGATCAGCGGAAGGTTTGACAGCTATTCCGCGTATGATGATATTACGGAATCCTCCGTTGGTTTCGGTGCCGAGCTTTATGGCGTTGCAGTGGGAAGAGACCACACAGTTTGAGATCACGACATTCTCACACAGACGTGGCGAGGTGCTCTTGAGCGTAATGGCATCATCGTCGGAATCCGCTATCATGTTGCTGACCGTCACATCATGACACCCGTCGATGTCAAGCGCATCGTTGTTGTAGTTGTTTCGGTTGAAAACCGTGATTCCGTCTATCCGTAGACGGTCGCAGGCGAGATAATGCTGCATCCAGCATCCGGAATTCTTCAAGGTTATACCTTCGACCCTGACATCCTTCCCTCTTATGATCCGCAACAGGTGCGGACGCGTGATACCCTCGTCGTTCCACGATAATTTCGGGAATGCCTTGCCACGACCGTCTATTGTTCCAAAACCGGTTATGGAGACATTTTCCACTGAATCGGCATAAATGAGCTGAATCGTCGGAATACCTGTACGCAACGAAACATAACTGCTTGTCACCGGCGTATAGTCGTTAATATCCGTGCTTCCATATAGAGTCGCTCCCTCTTCCAGATAGAGATGTACGTTATTCTTCAGAAAGACCGACCCGGTCTTGAAGTCGCCGGATGGCACCACTACCCTTCCGCCTCCGGCCCGTGAGCAGTCGTCAATGGCACGCTGGATTGCGGAAGTCGACAGAATGGTGGTATCACTGACAGCACCATAGGATGTGATATCGTATGTGCGGGCGCCGGCTGTCAAGGGCAACGACGATAGAAGAGTAAGAAGAATGATATTTCTCATGGTGAGGATTTTTATTAGTCAATGCAAAATTAGCTAATAAATCACTTTTCTCCAAATAAAAAAATAAGTCTAAACAACTTCATTTTGCAGTCTCGCGAAAAAGTATTAATTTTGTATCCCGGTTAATACATATCAGTATGGAGACAAAGTACATTTTTGTTACGGGAGGCGTGGTCTCTTCACTCGGAAAGGGCATCATATCCTCATCTCTCGCCTGTCTGCTCAACGCACACGGCTATCGGGTCACAATCCAGAAATTCGATCCTTACATCAACATCGATCCCGGCACACTCAATCCTTATGAACATGGAGAATGCTACGTGACGGAAGACGGTCATGAAGCAGACCTTGACTTAGGACACTACGAGCGGTTTACCAACGTTCCGACATCACGTGCCAATAATGTGACTACAGGCCGAATCTACAAGAACGTCATTGAAAAGGAGCGACACGGCGACTATCTCGGCAAAACCGTGCAGATAATACCGCACATCACGGATGAGATCAAGCGCAACGTCAAACTTCTCGGCGACACCGGAAAGTTCGACTTCATCATCACTGAAATAGGTGGAACCGTTGGCGATATCGAATCCCTTCCCTTCCTCGAAGCCGTGAGACAGCTGCGCTGGGAACTTGAAGACAGCGCACTATGCATACACCTCACCTATGTGCCATATCTCCATGCAGCCAAGGAACTGAAGACAAAACCCACCCAACACTCGGTGAAGCAGCTTCAGCAACTCGGCATCCAGCCGGACATACTTGTGCTCCGCACAGAGCATGACATACCGGAAGGAATGAGGGCCAAGATCGCACAGTTCTGCAACGTAGCCAAAGACGCCGTAATCCAGTCGCTCGACTGCCCAAGCATATATGAGGTCCCTCTTATGCTCCACTCCCAGAATATGGATGAGATCGTGCTTCGTAAGATGCATGTGCCCACATACGGAGAACCGCTCATGAAGCCTTGGCTCGACTTTGTGGAAAAGATACATACAGCGGAGAAAGTGGTGACCATAGGACTTGTAGGCAAATACGTAGAGCTGCAGGATGCCTACAAATCCATCAACGAATCGCTTTTCCAGGCCGCCACATACTGCCATCACAAGCTTAAGCTCAAGTATATTCACAGCGAGAAACTAACGGATGAAAATGTAGCCGAAATGATGGACGGCCTTGATGGCGTGGTCATAGCTCCGGGATTTGGGAATCGAGGTATAGAAGGAAAGTTCGTGGCCTTGAAATGGTGTCGGGAAAACGACATTCCAACCTTCGGCATATGTCTTGGAATGCAATGTATGGTGATAGAATTCGCACGCAACGTTCTCGGCTATGCCGACGCCAACAGTGTGGAGATGGATCCTCAGACCAAGCACAATGTGATAGACATGATGGAGGAACAGAAACATATCTCCGACATGGGAGGCACGATGCGTCTTGGCGCCTATGACTGCCGGCTCGCTCCCGGAAGCCTTGTTGCTGAAGCCTACGGCAAGAGCGATATCCGCGAGCGTCATCGTCACCGCTACGAGTTTAACGACGCCTACCGCAAGGAGTTCGAAGCAGCAGGAATGCGGTGCTCCTGTGATAATCCGCAGTAATTCCTTGTCGAATTATTGGAGATTAAGGGGATACGATTTATTGT
>JAIDSM010000270.1 GCA_029061225.1 Muribaculaceae bacterium
TCCGCCTACAAGATTATGCGCACCGTCGGATATTCCGTATTCTGGGGAACCTCCTGTTTTCTCTGAGACTTTATCCATGGCCTCCTTGACATCCTCTCGCTTGAAGCATTCCCCGATGTGCATGCCAGACACTGTGACATCTGCATGATTTAGTGGAATGCCGGTATGCTCGGCAGGGGCACCCAGCACAACAAGGAGTTTCTCCTTGTTGATCATGATGTTTTCATCGATTATATGGGCATACCTGCGACCCTGGGGCAAATCTTCCTCATAGACTGAGAGTCCAAGCTTACGGACCCAGTTGGCTACGGTGTTGTAGCACGGAAGCTTCCCCAGGGGATCTCCAGGAACCTCCTCAAATATCCCGATTATGGATATGACCGTCCGCAGTCCGCAGCCTGTCCGCACATAGAGCAGCACGCAAAGCATGATCATCTGAATAGAGAATCGATGCCCGGGAACAGGCTCGAAAGTAACCTGCGTTGTTCTTCGGTCACAGTTATTGTCGGCACGTCTTTTTTTTGAGCTCTTTCTTAAGATCCTTTATCTTGGCCTTGTCTGCCTCTTTCTGTGATTTAAGTTTCGATATCTCTTTACGGAGACGTCTCGGCTCCTGCTCGGGAGTTTCTTTTGGAGTGTTTGAACCTGACTTTTTCATTGCTTAATTAGTTGAATATTAAAATACAAATATACTAAAAATCAATGAAATATCCAAATTTTCAATGTACTCTTTTGCGTTAAAAATCAATATTTTTAAGCACGTGTTTTTATTAAATTTTCAAGTGTTTTGAAGGATGTTTTTAGGAACATCAAACACCCTAATTATTAAACTTATGAACAAATAATCCATAGTTAAAAAAAAGTTGTATAAAGCTACAACTTTTTATGACAGATTGCCGTTGTATAATCGTACAACTTTATTTATTTTGCTAAATGGTACGAGAAATAATAGCATATAAAGATTACTATCGTGACTTCATGGATAAGCTCAGCGAGAAAGAGCAGATGAAGATACGTAGAGCCTTGTTGCTATTTTCTGAAACAGAAAGAATACCCTCTCACTTCATCAAATACATAGATGACGATATTTATGAATTTCGTGTGAATTACGGAAGTAATGAATTTAGAATATTCTTTATTTACGATGGAGAGAAACTTGTGATTTTATTTAATGCATTCCGAAAGAAAACGCAAAAGACTCCAAGAAGTGAGATTGCAAAAGCTAAACGATTAAAGAAAGAATATTATGAAGACAAAAATGCAGATATATAGTGTAAGTGAAGAACTGAATCGTACTTTTGGCGCTCCAGGCACAGAAAGCCGAAGAAAGGCCGAAGAACAAGCATGGGAGGAGTATAACGCGCAAATACTGCTTGATGCTCGTAAAGAGTCTGGTATGACTCAATCTGAGCTTGCGAACAAGATTGGAACTGATAAAAGTTATATTTCCCGTGTAGAAAGAGGACTTACTATTCCTTCGATTTCTACATTCTACCGCATGGTCTCAGCAATGGGGCTTTCCGTTGAATTAAGATAGTAGATGAGAGATTGAGACTGGTATTGAGTGCTATCTGGTTGCTATGATATCATACAATTAATGTATCTATAGTCTTAGATATGGATTGCAGCGTGAGAACAGCCCTGTCATTATCTGTATCAGAGTATTTGGATAGCATCGTGGGAAATTTGGTTTAGGAACGCCTGAGACATATGCGAATGTTTTCGTATGATGTCGACGGAGGATTTAAGGATGTCTTCAAGAAAAGTCTTCAGCTCATAAAGCAAGACAAAACGAGGAGGCATATCAACCAGCAGGTCGATGTCACTTCCTTGACGGTTATCTCCGCGTGCCACTGATCCAAAGAGAGTGATGGATTTAACTCCATATCTCTTTTCGATGAGATCTTTATTTTCGGTGATAATCCTGATGCATTCTTTGGCGTTGCACATTAAGGTCTTATTTAAATGTCTTATCTTGAAGTATCTTTTTGCAAAGTTCGGAAAAAACTTCGACATAATCAAGAAATGGTTGAAAAATTCTTCGTTTTTCTCCCGATCATTCCAATATTTCTCCCTACCTTTTTTCTGTTTTTCTCCCTACCGATATAAAATTCGTTGCAACTTCGAAAATAAGCTCCGGAGTAGTAATGTGTTAAATAGATAATTTCATATATTTAAAATTTGCATATTTATCACTAATTAGTTATCTTTGCATTATGAAATCAGTAGAGGCCACAGGTAAGTATGTACGTACCATTCTTAGAACGCCTGAATTTCTGGAGTTCTATGAATCTTTGCCTGCAAAAGTGCAGACAAAATTCCAATACGTTATGAATGTTATAGCAACTGTCTATAATGTCTCGACAAAATTTGTCAAGCACTTGGAAAAGACCGATCTATACGAAATGCGTGTGTCTATTGGCAATAATGAATATAGAACTGTTCTATTCGCAATCGATCATGACAACTTTATAGAGTCTAAGAATATTATTCTGCTTAATGGGTTTCTTAAGAAAGATAACAAAGACTATCGTAAACAAATTGAAATAGCAACAAGAATATTACATAACTTAGAATTATGAGAAAACTGAACCCCGAAAAATTGGCTGAACTTACTTCGTTTAATGATGAACTTGATGAGAAATATGGTGTTCCAGGAACTCCGAGTCGTGAGCAATTTGACGAGGGATCACTTGCATGGTTCTATGGCAATATGCTCCGTGAGCGAAGGAAAGAACTTAAACTGACTCAAAAACAAGTTGCCGAGAAACTTGGGAGGGAACAAAGTTATATTGCCCGCGTTGAGAGCGGGAAAGCAGATATCCAGCTTTCAAGTTTCTTCCGTATTGCTGCAATTCTCGGTATACAATTTGTGCCGACTTTCATGCAGGTCATACGATGACCCATTAGGGATGTATGGCGTGTGCGTACTAACGAGTTGCAATAAAAATAGGACGCACGGCCCGTGCGTCCCTACCACGAGGATGTATGTATTTACTGCACTTTGGCGGCCGAGAAGTATTGGTCGCGGATGGGCTTGGTAATCTTCTCTCCTTTAAGCGTGATTCCATCCTGTAGACGGATATCCTGCGAAGAGGCTCCTATCTTTACAGTGTATTTCCCTGGATCGATGTTCCACTGGCGCTGACCTTCATTGGTATAATATCCGAACTGGTCCGGATAGAGCGTCACCTGCACGTTCTTTGTCTCGCCCGGTTCCAACGAAACCCTTGCGAATCCCTGTAGCTTTATCGGACGGATATTCTGATTCTCCTCTCCCGGCGAAAGATATACCTGTGCGATTTCGTCACCCTTCACTTTGCCTGTATTCTTGACATCGAAGGTTATAGTAATGCCATCTGATGCAGTGGAAGCATCTTGATTGACTGTAAGGTTGGCGTATTCAAAAGTCGTATAACTCTTTCCATATCCGAATTCCCATGCCACCCGCGGATCCTTCTCGGCAGAATATAGATAACAGAGCGGACCATACACTTCAATATTGGGATAGCTTACAGACAGTTTTCCTGATGGAGATACCTTG
This sequence comes from Muribaculaceae bacterium, assembly GCA_029061225.1. Lineage (GTDB taxonomy): Bacteria > Bacteroidota > Bacteroidia > Bacteroidales > Muribaculaceae > Lepagella. The sequence continues at coordinate 3,545 of JAIDSM010000270.1, forward strand.
CCATAGAGGATATCAGCCAACGCATTGCCACCCTCTTCACCAGGATACCATGCCTGAATGATCGCGGCACACTTGTCTGCGATTCCGGAAATCACCTGAGCACGACCTCCGAAGAGCACCAGCACTACAGGCTTACCTGTAGCTATCAACGCCTTTACATATTCCTCCTGACGTCCGGGCAGCGTTAGTCCCTGACGGTCGCGGTTTTCACCGCAGAGCATCACGTTTTCTCCCATGGCCGCTACGATTACATCCGCTTCCTTCGCCATCTTGATCGCCTCATTCCAGTCTGCTTTTTCTCCTGATTCCACTTTGCGATGAAGAGTGCGATATTCCCAGGCACGTTCATCACCGAATTTATTGAATTTCGTCTCGATCGTATCTGTCCAGTCGCAACCACGCGAATAGGAAATCTCGATATTCTCCGGCTTGCGCGATTTCAGACCTTCCAACAGTTTCACGATATGAGGATTATCCACTTCGTCCATCCTCATCTTCCAGAAATAGTTCATGCTTGGGAAGGAATAGTCGCCACACATCGCCCACATTGAGTTAGCGTTGGGGCCGGTGACAAATACCTTCTCATTATCCTTCAGAGGGAGCACTCCGTTGTTTTCAAGAAGCACCACCGACTGCGATGCGATGTCATATGCTGTCTGCCGCTCTTCGGGAGTGTCAAGCTTGATGTCCTCCTTGCTGTAGAAATAGGCATCCTTATCAAAAAGACCGGCTTCCATCTTATATTTCAGCACATTCTTTACTGCTTTCTCGAATGTCTCCTGACTTACGAGTCCTTTGTCAATAGCTTCCTGAAGATTGGCGTAGCAAGTGCCGTTGCAGAAATCCACATCCGTGCCTCCGTTGATTGCCATAGCGGCTCTCTGGGTATTGTCGTTGCCGGGAAGCTGGTCAATGGCAGTGTAGTCGCTCACCACCATTCCGTCGAAACCTACGTAATCACGGAGTATATCGCGAAGAATCCAGTCATTGGCGGCACAATTCGTGCCTTTTACCGCATGATAACCCGGCATCACGGCCTTGCTGCTTGCCATACGGATCATCGCCTCATGCGGAAGCAGTATCTCCTCCATCAGTTCCTTCTCGTCTGCGTCACCTCCACCTCCATAACCGAGGTAATGCTTAGAGCATGCACCGACGCCCTTCTTCAAGTCACCATGTTGCAGACCGTCTACGAACGCCACTCCCATAACCGCCGACAGATAATCGTCCTCTCCGTAGGATTCCTCAAGACGGTTGAATGATGGATCACGGCAAACGTCGACCATAGGGGAGAGGGAGAGGACACCGCCCATCTGCCGTAGCGCGTTGCCTGTCTGGAGTGTCTTGAGCTTTGCGAGTTCCGGGTTGAACGAGCACGCCTGCCCTATCTGCTGGGGATAGATGGTAGAGCCAAGGGTATTGACCCCGGAGAGCACCTCCTCATGGAAGAGCGCCGGAATCCCGTTCGGCGTATTGTGGATAAGCCAGTCTTGCACAGCCGCAACCTTATCTCTGAGTGTATTCGGATCAAGTGGAATCTGGCTTGCGAACTGACAGAAATGCCCCATGCCGTTAGGGATTAAGGAATCGCACTTTGCGGGGTCGAGATTGCCGTTCTCATCGAAAAGCTCATCCATCATGCAGCTGCGAAGCTGCATGATCCGCTCTTCCTGACTCATCTTATCGTAGAGAGCATCCACACGCGCATCCACATCGCTCACCTTACTGTTGCAGCCGCAAAGAGCCGCCGTAGCGCACAAAGCCATAACAAATTTCTTCATTTCAATCGGTATTCTTCAAGATGCCAATTTTGTATCTTGAAATTTTTCATTATTAGATTTAAGTTCTGCAAAGTTCGTAAATTTATTTGAGATAATCAAGAAAATCATTCAATCGTTTTGTTCGTAGTAGCATTATAAAATCAGGACATCCCTACTTCATCGTCCAGTCAATCTCCAGCGGATTATCCCGCATCGAGAGTATAAGCGGAAGCCTCGGATCGTCGAGTATGGTCATCCTCGCTCCTTCTTCCGGATCCTCAACTTCAATGGTGCGTCCGAAGGGAGATTCCCCTGTCCCGCTGTATCGCCAGGCAACTCCGTTGTAGATAAACTCACCACGTTTCTTCAGATCCGCAAACGCGCTTCCGGAGATAATCCCGAATGTCTCGTTGTCAGGAAGGGTGAGGTGATTACCGTCTTCCGGCATCAGATAACTCTGTGCGTTCCCATCCTTTACCGCCGTGGCCGACATATGATAGCTCCCGGTCCATGGTTTAAGGTTCCGGACTATGCTCCAGTGAAGAATCATACCGCCATCTTCCTCGGGTATATAGACGAATTTAAACCGCCGTGTCTGTCCATGCAGCTTATATGCTACCTGTAGGGTGTCCGGAATAGCACACAGCGCGTCTGTCACGCTGTATGCTTTCTCCGTATCTGAAATCGATGTGGAGGTAAGCATGTGAGTGCATGTGTCGTCAGCCGAAATTACTGAAGACGCATTTTCCGCAAACATCCGGCTGCCCCATTTACCCGGCTTTCTACCCATCACGAGTTTCAGTTCCCCTCCTGCCGAGAGGTCGGAATGCCTCAGGGTGGAGTAGGGGTAGGGAGAGCCGTTGAGATAGGCCTCGGTGATATAGCGGTTCTTATCCGACAGCCCTTCTGCACTTATCGTGAAAGCCTTGCCGTCAGGAAGACTGAAGGTGGTGGATTTCAATAGGGGAGTGTGGATAAGGTAGTAGTCATGCCCCGCATTGGGATAGATACCGGCCATATTGAAGATAAGCCACGACGACATCGCTCCCGAGTCATCATTGCCTGGAAGACCGGCAGGGGAGTCGCTGTAGTTCTTCGCGATTATCTCCATTAAGATTTCGCTTGATCTGTCAGGGCGACCTATCCAGTGGTATAGGCATGGAGAGAGGAAGGAGGGCTCATTGTTAACGTTGAAGTAATCTTTCTCAAAGAACGTGTCGAGTCTTTTCCCGAAAGCATCAGGTCCTCCGCACTTTTCGATGAGGCCGGGCACGTCGTGGGGGATACTGAGTGAATATTCCCATGCGGAAGCCTCGTAGAAGAACATGTCCCACCACGGTTTGTACCATGGTCCCTCGAAAGTAAGGGGGGTGTACCTGAACGTAGGATGCTCTTGTTTGGAGTGCCCGAAAGGAATTGAGTCGAGCCACTTTCCGTCGGTGTCACGAGGCATTATGAATCCTCTTGCTCCATCGTGCTCGTAGTCGGACCGCCAGAGGTTTTTCCATGATTCCGACTGCTTCATATATCGTCTTGCTATATCCTGCTTGCCGAGCCGTCTTGCTACCTGCGCGATGGCGAAGTCGCACAGCGAGTATTCCACAGTGCGGTTGCCGGCCCTGGCTATGCCGTGCGGTATATATCCGAGTGTCAGGTATTCACGCAATCCTCCACGGCCTTCCGCCTCCTCGTTGCCTCCGGAGGGCACTGTCGCGTCGTGTATCATCGCCTTCAGGGCAGCCTCATAGTCTATTCCCGGAATTCCTTTCACGCATGCGTCCGCGATCACTACGTCGGCGTTAGATCCCCCCTGAGTGCGTCCGTTGGCGTTTCCGCTCCTGGCATCCGGCATAAAGCCGTCGCGCTTCCCTATGTTGACGAGGGAATTGACCATGTCTGCGAGTCTTGGGGGCTCGATGATGGCAAGCAGCGGCATCGACGTGCGGTAGGTATCCCAAAGCGCGTAGAAATCATCGTAATAAGGCACCGGATCAGTCCAGAGGGGATTCTCGCCCGTACGGTCGGAAGGCATGAGCATTGTGTGGTAGAGGGCCGTGTATAACATCCGTTTGTGTTTCTCCGGTGTGTCGGGAGCAACTTCTATCTTGCGCATCTCGTTTTCCCACTTGGCAAGCGACTCCTCTCTGATTTCATCAAAAGTCTTCCCTTTCGATTCCGCCTCGTAATTGTATCTTGCCTTCAGCGGACTGATGAATGATATGCCTACCCTGAAGTTGACTGTATCGGTCTGTTCAGGAAATCTGACAAGGGCTCCGGTCTTTTCTCCAGAGTCGAACTGCGTGAGGCTGTCGCCGATATCCGTCCCTTTCCATGTAGCCGACCGTTCGAACGGTGTGTCTGATTTGGCATAGAAATATACGGTATAGGCACGGCCGTTGTTCCAGCCTCCTCGTATTCTGCTGTAGCCTGCTATTTCTGTATCGGAAAGTATCTGGACCTCGCTGCCTACAAATTGCTGGGCTTCCCTTGCGTCAGGCACCGGTTCTTCGCCGAGGAAGAATCCGGCGTCTATCTTGAGGCATCGGTCTCCCTCCGCCGGATAACTGAATCTGTAGGCCGACGTGCGGTCGGTGGCGGTGATCTCGGTCTTTATTCCGGAATCCGCATAAGTGGTGGAGTAGTATGCCGGAAGGATTGACTCAGACTCGCGCATCCCGAAGATCTCCGTGTTTTCAAGTGGTCCTGAGAAGGGCTGGAGCAGTATGTTGCCGTATTTTGGCCCTCCTCCCGTACCGCTGACGTGCACCTGTGCGAACCCGTCCACCCGTTTCGGCATGGGAAGCCACCCGCTGTTTGGCGACGGCGTGCAGTCCGGCGACGGCCTTACCATGCCGAACGGAGTGCATGGCCCGATGAAGACGCGTCCCAGCCCTTCCGATCCGATACGGGGATCAATAAAGTCCGTAAGACGGTCCGCACAGGCGGATAATACAGAAAATATAAGTAAGACTGTTGATGCTGTTATTCTTATCGAGCCCATATCAAGATCTATGTAGATTAAATACTTGCTAACGCTCCGAGTGCTCTATGTTTCTTAGTCAATACGGAATACTAACGCGGATTTGAAGCCGGAAAGATCATCCGGCAGAGTGACCGACAATCCGCTCTCACTCTGGACCCATTTCAAAGGACTATCGTGGCCGAGAAGAGTGACATTCCTGACTTCGGGAGCATCTTTTGCTCCATTTGCGAGCGACTTTATCATTACATCGGTTCCTCCTTCAGGCACCGTCATGCAGAAGGCATATAGACTTCCGTTTTTGCCCTGGGTAAACCTGAAATCTTCCGGTGAGAACTGAAACTCGGCATGCTTTTTCCCAAGCTTTCCACCGGGTAGTTTACGCAGCTTACCATCCTTCTCTGCCCCTTCGCCTAATATATGCCACGCACGGCTGCCATAGACAGCCTCGCCGTTTCGGCCCATCCATTCGCCGACTTCCTCAAGCATGCGTACACAGTCCGGGTCGATGCTTCCGTCAGGTTGAAGGCAGATGTTCAGCGCGGCGTTTCCGTCTCGGGCTATAGCCTCAATGATGAACTTGATCATCATGCCTGAATCGTAGGTGAATCCGGGAGCGTAAAACCAGTCGCCAACCGGTGCCTCCCTTATCCAGGGCTGCGATGTATTGATCGTATCCGGAAAGTCAAATTCCGCTGTGTTGACAGCGCCGTTGGTCGGCTTGCGGAACTTTATGATGCTGAAACCATCCACCTTCCCTCGGTTCTTAAGCATCCTATTGTAGTAGTCCGCCATCACATGGGGCATCGCGTTCGACTTGAAGCCTGCGCCTGTGCCGTCGCCTGTAAACGGTCCCTGAACGGTCCCGTCCGTATATATGAAGTCAGGATCGTAGTTCTCGGTCACATCCATGATGCGCTGTGCCCACTGCTTTGCATACCATTTCGCATAGTCGATATGATTGGTGAATATGCCCGCCTTCGGAGGAGTCCAGCCCGTATGGGCGTTTTCATCCACAGATTCATACTCCCTCAGGTCTACGCCATAAAGAAGCCGTGGGTCATATCCTTCCCACCACTGTCCTTTCCCGTCTTCCAAGGTCAGGTTGCCATCGTAAGGCACTCCGGCAAACTCACCTTGCGAATCAGCGCAAAATGCAGTCTGCCACCACCACCAGGTGTATTCATGGTGGAATGTCACTCCATAGCGCATGTCATGCTTGCGGCAGGCATCAGCCCATTCCCTCAGCAAGTCCCTGTGCGGCCCTATGTTGACGGAGTTCCATGGCTGATATTTAGAATCCCATAGATCGTAATTATCATGATGCACACCCTGTATCATGAGGAAACGGGCTCCGGCCTTATGATAGAGGTCTGTGAGATATTCAGGGTTGAGGCTGTCGGGACTCCAGTCGCGGAGCACTTCCTTGTATCCTGTCTTTGATGGATGTCCGAAATTCTTCAGATGGTTGGCGTATGCCTTGTGATCCTCCTTATATAGGTTGCGTGCATACCAGTCGCCGCTCTGTCCTGACGACTGCGGACCGAAATGCACCCATATCCCGAACTTGGCGTCGCGTAGCCATTCAGGACTGCCGGGGTAATTGGCCTCGATCGATTCCCAATTTGCCTTAAACGGTCCGTCCGTCATTTCCAGGTCAAGCTGATATTCCTCGAAGTCATCGAGACTACCCATAGGCACCGATCCTATAGGAAGAGTCCTCCGCACGTCTGGCACCGGATCCACTAATGTCTCCGGGCCGGCAGCATAGACCGCATTGCTACCGACAATAGCGGCAGCTAATAGCATATAGAGTTCTTTTGTTTTCATATCATTCGTGTTTAATATTATTGACTCTTCATTTTTCGAAGAAAAGCGAGATCTGCTCCTTCAATTCATTGCGCTCCTTAGGATTGAATCCATGTCCCGCACCCGGAATGACATGCAGGCGTGCTCCGTCATATAGCTGCTGAGCCTTCTTCGAGTCCTCCATCGAGACTATCCGGTCCTGATCGCCCTGCACAATCAGCACCGGTCCGCGATACTTCCCAATTATTTCGAGTGGCTTCATATCGTGTATTTCTTCGAAGAAATGCTTTCCGAGCTTCACACCCCAAAGGTCAGTCACTTCCGGTATATCCGAAAGGTTAGGATAGCGCGCTCTCCAGTTGTCAGGAATGCAGAGCGCCGGGAATACAAGTATCAGCTTACTGATGTCGTCTTTCATCTGTGCCGCTGTCAGCGCCGAGATAAGTCCCCCCTGACTCTCGCCGATTAGCACTATCTCCTGATTCGGATCCTGCTGCTTGAAATAATTCACTATAGCCCGAAGATCGCTCTGTTCGTCAAGTATCGACATGTTGAGGGTATTGTTGTCACTCCTGCTTTTGACAGATCCGCATGGGAAATCGAACACATAGCACTTGTAGCCTAACTTCTGCATAAGGTCGAAATAGTTGCGCCCGAAATGATGCGTTCCGTTGAAGCCGTGCGATACTATCGCCACTCCCTTGCTGTCACCCTGAGGAGTGAACAGCTCGCCGTATATCTGGCGGTCGCCGTTCATTATCCAGAGAGGCTTGAAGCTCTGGAAATCCACGAAATTCTTCGACGTGATATTCCATCCGTCGTACCCCTTGGCTTCTCCTCCGAGGAATGTCTCGGCATTGTCGTTGTTGCCTTTCAACTGCCAGTCGAGCCAGTCTACAACCAATCGTGCGTAGTCGCCACCGTATTGCTGGCCATATGTGCCTCCGTGTCCCGATGCAGGATGGTCGGCAAGAGCTACCGGTACATGGCTTAGCCTTTCGAAATCCATTCTGGCGTTATGGTATGCCACATCGTCAGGGCCGCCTGTGACGTAGAGGATCGGAGTATGCACCTTAGGCAGTGATTCCCTCGATGCTCCCGCCATCTCCATGTCGCCCATACCCGCGTTCATGATGAGGCATGTCTTTAGCCTTGGGTCTGCAGCGTTGGCAAGCACCTGTGCTCCTCCGCAGGAATGTCCTGCGGCTGCAATCTTCAGTGTGTCAATGTTGTTGTAGAAATCACTCCCTTTTGTGGAATTCTGTTTGAGAAGCCAGTCCAGACCCTTCTTTAGTTCCGAAGACTCCGAATGTCCTGTCTTCCTGTCTTCACGTGTCTCCTGCATCTCTCCGATAGCCATCACTATGTAGCCGTGTGATGCTATCTCTGTCAGGAAACGCTCATAGTCGATGCTTGAGTCAAGGCAGGCGCCGTTGCCCCACATAAGCACAGGCAGTTCCCCCTGACGAGCATGGGCGAGCATGAGGTCCTGCGGACGGTAGATTACGAAATCCGGCGCCTCCGAATCCTTCACCGCTATAGCCTTGAACATTCCCGTTCCGCCATCGTCTATCTTTTTTGTCTTGATTGTCTCTGCCTGCAGCCCGGAGCCTATGAGTGCCGCCAAGGCCGCTAAAATCAGTTTTTTCATGATATCATTTAGTTTAATGTATATTTCGGATGGATATCCGGGTAATGATAGAAACTTCCTACGTGCAAAGTTACATCTTTTCTATGGATTGTACAACAGTACAGTCGCGATTAATGCGCTCCTTGTCTACTGTCACAAGAAAAAGGCACCGTAATAAACGATGCCTTGGCTGATCTTATGTTATCTATCTTAATTTTTACTCAAAACTGAGTTTTCCGCTTACTATGTCTTCGATCATCCCCTCATATGGAGCTTCTGAGATTACCTTCTCGTTGTTCTTTCCTTCGTTCTTTGCATAGAATATGTCTCCGAATTCCGGAACCACATATTTGGGATACGTCTCGTATTTCTCACGGCTCTCCTCCATCAATGGAATGAAGTCGTTCTGATAGCGGACGGTGATCTCCGGATGCTCCTTCACCCATTTCGGGAAGAATATAACCCCGTGAAGTTTATTCTCCTTAGGCATGAAGTTGAGGCTCACGTCGGTTCCTGTCGGTTCAGTCCATGATATCTTGTAGACCCCGTCGGTGAGTTTTACGATGTCGGCCTTCTGGTCGCGTACCCAGCGCCCTCCGACCATTCCGCTGTGGATTCGGTAGTCTACCGTGTCCTCGTTTTTCACGTAAAGTTCGTAGTTCCAGCCGTTGGCGTAGGTGTAGATGAAGTGTGATCCAATGAAGTTTTCCATAATATCTTTATTTTTAATGTCTTTGTTTTCGTTTTTCTATATATAAAACGTCTCCGGCATTGATTTGGATTGTACTCCACGGCTCATCTTATTGTGCTCTGCAGCTCAAATCTGAAGACTTAAGACTCAAGACTCAAGACTTAAGACTCAAGTCTGTCTGGTCTCCGAAGGCGTCTTCCCGAAATGCTCGCGGTAGCATCGCGAGAAATGAGAGAAATTCTTGAATCCCGATTCCTTCATAACCTTGTAGATAGGCCAGTCTGTGGTCGAAAGCAAATGTCGCGCAGCTTTCAGCCGTCGTTCCGTCAGCCAGTTGCGTGGCGATAGGTCTGAAAGTTTACTGAAATCCCGCTTGAATGTCGCCAGGCTACGTCCCGTATAATTGGCTATGTCTTCGATGCTCAGATCATATTTGTAGTTCTTCTCCATGAAGTCGAGAATGTCGAGACGCCAGCGGCTTGTGAAGTCGAAGAGGGAAGCATATATGCTTTTATCCTGCTTGAGAAGCAGACGTATGGCTTCCAGTACCTTTATCCTGAGCCAATGTTTTTCCGGTACTTCCCCGGTGGCCCAGTAAGGCCTGAACGATTCAAACAGACTGATTACCAACGATGATTTCGGAATAGTGAGGAAACACTGCTTGCTGCGTTCCACCTTTTCCGGCAGATCAGACTCATGCAGTGTCTTATAGTATTCAAAAAGCAGTTGACGGGGAAAAAACAGGAATACCGACAGATGATAACCGACGTTTTCCGCCGGATGATGTAAGAGTGTCATGCGGTGGTCCTTGCGAACGAACACGCATTCATTTTCGCCGACGCTTGTGACGGTCGTCCCGTCGATGAGTACATCCAGACTGCCGCGCGCCACATACACCAGTGCATTCTCCCGTATGAGGTATGAAGACTCACCCTCTGCCTCAATCTGGCAGGTGGCGAATACATCGTCCGTGTTCTGCGTAATCGTAGCTGTCATGCTTTAGGTTGCCTGTTACTTATTCTCTGTATGATCCGTCTGTTCCTGCGGGTGATGATTGTTGCTGCCACAAATACTCCTACAAAGAGTGTAGCGGCCATTGATGCTATGATCAGCATAAGTGTAGATGATATATGCATGGTTCTCGAAAGTTGAATTATATGTTGATTTTCTTCTGCGTTGCCTGCAGCCGAGGCGGAATCCGTCCGTCCATATACTTCTGCCATCCTGCCGTCAGTATGATCAGCACGAGATATATCCACGATGGATCTGAAAGGAACAGCAGTGATAGGATGACGTTGACAGCGATATTCAGGGCTATCCATTTCCAAAGTCCAGCCTTGCGGAAATCATATTCATACATAGATCCCGAAGCCGCAACTTTAAGCGTCTCCAGGCCGCTTTCGCAGAGATACGCGCAGTATGCCACCAACGTCGAGAAAAGCAACGCCTCCGGTCTGCTGAAAGCATCCGACAGATGAAAGAACGCAGCAAAACTCAACGCCGCCACCCACAGCAGCGCATGATCGACGGCAATGATATATTTGTGAATGAATGCATTTTGGCGCAATGCCCTTTTTGCCAGATTATCTTTAACAGTCTCTTCTGTACTCATATTAAACCAATTAAACCACAACCTGTGTCATCACAATTTGTGATGACACAGGCCATATTTCTTTATTTTTGGATTAACCGATCAGCGTAGCGATATCGTTCTGCACCGTAGAGATGGTACCGATATTGAACTTCTCCTGAAGCACTTTCAGGATATCCGTGGTGAAGAAGGCCGGTAGGGTAGGACCGGTATGGATGTTCTGCACGCCGAGGTAGAGGAGTGCCAGCAACACGATTACAGCCTTCTGCTCATACCATGCGATATTGAATACGAGCGGCAGGTCGTTGATGCTATCCAGCTTGAACGCATCCTTAAGCGCCATGGCTATGCGCACAAGCGAGTAGGAATCGTTGCATTGTCCTGCGTCAAGCACGCGGGGAACTCCCTCGATGTCGCCGAGAGGAAGCTTGTTGTAGCGGTATTTCGCACATCCTGCAGTAAGTATCACACAGTCTTTCGGAAGTGCCTCCGCGAATTCAGTGTAGTAGCTGCGCGAGGGGAAACGTCCGTCGCAACCGGCCATAACCACAAACTTGCGGATCTTCCCCCTCTGGATAAGGTCGATGATCTTCGGAGCAAGCTCAAGCACCTGATGATGTGCGAAGCCGCCTACTATCTCCCCTTTCTCGATCTCCGTCGGAGGCGGACAGGTCTTGGCCTTGGCTATCACTTCGGAGAAGTCGTGGTGTCCTTCAACATCTGCTTCGATATGATGTGTACCCGGCATGTCCACGACTCCGAGCGTATAGATACGGTCCGTATACGTCGCGGTCTTGCGGGGAGGAACGATACAGTTTGACGTGAATACAAAGCAGCCGTTGAAAGTCTCGAACTCATCCACCTGCTTCCACCATGCGTTGCCGTAATTGCCTGCGAAATGCGGATACTTCTTGAAGAAAGGATAATACTGACCCGGTAGCATTTCGGAGTGGGTGTAGACATCCACGCCGGTGCCTGCCGTCTGCTCAAGCAGCTCCTCAAGATCTCGGAGGTCGTGGCCGGAGATCAGTATACCGGGATTGTTGCGTACCCCTATGTTGACTTTTGTTATCTCAGGATTACCGTATGTGCCTGTATTGGCGGAGTCAAGAAGTGCCATGGCCTTCACACCACCCTCTCCCATATATAGCACCAGTTTGATAAGCTCGTCGACTGAGATGTCATTTCGGCTTACCTCTGCCAGTACTTTCTCGATGTATTCGTACACTTCATCATCCTCATATTTGAGATTTGCAGCATGGCGTGCGTATGCTGCCGCGCCCTTTGCTCCGTATATAGCCAACTGCTTAAGCCCTCGTTTGTCAGGGTCTGGCTCTGCAAGTACACCCGTCACAGGCTCAAGTTTCTCATAATCCTCCGTTTCGGCTTCGAGAGCTACTTCCGGAGCATCCGGTATAGCGATTCCGGCGTCTTTGCATTTCGCAATAAGTTCACGTTTCATTTGGAATGCACGGCGGATAAAGCCGTCGAGCGAATCGTTGTCGAAGTTGGCGTTGGTGATTGTAGTGAAGAGTGCATCTATCACCTGGTGGTCGGCGTCACGCTGAGGCTTGCCCGCCTTACGCAGAAGATTGTTGAGGATAGCCACGCCGCGTGTGGCGTAGAGAAGAAGGTCCATACGGGCGGCTGTCTCCGGCAGTTTGCCGCATACGCCGCGAAGTGTGCAGCCTGTCCCCTTGGCCGTCTCCTGACACTGGTAACAGAACATTTTTCCTGAGTTTTCCATAAGTTGGTATAGTGTGTTTTTAGGTTAAGAAAAATATGACGGAATACTTGTGATGCCGTCAAAAATCAAACGTCGATCCTTCTCGAGTTGTTCACTCCTAACTAAAAACTCGGCCGGAGGGTCAGCTCCGGCCGAGTCGATGGTATGTATCAGTTGTAATTGTCTATTGAAGTTCCTTTATAGCACGGATTGGCAAAAAGGCCGGATACCCTGAACCGAAATTATCAGTTGAGTTAAACTGAATACGACTGTCATTGGTAAATGTTACATTTGGAGTGAAGGATCTATATCGTTGCCCGTCAGTATATGGAGTCAATAGAATAGCATCAGTTGTTTTATACATGTCCTTGTCCCTTATATAAGTCGTGTAGGGAAATGTGATCACATCCCCTTTAAAATCAGGATTGCAGTAATAGAATACCGCTCCGGTGCCATTAGAATCCTTTTTTTCATTTACATTGTAGTATTCATATGTGTTGCCGTTCAGTTCGCTGTTTGTGAAATTCGTATAAGCGAAAATACCGGCGACGGTATATCCTACTGGACATGGATCATATATATTCTTTACATACTCATATTTAATCCAATCTGAAAATCTACTGCTGGTCTTTCCTAAATCCCACAAATTGTAAAAAGAGGGCTTATAGTTTTGATTATTTATTTTCTCTAAGTATCTAATCCTACTTGTTAGGAAGGCTCGATCTGAAGAGGGGTAATAACTGTCCCATTTTCTGTTTTCATGAGGTAGGTAGCTTTTAGATGAGAATACCGGGAATGGGTAGCCCTCTAACCATAGAGCGGAGTGCCCGTCTATACGTGTTTGTTCGGGAACACGAAGCATACACTCGAATTTTTTTCCGGTTTCATTTTGAGTTACCTCCAGACGAATAGTTTTTTCAGCATAGTGTTTGGTCTGGTCTATCCAGCCAAGATTGTATGGCATGAATATCGTCTCGTTGCCGTTCTTGTCTGTGACAGTCTTGTCCCCTACTCCAGATTGGTAAGGTGTAATCCATATGTGCCATCCCCAGAGGGCCTGATTGTATAAACCCTTTACGACAATAAAGGCGTTCCCTTGCTCGATATGGTTCTTATTGATTGTGAATATTATTCTTTTATGATCGTCGCTTAATTTTACGTTCGTTATGAGTGAGGCTTTGTCTGTCCAGTTTAAGTCTGCTCCGGAGATGAATTCTACAGGTGACAAGGGAGCATTATCATATATGTAGGGTGTCCTTATAGACTTGGTATACAACGTATCATTATATATATATGGTGCAATTGGATAAGGATGGAGTATTTTCGCATCAGGGCATACACTGTGATCTCTTTCGCCGCACAAAGAGGAATTGATACCTAATGCTGGATTAAAACTTCCGTTTTTTATGGCGTTGCCATAGACGAGAGGTATTGAGTAGGTGCCGGGAGCATTGACTATATAGCAATTAGCAGTGTTCTCATCCTTTTCAGCACCGGTGGAGTTGGCAAGATTCCAAGGTTTTGTTGTCGTTCCTTTTTGAGCTGCCGACTTGAGAATATTATTGTTGGCAACAGCGGTGCTTTCGCCATAGTCGCTGCTAATCTTCAACTGACATGTATTATTTCCAAATGAAGAAGCCGGTATCCCTTCAATCAAACCGTTATCCTCCTTCATGGGTTTATCATATTTCCCTGTAGCCGGATTATATTCATATAATTTTGTTTCCCAACCAAGTGGCCAATAACCTATTTGCCTTTCACCTTGCATGAGAGTTCTTCCGGAGGTGATTTGCAATTCACCTAATACATCTGCTGACGGACCGTCCAGACGTAGCGTTTCTGGAACTGAGACTGAAAAGTCTTCCACATATTTTAGATTAGAGGTTGCCAATCTGAATACATAGCTTTTCCCGGCCGAAAGGCTTCCTTTCAGTTGAGTCGTCAGATTGACTTCTGAAAACATCTTGTCAGCATAATAACCGATTTCTATGGTAGCCGAGCTGCCAAATGACTGAGGTATTAAGAAAAAGTTTTGGTTTGATCCGGTGATAGGCGAGCCTTCTCCTTCGGGAACAATTTTCCCCACGTCTACACGGTAGCTCGTAGTGTAGCTTCCGGTACTCCATCTTTTGGAACTGAAGCGATAGGTCCCGGTGCCATAGATGCCGGAAATCTTTATATATGAGATGCTTCCGTCAAGCAAATCATCGGATTCTTCAAATCTGATGGAAGCCAGTGCCCTCTCCATGTTAATAGGAGTACGACGTTTACCATCGCCCCTAAGATCTTCGGTCTGTCCGAAGAACAGTTCTTTCTGTTGTGCTACATCGCTCGGGATTGTATAAGTGAATGTAGGGGCACCTTTCGTGGTGGCGGATGACAAGGTCCCTGATCCATATGGCATCACTGCGTAGAACCGCACATCATACTCCTCTCCAGGCCACAAATATTTCTTGTCCCCTTTCGGCACACTATAGCATCCGTTTGATTCCTCATACTTGACATTGTACATAAATTCCGGAGTGTACTTATAATCCTGCCATCCTGCGGAATGGTCGAATTTAATTCCGGTGACGCTCATGTCGGAATATGGATTCTCTATCATGGTGCCCCGAGTATCGGTGGCTGTCGGATTTGGGAGCGTTTCCTCGAATACATACAGATACAGCGAGTCTGTACTGTTTCCTACTGCCAACGGAATGATTTCCTTCAGGATCCTTTCGGAGGGAGTGATACTGTCGTTTTCAGAAATTGACCTGCTGGTTTCAGTTTCGTTCCAATCGCTGTTTACACTGAAGTCGATTTCTCCGGTGAAGGAATCATAATTATTGTCAAATAAAGTATCCTCGGCGCATGACGAGGCTATTAATGCCGAAAGAAAGTATAGTAAAGATATGTGTAGATGTTTCATATGCGGTAGATTACAATAAATTGGTATTCGGCCGGAGGTTCAGTTCCGGCCGAATTGAACAGACTTATAGTTGAGGATTAGAGGTTGATCGAGGGATTCTCCGTAATCTCCGTCCATTCGGTTACTGTCACCTTGAACATAATCGGAGTGTCGAGGATGGTTTCGCCCGGCTGGGGAATTTCAGGGTCGGTATCAGGATTTTCACCCTGACCGCCGCCACCGGGTTTCTGTTCTTCCGGATCGCCGTTGTCGTTGGAGGGATCATTGTCATTCTTGGGATGATCCTTGTCCGCCTCATCTCCGGGCAGACCGGGATCGACCTTGTTGTCTCCGCCCGTCGGAGGTGCCACTACGCCGGCGCCTGTGGCGAAGTCGAGAGTGTAGACATATTTCTTACCCGCTTCCCAGTTGGTGGAGATGGGCACAGCCACCCATCCGAAGGCATCTTCGTCGTTGTCGCGGGGGAAGAGCAGTTTGCCGTCATTATCCTTGATATTGACCTTTACGGCAAGATATGCGCCTCCCGCGGCGTTGGTGGGGTCTGTCTCAGACTTCCATGCAGTGAGTCTCTGCGGAATCAGCATGGCCGTTCCGGTCTCTGCCATCAGCGACTGCGGTGTGGGTTGCTGCTTGAGCACTATCGGATTGCTTAGGTCAACCTTATAGGTTCCCTTGTTCTTCCCGGCTGTGCTCCAGCCATAGGTGTTGTCGTAGTCTGCGGTGTTGGTCACGCCCACAATCTTGAATCCGGCAATGGTGAACTTGTTTGTGCCGCCGTTCATCGCCTTGATCTCGATCTGGGAAAGGGCATGGTTGAAGTTAAGGGCCACGCCCGTCTTCTCGTCGTGTTTCTTGCTTCCGGTGCCGAATGCATGGATGAAGTCTACCTGCTTGGCCAGGTCGTAGCGGGGAGCGAAGCCGGCGAGCTTAAGTGTGGTGCCGGTCAGCGTCAGGTCGCCGTTGAGGAATCCCCCTTTTGCCGTCACTGCCGGAGAGTAGGCTGCGAAAGAAAGAGTCTTCGATTCGTCTTCCGGCCAGTAGTGGAGTGTCTCGGATAGGAAGAAGCCTCCCGTGTTGGCGAACATCGCGTCCTGAATTCCGTCGTAGACGGTAGTTCCGTCGAACGCTGTCACATAAAACGACTTCAGGTTGGTCATGGTAGTCTCTGTGGCACGTGACGCAGTCACGGCGCGGAAGTCGATGGCACGGCCTCGGTTGGCCTGCTTCATCTCGTCTTCTGAGCAGGACGCCAGCGCGAGAAGTGCAACCGACGTCAGGAATACTGATTTTTTCATGCTGCTAAAGTTTTAACTGAAATGATTACTATGAATTGAAAAAAATTGGTTTTTCTCTCTTACATCGGTATGAGTTGGGTGATGGTCTGCCATTCTCCTATCGAGATGTTGAAGCCTCCCCCCGACATAGCTTTCGGAAGCTCGAGTCGGTCAAGGATTATTTCGCATTCTCCGCTGTCGGTGGCGTGCATCTGTTCGGTAACTGTGTAGTTGTGATACCATCTCGACCCATCGGCCAATACAGCGTAGACTGTAAATATATGCCTTTCCTGGGGGGAGTCTCCGTCGGTGCGGCAGCGTGAGTGTCCGCAATGGCCCAGGCTCATCCATGTGCCGCTGAGCGACACTCCCTCCGATGGAGTTATCTCCAACGGTATGGTCACGATCTCGCCTGTGAGGGTGCCGTCGTGGAACAGCATTCCTCCCGCCATGCCCGAGAGTGTGGCGCTGACCGACTGGACGTCTCTTATGTTCGCCACAGAGTCTATCCTGACTGAATAGCGACATAGGACATCGGTAGGCCGCAGACGGAATTTCTGCACTTCCTCCGTCCCCTCATCGGCGAAGAGTCCGTCCGTACGTACTCTCCATAGCTTTGTCGGGGCATAGGCCATGCGTTCGTCTTCGGCTCCGGGTGCTCGAGGCACTTCGCTCGACCTCATCGAAAGGCCTTGAAGCTCGTTGGCGTCGCGTAGGCGTACACGGAATGTCTCAAGTCGGTCTGTCTCCTCCACGAGTATCTCTTCAGTGTCGGAATTGAGTGCTATGGCAGTGTAGCGTCCGGCCGGAACGAGAATCCTGCCACCCTCGCGCCCCTCGAACTCATACCTGATCGACGGGCGTCCGTCTTCCGGAAAGAGATACAGGCTCATTGTGGCCGGGTCGGCATCCGGATGGTCGCTCCAGTCAAACTCCACGTCCATAGGGATTCTTTCGTGGCGGTCGTGGTCGAAGCATAGCTCCTGCTGGCGCTGGCATCCGGCAGATGCCAGGATTACAATCAATATCAGCGGTATTAAGCACCGCGACAAGGTCGTCATCTTCCACCTCCTTTCCCGAAGAGCCATACAAGGGCTATCTCTGCCTTAGATGGGCCGAAATAGCGTCGCTGGCGGGTGGACTGCCATACGCTGTGGTGTCCAGGAGTTGCTGTATATGTTTGATACTGTCCCGTCAGTACGCCGGCTCCGGCAGTGAAGTCAAGGTTAAGGCTGTCTGTGAGGCGTAGGGCATATCCGGCCTCGATGCCTCCGCCGTAGGTAGGACGCTGGAAGAAGGAGGCTCCTGAGTAGCCGCTGAGGTAACCGGTGCCGTTGAGGCATATGTCGTAGCGTCCGATCTGTGCGTATAGACCCACATGCCATCCGCTCATCACGCAACTGCCGAAATAGCGGCGGCTGAAGAGTTCCCATGCCTGTATGTGCCAGTAGCGGGCATGCTTTTGGCCTCCCCACCAGGCATAAATCCCGTTGAGGCCAATTGTCCATCCGCGGGGAAGGGCCACCTCGATTCCTATGTTGGGTACTGTGGCCAGGTCGTAGAGCAAGTTGCTGCGCAGTGCTCCGATGATATTGTGGCGGCAAGGTTTCCATTCCTTTTGCGAGAGCCATTCCGGAGCCACATAGGCGAGATGCAGGTCTGCGTCAGGGATGGTGGCTGCGGTGGTATAATAGTCGTCGGGTTCTTCTGCAAGGAGTGTTAGTGGTCCGCGTGTGATGAGGGTAATGCGCGATACCCGCAGGTCGGGAAAGACTGAGTCCTTCAGTTGGCGCCATGTGGCCCCTCCGTCATATTGCCTTCGTTGCGGACTACGTGTCATCTTTTCCATATCAGGCGTGAATCCGGTCCAATCGGCTCCTATTGAGTGGGAGGTGAGACTGTCTGTCTCCATTTCCGGAATCGAAGACAAGATCTTCAGTGCAGTTGCCGTGCGTTGCTCGGAAAGGCGTTGGTTAAACTTTGCGTTTCCCTCGGGAGAGGAACTTGATACGATATCGATCCTTATTGGAGCACCATGGCGCAACGCTTTCATCAGACTGTCTCTTACCCCTGCGTTTTTTCGGAAGTCAGGATGAAAGTCCGATTTCGCGACAGGGTAGTGGATGTCTACGTGCAGCGTATCCGTACCGCGTGCTGCACATATGCCGATTGCCGTAAGGACAGCTGTCATCACGGCAACGAAGCGGATTAGTCCGCGCTGTATGTCGATGTGGAAAATCATGATGTGTGGCGGATGTGGTAGTATTCAGATTGTCAAATCGGCTGCAAAAGTAGGTGTGGACGCCGTTACATTCCAAATTTCGGGCGTGACAAAACGTGACATCACCTGTCGATGCTTGCTTGTTACGCTGTAACGTTGTAATTTTGCAGTATGAAAAATTTAATGACATTTGCAGCTATACTGACGCTTATGATTCTGCTTCAGGATTGCCGGCGTCACTCCTCTACGGTAGCCCCGTATGGATGGCCATCAATAACTCCCACCTTCGATTCTCTGACGGTCGAGGCGGAGAGACATTATTTTATCGCATCTGATCCTTACAGTCTTCGGCTGATTGTCGATTCAATGGATAAGGTCGCCTCTGGCCTCAATGGGAAGCAGGGTCTCGAAGCCCGTGCCTGTGCAGGCTACTGGAGGGTATGCCTGAATGCTGTCGCCGGGTGTCCGTATATGGTAGACAGACTCGTGGATAGCATATCTTCCTGCCAAAATACCCCCCCCGTTTACAAATATATATAAATCAACGCCTTATGTCTTTTGGCCGGCCGTATTTCCATCCTGAGTCCATTGATGCGTTTAAGGAGCTGCTTGCTCAGCTCGACTTCTATAGAAAAATCGGTGATCTTCCGGAGGCGGGTAATACTGCGGTCCGTATATCCAATAGCCTTCAGTTTGCCGGTTCGCCTGATCTTTCGTATTTCTATCTGCATTTGGCCGACTCCCTTTATTCAGCTTCCGGACAGACATCCCGCAGGATGAACGTCAGGCTTAATGAACCCCTAATACTCTGCAGGAGCGGTCGGCTTGATGAGGGGCGGGAAAGAATGGAAGCGTTACTGCGTGACAGTAACGCTCTCCGAGACCCCTTAGGGAGGGAGATAATGTTGAGAAATCATTATAGTTTCTTTAAGGATAGCATATCTCTATTCGATGGCTACCGTATAATCAGTAGTCTCTCTCAAGATCCGAATCTGCAGGAATATCTTTCCGAAGTGAAAATACTATACGAGGCTCTTATGTGTGATCATTATATGGAAGCAGGACGGACTGATTCTGCTGCATATTATTTTGGCCTTAGCAAGGATATGGATGTCAGTGACTGGGATTTCCAGATGCAGGTGTATGCAGTCAGGGCCAGATATCTCGAAAGTATAGGAAAGAACGGCGAGGCATTTGATTTACTAAGACGATGCATCGATGCAAGGGATTCAGTCTCATCCAACAATAACGCGGAGAAGAAAGCGTATCTCGAACGAATAGAAGCCATCAATCAGCATCAGGCGGAGGCTGAGCGCAAAAGGGTTGAACTCGAACACCGCCATTATATGATTGGTGGCTCTCTGGTCATCCTCCTACTCCTGTCTTTAATAGCTATCCAGTGGATACGCCATCGCAGCAGAATGAAGACGATGCGCCTGCAGATGGAGGCCGAGAAGATGGAACGCCGGATCCTTGCCATGTCTATCTCAAAGGAAGAGTCAGCCAAGGTGATAGATAAGGTGAAGGAAGAGACGGCGCGTCTGAAGCAGGACGGTACCGTTTCTACAAAGGATCTTTCAGAGATTGAGACCAGCATAAAGATGCATCTGGCAGGAAAAGAGGAGATGGAGGCGTTCGAGGAGTCGTTTGCAGAGGTAAGGCCCGAATTCGCCGATCGCCTGAAGATGTTATCTCCTACGATATCGCCTAACAACATCCGTCTTTGCGCCTACCTCTATATGGGTCTTTCAAGTCAGCAGGTCTGCGGTATCCTGAATGTCACGCCCGGAGCATTGCGGCAGGCCAAAAGGCGCCTGCGACAGCGCTTCGGTTTGAAAGGCGATGACTCACTCGAGGATTTCCTTCGTGCATTGGTCAAGCAATAGGCCATTAAACCTAATTCTTGATTTAGTATATTTTAACATATTATATTGACATAAATCCATTGAATTTAATTAATTTTGAAAAATTATTTAAATTTTTACTTAACATTTTGCGTTAAGCTAAATCTGAAATGGTTTATTATCAATATAATTCAATTTGCATGAAACACTTTACAGCTACCGTGCTTTTATGTGGAGCGGCTATTCTGGGAGCATCTGCCCAGAATATCATTGTCACCGACAAGGATGGCGTGACCCACAAATTCAATGCGGACTACGTGAAGGAAATCACCTTCGAGCGTATCCAGTCGCAAGGCGACGCAGTAAATCTTGACATCACCTCTGTAGATGTGAATCCTTACAGCAAAACCAACATCGAGCTTACGCTTAAGGCCGAAAATGGCGACAATCTCGACCTTGACCTCTATCAGCCCTCGACGATGTGGCTCACGGCTGGCAACTATGTAGTTGGTGGCTCTGATTCACATACTATCGACGCCTCCTATTCAAAAGCAGTGATCGGCGGAGCGAATAAAAAGGTAAAGAGCGGATCGCTCGAGGTAAAGCTTGACGGCGAAGTCTATACCTTCACCGCAGATTTTGTGTTGGACGATGATGTCAACGTGAAGGGTTCTTTCACAGGAAAGCTTCCGATGTTCGGCCCCGTAGCCAACTACGACCTCTCCGGAGTGGCCTATGTCGAGGTCAATGATCCCGAGCCCAACGGCTTCTACTACAAGTTTAACGACGAGGCCTGGAAAATTGAGATGCGCATCGACCTATTCTCGGAGGGTAACGCGCCAAAGCCCGGTACATACACGTTCTCGGAGTCTACCGACAACGGTTGCGCCGGAAGCTACGTCAATCTCTACGCCCCCTATCATGACACCACCAGCTTCAAGGAAGGCACCCTCACGGTAGAGGAGAACGGAGAGAACACCGTCATAAAGATCAACGGAGTGCTTGAGAGCGGCCTGACCATGACCGCCTCCTTCGACGGCAAACTGCCCGCACGCCCCACCGAGTGAAAGTCAACAACAATTATCTACATACAAAGACATCAAAGATGAAAAAACATATATTCGCAGCTCTGATCGCCCTCGCTATGGCGCCATGTGCGGCCGTTAAGGCAGAGACATCTTATTCGCTGTTTGTCAATACTGTCGACGGCAAGACAGTGGAATATAATTTCGATTATCTTCCCGTTGCCACATTCGAAGGCGACGAGATGATCATTACCGACGACCGCAATGTCAGCGGTACACGGTTTGCCATGGAAAATGTAGTCAACATGACGATCAAGGCTGACACTGACCCTTCAGCCGTAGACAACGTCGTTGCCGGCCATATTAAGGTCTCGGTAGCAGCCGACCTGCTGACCGTTTCCGGGATCGAGCCTGATTCCAAGCTGATCGTTTACGACGCTTCCGGAAAGGCCGTGGCTTCCGCTGTTGCTGATCAGTATGGGACCGCCGAGCTTAATATCGGAAATCTCGGTAAGGGCGTATTTGTAGCAGCCATGTCGAACTATTCTTTTAAATTCATCCGTTAAATCCTGCAGATAATGAAAAACAGAATAATCACAGCCATTGCCGCCGGCGCACTGCTTGTCCCGGCAATCGCTCAGAACTATAAGGTAGTGGTGACCACTGTCGACGGAGAGAAAACTGAATTCGAGACTTCAAGCGTGGGCAGCATACGTTTTGAGAATGCTCCCGACTACGCTCCTCTTGGCTATTTCGTAGGCGGAACCTATTCGTCTAAGGGTGAACTCGGCATTTATGCCTTCACTCTTGCAACTTCTGAACCCGACCAGTGGAACCTTCCTCCGCAGGTTGGCGACGCAGAGCTCTCTCTTGAGCTCGTAGGCGCGCTTAGCGATGATTACCTCGATGTAAAGCTCCCGGAGGGATATTATCGGGCAGGTGCCGGCAACGCAGCCGGGCAGTTTGATGTCCAGAAGTCGGGACTCAATCTGCGCCTTGCGGAGGGTGCCGACGGCACAAACATGTATCCTATCATCGATGGTTCGGTCGATGTCCGCAAAAAGGGAGATAACTATGTGATCAAGGCCGAACTGTCGCTGATCGGCGGAGGTGACGTGGCTCTGGCTTATGAAGGACCTCTTGAGTTTGCACCCGGCCTGATGCAGACCGAGGAATTTGCCGAAGACCAGGAATTCACTTTCACCGGTGCGCAGGGTCGCCTTTACGACAACTGGTTCTATCCCTTCGTGTCGGATATAACGCTTCAGTTATATACGGGAGATTTCGATGCCGATGGAAATCAGTTGGATGGCTATTGGCTTAATATGGACACATTCATGCCTAAACTCGTCCGCACCCCTGACGGGGCCTTGAGTGTGGCTGACGGTGTCTACTCGGTAGAACCACGCGAATCGGTCTACAACAATACCAATATTCCATACACATTTACCAAGGGTCATACCCTGGATTTCTGGGGAACGCTTTATCCGGCAGGATCATATCTCAATAAGCGTGAGAAGAACGGCCGCTCTTTCCGCGGCTATATCGTAGGAGGAACGATGACCGTATCCGGCAATGGCTCGAATTTTGTTTGCGATCTTCTGACCGATAACGGTAAGAAGGTAAAGGCTACTTTCAATGGTAAGGTCAATATTGTTGATTTCTATGATCCCACCAAGGTTCCGGAATATCCCAGCACCCTGACCGGAAACGTGGATTTTAAAGTCACTAAGGAAACCATCGCCTTGAGCTATAGTCTCGGCGACTACATCAAGGAAGGCCTCTACCAGTTTATGGTGATGCTGACGGAGCCTGAGATGCTTCATGGCGACTACCTTATGCTTGAGCTGTCGGCTGATCAGGAAGTTCTCCCTGACGGTACCTATACCATCAACAACGCCCTCGAGCCTTTCACCGGAATCAAGGGTGAGACAGACTATGGCGGAGAGATTCTTTATTCTTGGTATTCCGATCTTGATTCCGCCGATGAGGAGGGGTATCAGTCCGTGATTTGTCCTATTCTTGGAGGCACTGTGACGATTTCGACTGTCGCCGACGGAAATCGTAAGGTAGAATTGGACCTGAACGACGGCAAGGGCCACTCGATCACCGGTGAATACACAGGTGTCCTTTACAATCTCTCGTCAAATCCTATGAAGGGACGGCCGCCCATGAAGGCTCCCGCTAAGCAGGCTGCTCCTGTGATGGCTCAGCCTGCATCAGAGATGAAGCTCATCCGCTGATTCTGACTTAAATAATAAAAAACGGGCCCGGAAAATTTTCCGGGCCTGTTTTTTGTAGCGAAGTGCGGCTCGTGCGTCCGCAGGAGTCTTGACGGCGTCAGAACGTAACTGCCAACTGGCACTGCAGACGGTTGGCGTGCAGCCCATCGCCGTTGAAGTCCTTGCGGTGGCCATAGTCATACTCTATTCCCGCCGAGACGAACTTGTTGATGTTGTATATCACGTTGGCGGCTACATAGTCGCCGTAGCGGTACTGGTCTTTGGTGACCGCGGCATTGTCCGGCAGACTGTTGACGAGATGGCTGTAGGTAAGGTTGGTAGACACTTTCGGCGAGAATGCATAGCTGAGTCCACCGGTCACTCCGAAGGTCTTCACTGTCTCCATGTGTCCCGGCTCGTTCGTTGCCACTGCGTCCATACCGAGGCCGTTGTCATCCTGCAGGTAAGTGCCTATGCCCCGGCCATAGGCCGCGTTGAAATTGGCGCTAAGGTTTCCGGCTACCTTAGTCATTCCTGACAGCTGTACGCCACCGCCCACTTCGGTTTTATTGGATCCTTCGGCAAGGTTCCTGTATTGGAGGGGGCGGATAAGTCCTGACAGACGCACGTGGGCAGCTCCGTCGTTCCAGGCATACTGCAGGTAGAGAGGTATGGCCGGAATCCTTTGGTTGACCGTCGCTGTAGTAGCTCCGGTGGTCATAGATGCGGTCGGCGAGTCTATACCGATTGCTCCGGAGAGGTTTTTCGTGAAGTTCTGCTCCCAGTAGGCGGTAAAGAGGGTGATGAACGGATACCCGTTCGGTCCTTCGAAGTCTATTGTCATAGGTTCGGCCGCTCCATCGGTAAAGAGGCTGTTGGTGTAGCCCGCCGTAAGTCCCCGGTATTTAGCATAGAAGTGGAAGCAGTTGAAGGCACTGTTGTTGCCCATGAAGTTTCCCTTGAAGAATACGCCTATCTGATTGTCGGTGCCCGGCATCGCTACGAAGTTCAGGTAGATTGACGATGACTGCCATGCGAACTGCGTGTTTCCGCCGTTGCCGGGTGTAGCGGGAGTCAGGGATGATGGCGTGAACAATGTGGCCGACGGCATGGCGTCGCCCCATGTGAACACTCCTTCACCGAGAAACTGTCCGCCGATACCGAGATAAAACTCATTGTTCTTGCCTACTAAGGCAAATCGTGGAAGGCCATTGTCGTTTGGGGCCTTCGGGGCGTTGTTCTTAAGGCTCTTTTCTACGTCGTCGGGATTGGCCTTGTCATTGTGGAGGGGAGTGGTGACTCCCGACTCCATATGTCGGTTGTCGCGTTGCGCCGAAGCGCTAAATGTCGTGGCTGATGCCAATAGCAATGCCGCTGCAAGTAAAGATCGTGTTTTCATAGTAGTCGTTTTTGAGTTATAACAATGATGAGGCCAAAAGTTCAACACTTCTGGCCTCATGATTATGTGTTCAGGCCTTACTTAATTCGCATTGACTGAGAAAGCGAACTTCTTGCGCATTAGGAAGGTGATGACTGCATAGGCGATCAGCAGGATGAAGCTGATGAGGAACGCAAATGTGCCGCCTGCGGCTACGTGGAATATGTCGCGGAGCAGACCGATCAGGAACGGAGAGACAACGATTGCCAAGTAATTTGCAGTCAATACAAACGAAAGTGCCATTGTGGCTTTCTTTTCATTGTCGACGCATTGGGCTGCCTTATCGTAGATGATAGGTTGTGAGATGCCGTAGCCGAGTCCGACGAGGGCAGCTCCGATACACATCGTCACTGAGTCCGCGCAGAATACGAACAATGCCTGTCCGGCCATCATCATTATCGCAGCCCAGAAGAACGTGTTGCCCTTGAGCACCTTCATGAAGAATGGAAGGAAATATCCCGGCAGGAGGATGAAGAGGAAGTAGATTGCCGTGATCGTGCCTGAAAGCGATGCGCTCCAGTCCTTCTTCTCGATCAGGAAGGGGCAGTAGTAGGAGATGGAGATGGACGCGAACGTGATGAAGAAATATACTCCGATCAGCGCCCAGAGTTTGCCTACATAGAACCCACCTACTGTTTTCTCCCCGCCTGCAGCCTTCGATGGAGTGGCTGCGGCAGTGGCTGAGGAGGAAGAAGAGGAAGTAGAGGCATCGGTAGGAGTATTGACTACCTTACGGAGCCAGAATACAAGCACGAGCGGTATCAGGCAGACGAGGTAGACGGCGAAAGGAAGGTGCCAGTTGCCGTGGCTGAGCCATCCCACCACGAATGTGGCCACCACAAGGGCGGAGTTGGCAATGCCGCTCTGGATACCCATTTGCTGCATCCTGTAGTTGCCGCTGAAGGTGTCGGCGATCAGTCCGGTCGAGAAGGGGATGAGCAGGCCGGCGGCGCACCCGAGCAGACAGCTGATGATGATCAGCCACGCCATAG
>JAIDSM010000271.1:0-16842 GCA_029061225.1 Muribaculaceae bacterium
GGCAAAAAAGAAAAACGCTAAAAATCAAGTGATTTTCAGCGTTTTGCGGTGAAAGTTCGGACTTTCTTGTGATCCGCGTGGGGCTCGAACCCACGACCCCAACATTAAAAGTGTTGTGCTCTACCTGCTGAGCTAGCGAATCTCCGGTCAAAATAAAAAGCCGCGAGGCTTTCTACTTTGCGCTTCAAGATGGGCTTGAACCAACGACCCCCTGATTAACAGTCAGGTGCTCTAACCAACTGAGCTATTGAAGCATTTTTTGTTCTTTAGCTTATGGGCTTGACCATCGACGATCTCTCCTTTTGGGATTAACAGTCAGGTGCTCTAACCAACTGAGCTATTGAAGCAGATTCTCAACTAAGAAGCATTGTTCCTCTCAATTGCGATGCAAAATTACTACAATTTTTTGAACTGTGCAAATTTTTCAGTAACTTTTTTCGATTTTTTTTGAGTTTTATTAGGTGTGGGATATGTTTTCTATATAAAAATATCTGAGTATTAGTTTGTTAAAAATAGAGTTTCGAGTCTTTCATAAGTTGCTTCAAACACGTAAGATCTCACATATGGTGTGTGCTTTTATAAAGAAAATCCCGGGCCGAATGGTCCGGGATTCGTATGTAATGATGGAATCGTGTGTTTTTAGTTTGCTGCGTGAGGCTCAACGTTGATGAACTTACGTCCTTCCTTACCGGTGGAGAATACTACGATACCGTCGATAAGGGCGAAGAGGGTGTGATCCTTACCCATGCCTACGTTAAGGCCGGGGTGGTGGGCTGTGCCGCGCTGACGCTTCAGGATGTTGCCAGCCTTGCACTTTGATCCTCCGGAAATCTTCACTCCAAGTCGTTTGCTATGTGATTCGCGGCCGTTCTTAGAACTACCGACACCTTTTTTATGTGCCATATCTTATGAGGATTATTTTTCGATATTCTTAACTAAAACTTTAGAGAACTGCTGGCGATGGCCGTTGAGACGGCGATAGCCTTTGCGACGTTTCTTCTTGAAGACAATTACTTTGTCACCCTTCACGAGGGGAAGGAGAACCTCGCATGTCACTTTAGCTCCTTCTACGGCAGGAGCACCGACAGTCACGTCGCCGTCGGCGTCAAGAAGAAGGACCTTGTCGAAGACTACAGTCTCGCCTTCCTTTACTTCATCGCCGAGATGGTGCACATACAGATACTTGCCTTCTTCGGCTTTGAACTGCTGACCTTTGATTTCTACGATTGCGTACATTTTATTTTATTGAGTTATTGGTTGTTGCGTTGGGCGCGGATGGTGTTTTGCCTCCGTCTTGAAGAGCCTTGGCGCGAAATGCAGTGCAAAATTACAAAAAATATCCGAGACGACAAAGTTTTTAAGTGTTAAATTTTTTAAGACTTAAGTCTTTAGCCTTAAGTCTTATGAAAGGAGGATGTCAATTGTTTTTTTATGGTTTATTCCTGCATTAGGATTTGGTTGAGCTTCTCGTGCTCTACGAGGAAACCGTCATGGCCGAATTCTGATTGGATCTCAAAGTATCTTGCTCCCGGAATCATATCCGTCAGTTCACGCATCTCACCGGGAGTGAAGATTATATCTGTGGTGATTCCTATCACGATAGTCGGGCATTTTATTCTTGCGAGTGCTGCAGATACTCCCCCGCGTCCACGCCCCGCGTCATGCGTATCAAAAGCGTCCAAAATCGCCATGTAGGAATAAGCGTTAAATCTCCTGCATAGTTTTTCTCCCTGATAGCGTTGGTAGGAGCAGGCACGATGATCCTTGGGAATCTCATCCGTGGGCGGATCCTGCTGTGTCATATTGTAGCCCCATGGGCCTCGGTAGGTAAGCAGTCCTATTGCTCGGGCTGCAGCGAGTCCGTCGTGTCCTGCATCCGGTCGATGTTCGCCGTATGTTCTGTCGCTCAAGATAGCCATTCGCTGCGTCTCGTCGATCGCTATACTCCATGGAGATGCCTTGGGAGACGTGGCGATAAGTATGAGGCGATCGAACCTCTCAGGCTGCATCACCACCCATTCTATTGCCTGAAATCCACCTACCGAGCTTCCTACAAGCATATGGATGCGTTCGAGTCCAAGTGCGTCCGCAAGAAGTATGTGTGCGTTCACCATGTCGCGAATGGTAAGTTTTGGGAATGCGTCGTAATAAGGCTCTCCGGTCGCTGGGTTGATTGAAGTCGGCCCGGTGGAGCCGTAGCATGATCCGATGATGTTGGCGCAGACCACAAACCATTTTCCCGGATCAAGGAAGCAACCGGCTTCTACCGTATGCGGCCACCAGTCCTGCACGTCGCTGTTGGCTGTCAGGGCATGGCAGACCCACACCACATTGTCTTTCCTTTCGTTGAGGGTGCCGAAAGTGTGGTAGGCGATATCGAGTTCCTGAATAGTCTCTCCCGATTCGAGTAGGAAGGGAGTAGGTGAGTGGAAAGTATTCATGTTTTGAGTCGTGCGTTTTGAAATTTGCGTTTTGCGATGCAAAGTTAACGCATATTTTTCAAAAAATCCCTTATCTTTCAAAAAATATTAAATATCGGATTTGCATATGTCGCGATTCGGTTGTAAATTTGCGTTATGAACCGGATTGGAAAACTATATTTTCGTTACGGCACCATGGGGTCTGCTAAGACCGCCATGCTGCTTACTACAGCATACAACTTCGAGGAGCGAGGCATGGAGTATATGTGTCTCAAGCCCGTCGTCGACACAAGAGAGAAGAAAAACGTGATTCGTTCCCGTATTGGAATCGAGCGTGAATGTAGATGGATTTACCCCGATACAGATCTGTATGAAATGGTTAAGGACACTTTTGAGCAGACGCTTGGCGTTCCTGACTGGATTCTTGTGGATGAGGCGCAGTTTCTGTCGGAGTCTCAGGTCGATCAGCTTGCTCGTGTTGTGGACGACTATGGATGCAACATCATTTGCTACGGCTTGCGGACTGACTTCAAGACTCGCCTTTTTGAAGGTTCGAGGAGGCTTTTCGAGATAGCGGATTCCATCGAGGAGGTGAAATCCACCTGCAACTGTGGACGTAAGACAATCGTAAACGCAAGGATTGACAGCAACGGCGAGATAATTACCGAAGGTGAGCAGGTTGAGATCGGCGGCAACGACAGATACATAGCTGTCTGCCGTAAATGCTGGCGCAACAAGCGTATTGAGATGGCTCACCGCGATGTTCTGCCTTTCGAGGATTCTATTGATGAGGTTTAGGAGCATCAGGATGTTTGATAGGATTATTTATTTATTCTTTTTCTATGGATCAGTTAGTTCGTCAACAGATAATAGATCTTATAAAGCGTGAAGTAGTGCCGGCGGTTGGATGTACCGAACCTGTTGCCGTGGCGCTCTGCGTGGCCAAGGCCACCGAACTTTTAGGACAAGTGCCGGATAAAATTGAACTTTCCCTTAGCGGAAATATAATAAAGAACGCAATGGGTGTAGGCATTCCAGGAACCGGGATGATCGGCCTGCCTATCGCGGTAGCCCTTGGCGCTCTCGTAGGCAAGTCTGAATACAGCCTTGAGGTGCTACGCGATGTCACTCCTGAAGCTGTCGAAGCCGGAAAACGGTATATATCAGAAGGCAGGATAAGTGTTGCCCTTGAGCCTAATGCCCCGTCGAATCTTCATATTGACGTGCGTGTCGGAGGCGACGGACATTCGGCAAGAGTCATTATCTCCGGTGCCCATACTAATTTCATTCTTATGGAAAAGGACGGAGTGCTTGTCTTTGAGAAGGTCGAATCTGATATCGGTATTGAGTCTGGAACTTCAGCTGATCCTGAGCTCAACATGCGTATGGTATATGACTTCGCAACCACGGCTCCAATCCAGGAGATTTCCTTCATCCTCGAATCAAAGAGGCTGAACCTTGCGGCGGCCGAGCATGCTCTTGCAGGCAATTATGGTCATTGCCTTGGTTCCACTGTACGTCATTTCGGTGAGAAGTTTTTTGGCGATACTCCTGTGGCTCATGCCATAACCCTGACTTCCGCAGCCTGTGATGCCCGTATGGGTGGCGCATTGGTACCGGTGATGAGCAACAGCGGTTCTGGCAATCAGGGCATCACGGCTACGATGCCCGTAGTGTCGTATGCCATGGATATCAATGCCTCGGAAGAAGATACCATAAGGGCTCTGGTGTTGAGTCATCTTACTTCCATATATATCAAGCAATCGCTCGGACGTCTTTCGGCGCTTTGCGGGTGTGTAGTGGCTTCCACAGGAGCTACAAGCGGCCTTGTCTATCTTATGGGAGGAGGCTATGAGCAGGTGTGTGACGCTGTGAAGAATATGGTGGCAAACCTTACGGGTATGATATGCGACGGAGCCAAACCTTCTTGCTCCATGAAGATTTCAAGCGGCGTAAGCACAGCGATGATGTCCGCTATGCTTGCCATGCAGGGATTTGCAGTCACTTCAGCCGAAGGCATCATTTCCGATGATGTAGATGAGACTGTCCATAACCTCACAAGTATTGGACGCGACTCGATGCAGGCCACCGACAAACTCGTCCTGAAGATTATGACGTGTAAGTAGGAAAGGAGGATAGGCATGGTCGGTCAGAGTTTATCATTTTGGAAATCGGCCGACAATGCTTATGACGTCTACTATAGTCTCGTCAAGAGAATATGCAGCGAAGATTCCAATACCACCTTTTATATTGGAAAAGTACTTCACCGGTTCCGATATTCCCAAGTCGATCATTCCTCCGTGAAGTCCGTCGGAATCGGTGTTGTTGTAAAGAACGCTGACAAGATAACGGTAATAGTCTTTTGAAATGGAGAAGAGCTCGAATCTTCTGTTCATTTTCGAATATTTGGTGAGGTCAAAGCCAGTCCCCGAGGCTCCTTGTACGGTTTCCCTGACGGTCAATGTATGCGTTTTTCCATCAATTCCATAGTCAGTGAAGGGAAGCCCGTAGGGTGAATATGGTTGCCAGCCAGGAATATTTGCGTTGATGTGGTTCGCGAGTTGCTGGAATACGTATTCGTAAGTATAGTCTCTCTCTCCAATCCTAAGGTCTGTGTGCCAGTCTGCAGCGTCAAAATGCAGGAAATAGTAGTTGTCTTTGCCTGTCGGATCTGTAAAGGTAATGTAGTATGTAAAAATATAGTCTCGGTCCGAGTATATCGACATCGGACCTTTTCTGCTTACTTTCACCGACTCGATCCTGACGGTCTCCGGAACTATGTCGGAGCAAGAGATAGAGGAGTCTCCATAAGCAGTGTGCAATTCAACGACATCCTTGACATCCGGCTTCACGTCAGATCTGTATAGCTTAGACTTTGGGTCAAACTCAAGGGTTCCTCTTTCACTACCGTTTATGATCAGCCTGATGTCAAGACCTTCGACATAGTCTCTCTCATTGTGTATATCAGAAAAGAAATACGTCTTTGTGGCGGCAGCTGCTATGGTGGAGTCAGGATTGACGATGGAGTTGATGGAGAGCAGATGCTCGCCGTTCTGTCCCTTGTATTTGTTGAGATCTATGTCCTGATAGCATCCAGCAGCCATCAATACGATACAGGAATAAATCAATGTGCGGAATATGAAACTTTTCATAGATCAGAATTCGTAGGAATATGAGACTGATGGGACAATTGGGATCAAACTTAATTTACGGAATGAACGGTTCTTTTGGTCATAGCTCACGAAGTCTTCCTTGCATATAGTCATCGCGTTCATTCTGCAGTATGCGTTATAGAGACTGAAATTCCATATTGCCCTCCTTCCATTTTTTAGATTTCTGTAGATGTTCATGCCAAGATCAAGACGGTGATAGGCCGGTAGTCTGACGTTGTTTCGTTCGGAGTAGTAATCCAGGCCCGATGCCTGCTCCCAATCGAATCCTGATGTCCCGATTCCCGTCGATGGCGCATCCGGAAACATATCTCCGGGTTCATCGTAGTTGTAAAGCGACAGGGTGAGTCTGTTGCCTGTCATGTAGGTCCAGCTTGCATTGAACTCTATCCTGTCATTGAATTTATATGATGCGTTGATATTGATCTTGTTCCGGTTGTCAAATTTTGCTGGAAATCTGAATCCTTGGTTAAGTTCGGCAAATTTACGCCAGTTCCACATAATACCGTAGCTGACGTTTCCTGTGACCCGTCCCACCTCCTTGGATACACAGAGATCTATTCCATAGGCTTGGCCGTTGCCGGTAGTGATCTTCTCGTCCCAGCTGAGTCCGGGATTGAGGGAGGATATACCTTCCCTGTATTCCACAAGATTGCGCATCGTCTTATACCAACATTCCACTGAAAAGTACATACCGGCTGTAAGATTTCCGTAGAGACCTAATGACAACTGGTCGCTGCTCAGCGGAGAAGCGTCGCTTCTTACAGGCTGCCAGAGATCTGTCGGAAGATTGATGTAGTTGCTCGACACCTGCTGTACGAACTGGTTGATACGTGCGTATGAGGCCTTGACACTGTAGTTGTCGGTCACATTGACCCTTAGAGAGGCGCGTGGCTCAAGTCTTGGAAAAGACTTTCCCTGAATGTGATGGTCTGCCAGCCGGAGTCCTACGTCAAGCGAAGTTAGCTCTCCGAAATTGAATATATTATCGACATAGCAGAATACCTCGTTGGCGCTTATGGCTGGATTCCAGTTTGAGTCGCTCCAGTGCTTATGTCCGTCTGCGAACTCGCTGACTAGGTCTTCCGGCTGATATGTATGATTTACGTAGCCGATTCCGGCTTTCAGCAGATATGTCTGTCCGAACTGTTGCATGTATTGGGCGTTTACGCCGAAGTCTGAGATGGAGTTTCTTGTGCTGTTAAATGTATATCCGTATGAGGCCGCATCGTCGAGATCTTCCTGATGCTCGCTCTTTTGGATGTAATGCGAAGAGTATCTGGTATAGTATGCGGTTGCGTTCAGATAGCTGGATCCTATACGGTAGTCGGCGTTGAGCGATACGCCTTGGTTGCCCCACGAAAGCCTGTTGGTGTTTTCATCGAAGAAACGGGTCTGTACTTCATCCGGTGTTATGGGCGTCACGGTACCTCCCGGGACTGATATGAATCCTTTGTTGGATGTTTCGAATTCTCTGTCTCCAATTTTAAGATAATCGTGTCCGTAGTAGCAGATGGCATATATCCTGCCTGCTCCGAGTCTCCAGTCTATGCGGGCGTTGAAGTCGGTGAAGTTATAGGCGGCGATGCTTTTCTTGCCGTTCTTCTTCTGAACGGCGTTTACTATAGCCAATGCCGGAAGTCCGACGACATCGACCCATGAGCGTCTTACGGCTGTAGAGAACGCCACTTTTCCTTTGACTATGGGGCCAGAAATGTAGCCGTTGGCAGCAAGAAGGCCTATTGTGAATTTTCCCGTGTACTTATCATAGTCCGGAGTCATCATTTTTATGTCTAAGATGCTTGATATGCGTCCTCCGAATCTTGCCGGGAAAGCTGACTTGAAGAAATCCACATTGCGAATAGCAGATACGTTGAATGATGAGAAAATTCCTCCTAAATGGCAGACATGGTAGAGTGGTAGTCCGTTGTAAAGAAATTGGTTTTGGTCGTTGTCCCCGCCGTGTACATAGAGGCCGGTAAAACCCTCAACACCTTGCGATACGCCTGGCAATGTCTGAAGAGCCTTGACCACATCCGGTTCACCGAAAAGGACAGGGAGTTTCAAAATGGCATCTTTCCCCAAAACATGTCTGCCCATCTCTGCCGCCTTGAGGTTTCGGTTGGCTCCGGTCGCTGATATAATGACTTCGTCAAGATTCCGTGTGTAGACGGTGTCGGAGAATGTATATGCAAAGGCAGAGACAGAAGCAAGGGAAAGGGATATAGTCAGAACGCAACGATTCATTGCTATATTATTTTTTTTCAAGATATACTTTTATTCTCATATCTTTATAGTGCTCGAAAGGATTGCCAGTATAAAATCCGGCTACGTTATATTCGATATTATTGTAGTTGGTCGAACCTTCAAATCTATCGATATCTGCATCCACCTTTATATCGAATATTTTGTGATTCGGTAAAAGTCCCTTTACGGAGAGTGTCTGTTCATATAAGGGAAATTCATCGGAGGTTGCATCCAGTATAATTGATCTGACGGTTATTTCCGACACAGAAGGCTGTTCTACATTATCGACAAAAAAACTTATCTGCTCTTTAGTGTATGTCCAATCACGAGGGCTTCCTTCCCATATGTAGGATGGCTCATCGTCGTTCGTGCAAGAAGACAAAGCTAATGCAATTATAGAAAGAATGAAAAAAGCAACTCTTTTCATAGTACAATTTTATATTGATTTGCGATTATTTATTATCAATAATCGCAAATCAATAATTTTATAAAATAGATATTATACGCCTTTTGATTAGAAGCGGACTGGTAATTGTCTATTTTTTAAGACCTCCTTTATATATTCCTGATTTAGCAAACAATAGCTTAAACGAACTCATTTTGTCATTAAAGCCTTTAAACTCTTTAACCTCGATATTTTCACTGGCCTCAGCAAGAACAGTATATGAACTCTTACCATAGTTTTTATCCTCGTATCCAATAAAGACGAGTGTAGCTTCAGAGAATTTAAGGGTGTATACTCCCATATTTAGAATCTGGGTATCATCATTTGGAAGAAAGTTTGTAAGTTTCAATGAAGAACATTTGTCGTTAAAACTGTTATAGTTTTTAAGATCAGACATATAATATGGTTTAAGAGGGTCTAAAATACCAAAAGAATAATTTCTGTCTTTGAAATTTTTGTCATCAAATATCTCAACTGTTCCAAGAAAATTCTGCTCTGAGGATACTTCTGTTCTTGTCGTATAATTGACATCTTCAGTCAGGTACTCCATCTGAATTCCATGATATTTTAGGTTTTCATTCAAGGAGTTAAATATCTCGATACTGTTATCATCTATGTAGTTAAAGGAAATTGTCTCAAGATCTTTCAATTCTTGATTATAGATTTTTGATAACTCTTCATCATGAAAAACAAAGTTCCCCTTCTCATCGTAACTGGTAAGGACATTGTAATAGGTCTTACCATTGTAGGTAATGTTCAATAGGTCCAGTGCAAAACTTTCTGGATCCTCCATTTTGGAGGAAAGTGTCTCGTCTGTTGACCAAGAACACAGTATTGCAGACGCAATAAATGCGATTAAAGCGACTGCAGTTTTAATTGTTGTTTTCATTGTGTTGTTTATTTTTGTGTTGATGATTTAAGCAGTTCTTTAGACGTATAAGACTCCTACAAAAATGTTGCCTCTTTCGGTTTCAAGCTGTATGGATATGATTCCATTTAGATCTCCGACAGCGATGCGCACTTCTAAAGTTGATGTGTCTATAGTGTAGGTAGTGCTTTGGCAGTCCTCGTCTGTCAATGTCAAAATCGCATTGCCTTCAGAGATTACGAAACATAGTGTCATCACTTCTCCATCGTAATAGCACGCCACAACTTGTCTGTCGGGTGCTTGAGGGCGTTTGATCGGAAGTGGGTCTTTACTCTTTTCTAGTATGATTGGAGTATCTCCTTGGTGTGAGTCTGGTACAGGCTCAGCGTGAACCAATAGAGGCATCCCAAACGCAAGAGTTTTTAAGAATGTTTTTAGATGTTTCATATCGTTTTATTTTGAATTTCGGTGCAAATTTAGGGGAATCTGATGATTTGAGCAAATATTTTACAGGATGGTTTTATATCATATTGCATATGTAATATATTGATATTTATATAGTTGGTAAATGATATAAATTCAATTTTATATCACTTCATAATTCCTTATAAAATCAATGATATACGAGCAAGGAAGTAGAATGAAAATAGTAGAAAATATCCTTGGACACATATTCCATGTATCCAAGGATGTAAGAATGTCTACCGTGCAGGGCTGTGGCTACTTAATTCATTTTGGAGATGAATACTTCTCGGTCAGGTGCGTTTGATTTGCGTATCTTCTCAATCAATCGGGCTTTCTTGACAAAATAGTACTTATACTTTAGTCCGGTAAATAGGCATATAGATCTTGCCGAGAAGCCGGCGTAGGAGAGGGCGAAGATGCATATGTCGTCTTCTTTTAGACCGGGACACTGCGATTTTAGAGATGAAAGTATTCCACCCAAATTTTTCTCGACAGCATCCATAATATCGGCAATCCCTTTCTTGGAAGTAATCCTTTTCAACTCTTTTTGTATATCATTAAGTATATCCTTTTCAAATCTCTCGGAATTTGCTAAGCTGAAAAAGCGGTCGCAAAGCATATCAAGAGTCGTCCATTTCTCTTTAAAAAGTCTTTCGATTATTTCTGCCTGTGCTATTTCTTTTTGAGATTTATCATTAAGTAAGAGATGCAGATTATCCAGCTCTTGATTCTTTTCGATTAAAGATTTACGGATGTCGGCGAATTCGTTTTTCTGATCTTCAAGTTCGAGGCGCAATTGACCGACGGCTGATTCTCTATCGGCTATCCGCTTATACAGATATTCCATCTTGTTAAAGCTATCGTCGATTCTTGTTGTCAGATCTTCGATTACGGAGTTCTTGTATTCGAGAGTCGTTTCCAAAATTTCTTTCTCTCGCATTATGTTTTCAGAAAGCATTCGAATCGACAAAAGAGATTCCATATCAGCTTTGACTTCGGCCTTGTGAGCTTTATTTCTGTAGTGAATAAAAATGAGTATCAGTGTTATGAGTATAATAAACACAAGACAGGTCACTATAAGCGTGTGCCTCAAAAAATTCGATTTGTCTTTTTGTAAAACTTCTCTGTCCGCATAGAAATCTCGCTGCGCTTTAGTTACAGATTCAACTATTATGTCCTTAGCTACTTTACTCTGGTAAAAGAGTAATGAATCCATTAATGAAAGAGCCATTTTATCATCGCTTATCGCCTTAGCGTTTTTGTATAGAGCGTATAAGACGTGTACTTTATCTTCCGCTGATGAAGCCAAAGACAGTGCTTTATATAAATCATCTGTAGCTTTCTCCGGATTATTCATGCTTTGCAGCACGTCAGATTCAAGTATAGATTTATCTATATCAGAATCAAAGAGCGCTTTATTTTGTCTTAGCTCCATGATTTCCGCACCTGTACCACTCAGTCTATTTGTTCTTGTCATTGCCTCGATTAATGGGATACTGATATTAACAAGAAATACGCTGTCAATAGGATTCTCATTTATTGTGATATTTTTCAAACTATCAAGGATGGAGAAAGCAGTCTCCTGATTTCCATTATACAGATAAATGTCAGCGAGTGCTATCAAGGCGTATCTGTGGAAAATCTTTTTGCCTTCTGCCTTAAATAATAATGCAGCCTCCGCCATATATTTCTCCGCCTCATCGTAGTTGTAGACGAGATTATAGAGATCAGCGATTCTTTGAGCTGACTTTGCACGCCAATAGTCATTGCCGAGACGTTTGGATTCCTCATAGACTGTGAGGAAATAGCGCATGGCCTCCGGATTCTTATGACGGTAGAAGAGCACTTCTCCTGTATAGAAGTTGGAGCGAAGTCCCCTGTCTCCTTTGAAGTCATCGCCATACTTTGCATATGCTATGCTAATCAAGGAGTCAGAATCAAGCAGAATATTAGTCTTTATCTGCGCTTGAGTATAGAGTAGCGCATAGTAGGGCAGTTCAGACCTTTTCAGTTTTGAGCGGTCGATGCTTTCAAGCAAAGTCATGGAGCTGTCAGGCCGGCTCTCCATTACGGCGTCGGCTTGCTTCAGAATCTTCGATTGCTCGCTTGTACATGAAGAAATAATAAGCGTCAGAAGTATAAATATGAGGCACTTGAATGAGTATTCATCAATATGATATCTGAATTGTTTCATATCCGTTATGATGGTTGTATGTTGATCTTTGCCTGAGTGAGGTAATTGAAAACCGCAGTCCCATGGCTATGCAGTAAGCGGTCGATGACAATTCAGCAAGAGGATCAAAGTGTGACGGAGAGAAGCTCGAGCCTTGTGTCGAAAGGTGTGGCCTGGCGTTTGGGTTTCACTGATTTGTGGTAGTAGAAGGATTTCTGGGTGTCCCAGCTTTTGATGTCTTGACGCTGGGTCTCTCCTGCAGGCAGCTTGCAGTCGAGGTGGACTGTGCGTTTGTGGAGCTGCCGCCCTTTCATGTCTGTATATTTGATTATAAGGTCCATTCCGCTAATGTCCCTGTCAAGGCCGTTGGAGATGAAGAAGCTCTCTATATTGCTTGTGACGGTCTTGTCATAACCGTAAAACCTGATAAATGGACGTATACTGTCGCAGAACGCTATTGAGTCGGATTCCATTGAAACAATCTTGTTGTCAGTGTCTACGGTAGATGCGGACCTGGTTTGCTTCGGAATTGAATGCTTCGTCCTGATCTTTCTTGCCTCTGCTGAAGGCATGGAGATGGCAATCCCTATAAGCAGAATGACAACCCATAGGACATGGTATTGTTTCTTGATTCTCATAGTATTCTTGGTTTACGTCGCAGCGAGCCGTTATGGTCATATCCGGGATAGACCTTCACGAGTCCGGCGGGAAGTTTGTCGGTGGGATCATCGTATGAAACACGCGCCACTCTCCAGAATCTGGGAAGGAGGGTATGGACATTGATCTTAAGCTTCAGTTTAGGCGACTTCACTCGAAGTGACTCTCCGTCTGCAGATAGGGTCGCCGCGCATTGTTCAGCTTTGGTGAACGACAGTTTATCCTTATGCGTGAATTGCTCAAGACGGAATTGCCGAGAGTCGACGGTAGGGTGGAGATGCCCTATCACGTCTCCATATTCAAGCCTGCAGTCAGGTGTGCTGATCATGTAGATAGTAAAGGATCCTGGGGATGCCGGATCAGCCTGTATGCATACACGGGCTCCGTCGTCAGGGTACTCCCAGATCCCTTCCACCGGATTAAGGACTCCTGTATCACACCATTCCCTGATTGCGCTTTCAGATGGAAAGAATGCATGAATCGGCACCGCTGTCAATGACAGCAGTGCCGATATCATTATCTTTAATAACACGTTCATGCGGCTTCCTTACTTGGTGGAGAAAGTATAGGAAAGACCAAAGCTGAGGATTTCCTTCAGCATCCAATGATGCCACTTTGAGGCATTGAAGTCGGAGCTGGAATCGTAACGCAGATTGGCGTAGATCTGTGTGCTCAGGAATTTATTGATAGCGAAGTCCCAGGTGGTCTCGACATTGCCCTGAAAATAGGTATAGTCGGTAAATGCGAAAACCCTCGTTCGCATGGAGATGCTTGAAGACGCCTGCCAGGTCATATTCATCTCGCCGCTCGAACCAAACTCGTTATGGGTCTTATGCCCCGGCTTTATGTTGAACTGAGTAGGATCTATATCCTTGTCGATGCATACCTTCAGGTTGTAGGAAAGTGGTGCGATCGAAGCCGTCATGTTGAATGTCTTCTTCTTGTTGGCGTAGTTATAGGTCATACCGATACCTAAGTTTAGGTCGGCGGGTGATAGGATCGACGCCGTGCGTATGTCCGTGTTCGTCTTATAGTTTCTGAAGAACTGGGTCTTGAACTGACCGGTAAGGGTATAGAACCATCTCTGGAAAGCCTTGAAACCATATTTGACATTATACTGGAAGTTATCCTCCGACAGTGAATATTTCCTGCCTACGGCATTCTGTTCTATCGAATTGATTCCAAGTTTATAGTTGACAGTGCTCTGGAATATCTCGTTGGGGTGATATGTGGGATTGAGCTGCACGTCCCAGTAGAAGTTATATAGCAAAGCGAGATAGTTGTTGCCACCCTGATACCAGTTTTTCGATACATATGCCTGCGAGAACTGGAGGCCTGTGTTGAATTTATGTAGCCAGTGTTTTTTCTTTATCTGGATTTCCGGAAGCAGCGCATCCGCGGAGGAGACATCCGGCAGATTGAGGTTGCGTATGTATGTGCCGAGAGTCACGTCGTCTTCCGGCAGTCTTGGAGGCACCGGGAGATCCCAATATGTATACTGGATGGTGTGGGGTGTGTAGACCATGGAGTTATACATGAAGTCTCCGCTGATACGGCTTTGGGTCAAGGCGTCATGCAGCCAATCCGGCATCAGAGGATCAGCTGACCATGCTTGGGCCTCTATTTTCTCTACATCCGTTACAGGAGCGTTGAGAAGATTCCGGAAAGAGTGTTGTTTCTGAGATCGGTAGCCTGAAAATACCCAGGGACCGACCAACGGATTAAATGGGAGCTGAGTCGTGGGTTCGGAAAGTGAAGCGAGGATCTCAGGCAGGTCGCGGATCACTACGGGCTCGAACACCGTGTCGATGGCCAGTGTGGAAAATGCGATTGAGTCAAGAGTATTCCGGTCGAGCGCCTCGGAGTCAAATAAAGCAATGTTGGAGTCAAGCATTGCCTGTGCGGCATCGGCTTCTGCGCCAACGTTCTTGGTTGTTTGCAGCGGTATGCCCGGAGTCGTGCTCTGGGCTAAGGCTATGGAGGCGATACCAAGGAAAATGGCGGAAGTAATATGTCTCATATAGTGGGTTATTGTTGTGAATAAGCGGAATGTGGAGAGAGGAGAGAGTAGAGCAGGGAGGAGGCTGATTATTTATGGGTCTTGAGGATATCGGAGTACTCTTTCGATGAGATCACCTCAAGTGCCTTATGAAACATCGGATCCTTTTGGTTGTAGACCTTAAAATAGGTGGAGGAGTCGTATATGTCACGCCCTATCAGGCCTTTGAGCACCATAGAGAATAGCGGACGGCTAAGCGCTGCCTCTTCTGCGTTAAAGTCTATCTTCTCCGCTGTTGCTGAGTCATAAAGTTCCTGAAGCTGGGCGTCTGTAATCTCATATCCTTTGACGAAATCAGTGTCTGTGGGATATTTAGCCAGAATCTCCTTGCGGTCCTTGTCTACAGTCTTTATAGCAAACCGGTTGATTAGGCCTTTGGCCATCACCTGCCGGTAATATTTTGTATTCTCCGTAGTGTCGATGCCTACGAAGCGGTCGGGTGATATGCCTCCGCCTCCGTATATGGGCCTGTTAAGTCTCAAGGTATTCACCCTCAATGAGTCAATATACTTGATGGAGTCTTCATGCATGAGCTCGCCGCTGTTGAAGCGATCTATTATGTCGTGGGCATAGGCGTCGGCATTCCCTTTTGTGTAAGGTTTCTGAATATCTCTGCCCGTAGGTGTATAGTAATGCGCTACCGTAAGCCTCATCATCGATCCGTCAGGGAACGGCACCGGCCGCTGTACGAGGCCTTTGCCATAGCTGCGTCTCCCTACAATAACACCTCGGTCCCAGTCCTGAATAGCGCCTGCTGTGATTTCGGAT
This sequence comes from Muribaculaceae bacterium, assembly GCA_029061225.1. GTDB lineage: Bacteria > Bacteroidota > Bacteroidia > Bacteroidales > Muribaculaceae > Lepagella. Next base: position 15,273 of record JAIDSM010000271.1, read on the forward strand.
GCCGAGGCTGAGAATTGGTTCATCATCACCACGAGTCGTCCGTCTTCAAGTAGGGGTTTCTTTCCGGAGGGAAATGCCGTGTACTCATATTTAGGATTGTTGAGGCCTTCCGTAAAGACCGCAAGACTTCCGGAGGGAAGCAACTCGCCGAGAATATCTACAGAGGCATTCAGATATCCACCACCATTATCACTGAGGTCGAGGATAAGGTCGTTCATGCCTTCGCTCTTCAGACTTTTGACTGCCTCCACAAATTCCTTATGAGTTTCGGCTCCGAACTTATTCAGCCGGATATAACCGATGCCCGGCTTCACGATATAAGCTGCGTCGACGCTGAAGATTGGGATATCGTCGCGTGTGATGCGGAAATCTATGGTGTCGGGAGTTCCTGATTCATACCGGAGCACCTTGACTTCAACGTTGGTCCCTTTCGGGCCGCGAAGTCTCTTCATTATGTCGGAGTTGGGCATCTTGACGCCCGCTATGATGGTGTCGTTGACCTTAATGATCCGGTCGCCCGGCAGAATGCCTACTCTTTCCGAAGGACCGCCTCCTATCGTCTCGATGACGTATAGCGTATCGGTGGCCATATTGAAAGATATGCCGATTCCGCTGAATGAGCCGTCCAGCGGCTCGTTCAGTTCCTGGGTCTCCTTGGCGTTGGTGTAAGAGGAATGAGGGTCAAGTGACTTGAGCATTCCTACGATGGCTTCCTCCACAAGCTTGTCCTGGTCTACGGAGTCAACGTAGAGTTTTGAGATAGCCTGTTCCGCATATTGTAGTTTGTGTATCGGCAGGAACTGCTGTGCTGAAGCTGCGGCAGTGAGCAGCGTGAATATAGCGTAGAATAATTTCTTCATTTGATACTTCTTTTTAGTTTATGACGCGAATAGTCCATAAAAGTTTAAAATCCCTTTATCTTCGGCAGGAATCGAGACGTGTCGTAGCCGTTGGCGGCCAGTTCTCTGACCATGCTGCTTGAGACGAATCCGAGTTCCGGACGAGCAGTAAGGAATATGGTTTCTATATCGGAGATGGCAGCGTTTGTGTCAGCGAGGTTGCGTTCATATTCGAAGTCCTTTACTTCGCGTAGTCCCCTGACGATAAAAGATGCGCCATGCTGTCTGGCGAAGTCTACGGTGAGCCCTGTATATGCCTCTACCGTCACCCGGTTGCAGTCTTTGTAGATATCCCGTATGTGGTCCACCCGCTCTGAGATCGAGTCTCCGGAAGACTTATGTATGTTGTATCCTATTCCGATCACGAGATGGTCGAAAATCCCAAGGGCACGGTCTGCTATGTCCTTATGCCCGATGGTGAATGGATCGAAACTTCCCGGGAACACCGCTTTCCTCATGCTTCCTCTTCGATAATAAGGTTGTCAATGATGAAGTTCTGGCGGTCCATGGTATTCTTTCCCATGTAGAATTCCATGAGCTGGTCGTAGCAGTCTTCCTTTTTTATCACTACCGGGTCAAGGCGCATGCCGGGACCGATGAACTCGGCAAATTCGTCAGCATTTATTTCACCAAGACCTTTGAATCGGGTAATCTCCGCGTTCTTTCCGAAG
>JAIDSM010000271.1:16852-29420 GCA_029061225.1 Muribaculaceae bacterium
CGGGCGATAGCAGCTTCCCGCTCTTCGTCGGAATAGCAGTAATACGTATCCTTCTCACCGTCGTTGTTGTCTTTTTTCTTCTTTCCTTTTTTACGCTTTATTGCTTCCTTGTTGCGTACTCTGAAGAGAGGCGTCTGCAGGATGTAGACGTGTCCTTTTTTCACCAGATCGGGGAAGAACATGAGGAAGAACGTTATGCAGAGCAGTCGGATGTGCATTCCGTCGACATCGGCATCAGTCGCGATGATCACCTTGTTGTAGCGGAGTCCTTCGATTCCTTCCTCTATGTTGAGCGCGGCCTGCAGGAGATTGAACTCGTCGTTTTTATAGACGATCTCCTGTGTTAGTCCGTAGCTGTTGAGCGGCTTGCCTCGCAGCGAGAACACAGCCTGAGTCTCGGCGTTGCGCACCTTGGTGATGGTGCCGCTTGCAGAGTCGCCCTCGGTGATGAATATCGCCGACTCATCGCGTCGGTCTTCCTTCGCGTTGGCGCGCAAGGTGTCGTTGTAGTGTATGTGGCAGTCTCGGAGCTTTTTATTGTGCAGGCTCACTTTCTTGGCCTTTTCACGTGCCATCTTCGCCACTCCGGCCATGGATTTGCGCTCCTTTTCGTTGGTGGCGATCTTCTTCATCATGATCTCGGCTGTCTCCGTGTTTTTATGGAGATAGTCGTCGAGTTCCTTCTTCAGGAAGTCGCCGATAAACTTATTGACGGTCACAGTGCTGTTAGGTGCGATCTCCTTGCTGCCGAGCTTTGTCTTTGTCTGCGATTCGAATACAGGCTCCTGTATTCGCACGCTGACGGCAGCCACTATACCGTTGCGGATATCGGCGTATTCGTAGTTTTTACCTGAATAAGCCTTGATGGTCTTACCTATATGCTCCTTGAAGGCGGCCAGATGTGTGCCTCCCTGGGTAGTATGCTGTCCGTTGACGAAGGAGTAGTATTCCTCGCCGTTCTGGTCGGTATGTGTGATCACTACCTCGATGTCGTCACCCTTGAGGTGTATTATCGGATAGAGGGGTTCGGCAGTGATGTTATCTTTGAGAAGGTCGAGAAGTCCGTGGCGTGATAGATATCTCCTGCCGTTGAAGTAGATGTGGAGTCCGACATTGAGGTAGGTGTAGTTGGTCACCATAGTCTCAATGGTCTCAAGGTCGAATCTGTAGTCTTTGAAGAGTGCTTCGTCCGGACGGAAACAAACGAGGGTGCCGTTTTCCTCTGTCGTCGGCATCTTTTCCGTGTGCTCGATCAGGCGACCGCGGTCGAAGGAGACGCGTACGCATTCTCCGTCGCGGTAGCTTGTCACCTCGCAGTGAGTCGATAAGGCGTTGACTGCCTTAAGGCCGACTCCATTGAGGCCAACCGACTTCTTGAAGTTCTTATCATCGAATTTTCCGCCCGTATTTATGTCAGAGGCAACTTCCTTTACCTTTCCGAGCGGTATACCGCGACCGTAGTCCCGTATCTTGACTTCTCCTGTATCTGCGTCGATGGATATGTCGATGCGTTTCCCGGCACCCATATTGAACTCATCGATAGAGTTGTCTACTACTTCCTTGATGAGCACATATATGCCGTCTTCGGCATGCGATCCGTCACCGAGCTTGCCGATATACATGCCGGGACGGCGACGGATATGCTCGTTCCATTCAAGTGTCTGGATGGCATCGTCGCCATATCCGTTGTCGGCAACCTTTTCCGGCGTGTCTATCTCAGCTTCGAATTCTCCTTCATTGAGTAGAGTCTCCGGTTCCGATGGTTCGATATCGAATATGTTGTCGTTTTCGTTATATTCAGCCATAAGAATTGATAGGGAAGGGGGGATGGATTAATTTATTTCAGTGTCAAGCCATTTCTCGAGCTCTCCGGTCCACTGTCTTTTGTAAGGGAATTTGTCGCGGAAACCCCAGCCATGACCACCAGTCGGATAAGCGTGAAGTGTTGCCTTCACCTTATTGGCGAGAAGGGCTGAGTAGTAGTCTATGCTGTTGGCCGGTGGTACGGCTCCGTCATCCGACGATAACATTATGAATGCTTTCGGAGTGTCTGGAGTCACTTGTGTCTCGTTGGAGTATAGCGTGACGAGTGCCTCCGTAGGATTCTCTCCCAAGAGGTTTTTGCGCGATCCCATATGGGTCTTGTTGGCATCCATGCTTATCACCGGATAGAAGAGTATCTGGAAGTCGGGACGCGTCTCTGGCGAGGAATAATGCGTAGCGAGCGTCGAAGCGAGGTGGCCCCCTGCCGAAGCTCCGGCGACACCGACTTTATTGGGATCGACTCCAAGTTCGTCTGCATACTTGCGCAGCAGTCTCATAGCCTGCTCAGCGTCTGCGAGGGGAATGGTGTTGTCGCCGTAGGGAAGACGGTATTTGAGCACTGCGTATGTTATGCCCTGGGCATTGTACCAGTCGGCCATATCATGTCCTTCGTGGGCAGAAGCCTGATGGCTGTAGCCGCCGCCCGGACACATCAGGACGGTTTTTCCTGAAGGTTTTTTCGGTGTATATACAGTTATGGCGGGATCTTTCTTGAAATCCTGGGCTTTGACGCGTTCAGACTTAGCGTCGCTCTGCTCAAGGGGATTCTCATCCCAAAGTAGTATCTCGGTTTTTTTCTGTGCTGAAGCGCTGAGGCTTGCCGTGAGGAGGCACATGGCTATTAGTCGTATAAGTTTCATGGTTTTGAATACGTATTACGGGTAATGAAATACAAAATTAGTAAAAATAATTGAGAATTGCTAATATTAATTTAGAATTGAGAATTGGGAATTTAGAATTAGTCTAATCAGGAATTGAGGATTTTTAAGATAAAAGGCATTATGAGGGATAAACCGATAAGGGATCTGAATCGTTTTATATGTATAGAGTAAACAATATTATTAACATTAAATATCAGTATAAAAAAGATAGAAATGGCAACAGTTAAATTTCAAGGAGCTCCCGTCAAGACTGTAGGTGAGCTTCCCGCAGCAGGGGCAGTGGCTCCTGAATTCAGTCTGGCAGCGCAGGACCTTTCAGATTTCGATCTTGCTTCCCTTAAGGGTAAGCGTGTGGTTCTCAATATCTTCCCGAGTATCGACACCGATGTGTGCGCAGCTTCAGTAAGAAAGTTCAACGTCGAGGTGTCCAACCTTCCTGAGACTGTAGTGGTATGTGTGTCGGCCGACCTCCCTTTTGCGGCACAGCGTTTCTGCGCAGCTAACGGCATAAAGAACGTCGTGACCGGAAGCACATTCCGCAGCGACTTCGGAAAGGTCTACGGCGTTGAGTTTGCCGAAGGTCCTCTCCGCGGACTGATGGCCCGTTCGGTAGTCGTTATTGACAAGGACGGTAAGGTGTTGGGCAGCAAGATGGTCGAAGAGCAGACCAACGAGCCTGACTACCAATATGTAGAAAGTCTTTTGGCTTGATATTACGAAAATATAGTTATTAAAAAGTGGGGTCCGCAGTATGAGCAATCATATTCTGCGGGCCCCATCACTTTAATTCTTCGTTTATAGGAGTTTGAGTACAGAAGGGATGAGTTGGCGGACTTTTTCGCCGAAGCGTACCTTATACGACTTAGATGCAGGGTCGTAGCTTTCCACTGACCCTTCTCCGAAGATTTTGTGCGTCACTTTAGTGCCAGCCGTCCATATTTCGGTGTCTCCTCCGCCGAGTTCCTCGTCAAGTGTGCGGACCATGTTTTTAGTGCCCTCAAGCAGCGTCTTGTCCGGGTTCCCCTCTATCCGGATAAGCCCCGTCTCTATTTCAGAGATGAATCTTGATGGATATTTCAAAGCCCCGCTTTCGTTGAGGTATCCTTCCGAATCAGATAGATACAGCATGTCTTTCGCGCGGGTCACCGCCACATACATCAGGCGTCGCTCCTCTTCTTCGCCGTCGATGCGGCGTTCGCGGATCGACCGGTGGTTGGGGAAGACTCCCTCGGTCAGACCCATGATGAAGACATGCGGATACTCAAGACCTTTGGCTTGGTGAATTGTCATCAGGCGCACCTTGTCTTTGTCCTGCTGATGGTCAGTATTTGTGTATAGGGCTATCTCACTAAGATAATGGTAGAGGTCAGACTCCCCGTCTTCAAATCGTGTAGACTCGAACTCGATCATCGAGTTGACGAGTTCCGCGATGTTCTCCAGTCGTTCCTCCTCCTCGTCCGTACGGTACATAGTGTCCAGTCCGCTCGTCTGCATGAGGCGTTCCGTAAGATCTGATATCTTCAGTCCCTCTGCAATCGATCTGGCATTTTCTATCAGTGATATAAACTCCCGTATCGGTTTCTTTCCGAAGGCCGGTTCATCGATATGTCGGCGAAGGGTAGGGTAGAGGTAGTCTCCCTCCGACTCGGCGATCTGTTTAAGTTTACCGAGCGTCACGCTGCCGAATTTCCTGGCCGGGACATTGACGATTCGTGTGAACGCAAGGTCATCGTTCTCATTTGCCGTAAGTCTCAGATAGCTGATTATATCCTTTATCTCCTTGCGCTCGAAAAAACGCACACCGCCCCATACAGTATATGGAATCCTTCTCTTAAGAAGAGCCTGCTCTATGCGGCGTGAAAGGAACGAACTGCGGTAGAGCACGGCGTTGTCTATAAAACGGCTGCCCTGAAGCGCGTTGTTCTCGATCATGGTCGCTATCCATTCCGCCTCTTCGTTCTCGCTCTTGCAATGCATCCAGATAGGTAGGCGTTCATTGAGGCGGACGGCTATCAGTTCCTTGCGGATTCGGTTTTTGTTATGTGCGATTATGCTGTTGGCCACAGCTAAGATGTCGGGGGTGCTTCGGTAATTGATGTCGAGTATGACGTCGGTGTCTGCCTTGAAGTTGACGAAAGTCTTAGGTGTTGCGCCACGCCATTCGTATATTGCCTGGTCCGGATCGCCGACGACAAATAAGTTGCCGTGGTGCGACGCGAGTATCTCGATCAGCTTCCAGTCATCTCCGCTGCAGTCCTGCACCTCATCCACCATTATGTAGTTCAGTTTCTCTGTCCAGTATTTCCTCGCGTCCTTGAAGTGGGTCAGGATATAGGTGGCAAGATATATGATGTCGTCGTAGTCGAGGGCAAACTGCTTGCGCTGAAGCTGAATGTAGCGCACTTTGACATCAGGAGCGCCGATGGGAGCGCCGGGAAGAAGATATTTGGCTATGTATCCGTCCGGATCATACCCCTTTAGTGCGGCCACATCTTTGAGGAGCCGCTCAGCCGTGTTCTTCTTTCGGTCAATGCCGAACTCCTGCATAGCTTCCTTAGCGAGGTCTTTCGCATCTGTCTCGTCGATTATGGAGAAGTTTTTCGGATATCCGAGCTTATATATCTCGCGACGCAGCAACTTGACGCAGAAGCTGTGGATAGTACAGATAAGGTCGTTGACATTACCTCGGTCCACCATCCCTGCTATACGGTGCTTCATCTCCTGCGCGGCCTTGTTGGTGAATGTCAGGCAGAGCACGTTACCCGGGGAAATGCCGAGTTCGTTGACAAGGAATGCAAAACGATGGGCGAGCACGCGGGTCTTGCCGGAGCCTGCTCCTGCCACAACGCGCACGCGTCCTTCAGTGGCCTCCATGGCCTGCATCTGTTTCTCGTTTAAGTTCATTGTCTTGAGGTGGAGGATGGAGTGCGAAGGGTGGTGTAAAGTGTCGAGGAATCAGGATTTACGGAGGAGGCATACTGCCATGGCGGAAATCCCCTCACGGCGTCCGGTGAATCCGAGTCTTTCCGTCGTAGTCGCTTTGACCGATACATTGGCGGTATCCGTATCCATGACATCGGCGAGGGTCGCACTCATTTCATCGATATATGGTCGGAATTTCGGTGCTTCCGCGCAGATCGTGATGTCGCAGTTGACAATGTCGTATCCTTTTTCGCGTATGAGCTTCATCACGTGCCCAAGCAGAAGCTTGCTGTCAATACCCTTGTAGCGTGGATCTGAATCGGGAAAATGCTTCCCTATGTCGCCGAGCGCGAGAGCACCGAGAAGCGCATCGCATAGGGCGTGAATGGCCACATCGGCATCGCTGTGGCCCAGAAGACCATGTGTATGAGGTATCCTGATGCCGCAGATCCATAGGTCGCGGTCTTCAACGAGACGATGAACGTCGTAGCCCTGTCCGATACGAAGCATGAGATTTAATTATCAATGATTAATTATTAAGTAGGAATGCATTAGAATTAGCGGCGTCGCTTGCCGAGAAGGTCGCGGATTCCGTCCATGTCGAAGCTGAGGGTGAAGCGCATGGTCTGGTCGAGAGGGGAGCTCTGGGCCGTTGCCAGCATATAGGAGGCGTCGAGACGCACTACGTTGAGAGAGAATCCGGCACCGAAACCGAAATAACTTCTTCCTCCCTTCATTGCACTTTCATAATTGTAGCCCATGCGAACGAAGAACTGGTCGTTGTAGGCATACTCCGCTCCTAAGGATACATTGATTTCCTTCAGCTCTTCCGAGAAGCCGCCGGGGGCGTCGGAGAAGCTCTTGAAGATACCTGATATCGGCGACATCGTCTCCCATTTCTGGAGCGCTTCATCGAAAGCGGCGGCGTTTTGTGCTTCATCCTTGTTTGGGTCGTAATAGGCGCCCCCCGGATTTATGTAATCGCTCTCACGAGGCTTCGAGGGAACGAGGAGTTTATTGAAGTCGACACCTATTGAGAGCAGGTTGTAGTCGGCGAGAGGAAACGTGAAATTAGTGCCCAGACGCAGATTGGTGGGGAGATAATAGTAATTGGTGCCATGGTCGTAGCTGACCTTCGAGCCGATATTGCTGATATTGAAGCCCCAGCTCCACTGACACTCGCTGCGTCCGATTAGGGGGAACGTTGTATAATATCCGCTTAGGTCGACTGCAAACGCCGATCCTGCCGTGTTGGTGTCTCCCGAATAGGAATCCTCGTAGGAAAGGTCGGAGAGAATGTATCGGAGCACGACTCCCATGCCGAACTTTTCGCTGAGCTTTCGGGAATAACCGAAATCGACAGCGAACTCGTATGGGTTGATGGTATTGGTGGCGTTGTCGTTGACGATTACTTCGCCGAGTGAGAAGTAGCGCAGCGACGCGCTGATCGCCTGGTTGTCTGAGCTGCCGAGCTTAAGGTATCCGCTGACATCCGCAAGAAAGATATCGTTGACAATCTTGCGGAGCCATGGGGTATAGCTGATCCCGACTCCTCCGGCGGAATATGCGAAAGCATATTTCGAAGGATTCCAGAATTGTGCATTGATGTCGGCGTCTGTGGCCGCACCGAGGTTTCCCATCGCGCTGCCTCGTGCGTCCGGGGTTATGCTGAGAGTCGTCACGCCGGTCTGGATCGGATTGAACTCGTTGTCTTTTATGTCGTTGCCGCTCTGTGCAGAGGCATAAGCCGCAGTCAGGGCAGCCGCTATCGCGCATAGTGTTCTTGAAGTTGTCATGAATGATTAACGTGAAGACTGTTCTTTTTATTATTCGGATCGGCGCCTTAGACGCAATATGCAGTTATCTTATGTTGAATTCAAGCGCATCTTCGCCGTTGAACTCAATATGCGCCCTCATGCCGGGAGCTGCCGTCGGTCCGCTGCCTGCGATGCCGATAAGCAGAATATCCCCTGTCTTCAGGGTATTGTCCCTGCTTATTGCTGCTACAGTCTCCTCAAGGCCCGGTCCCGTAGCGAGGCAGACCTCTTCGGCATTCTCAATATGATCCGGCCCTTTGAGCGAAAGTGAGCTTCTGCATCGTATGATGTCTTCGTAAGGCAAGGACGTGAATCTTCCGATGGCCAGACTTCGGTCATAACTCATGGCCGAAGTCCACGGCAGTCCGTCGTCCCTTAGTCCTTCCAGTCGGTCAGCCGCTACGAAGACTACAGCGGGAGCGGCCGCATCCACATATCTGTGTACAAACCTTGGGGCTATGCTTTTGCCAAGTTTCCCGATTCTGACGGCGAGAGCTGTCCTCGCCTCAAAACGTGCAGCGAAATCGGGCACGAAATAAGGGTTCCCGCCCTGAAGGATAGCTGACGGGGATATCAGGGTCCATATGGGTTCTGTCTTCTCCCCGTAGCCTATGATATTGTTGACTGTAGCGTAGATCGTCATTTTGCAGGTATTGCTATTTTCTTGCTGTGCGAGGCAGAGAGTCCGTCGTCAGACGTCAGTGTTGCGCGAAGGGTGTATATTCCCCTCGGGAGGCGGTTGCCGTTGGCGTCGTTGAGGTCCCATGAAAGCGTGAACGAACTGTCGCTTGTAGAGTAGGCCTTACGGTCGGAGCTCCAGAGCAGATGTCCGCTCAGGTCGAAGCATTCAAGTCGGCACTGAAGGGTGCAGAGTGCTCTGTCTGTACTTATCTTTACGCTCAGCTGGTCTTTTTCCTTGTTATAGAAAGATGTGATTTCGTTGACTTCGGGATGCATGTTTAGCCCGACCTTGAAACTGATGGTCTCGCTCGTCGAGTTGTTGGCGTTGTCCCAGACCTTCAGCGTGAGCTCATGTACGCCAGGCTCGAGGTCCAGGAGGGGGTAGGTGATGCTTCCTTTCGTCTCGTCGTAAGGATCGGGGAGGAAGTACTGGCTCACATCGTCAAATACCTTTCCGGAATCGAGCGTAAGGCTCATCTTATGGCCGATCGCCGCTCCCGAAATGTTGATGCCGCTGTCATCGCTGAAGACAGCTTTGGCTACAGGGCTGGCGCTGACGATAGCCCCGGGCTTCGCATATGCCGAGCCGACTCCGAAGCTTTCGATGACCGGACCCTCGGTATCCTCGAGCGAATCCATGTTGTATCCGTAGACGAAGAGCCTGTCGGTGGAGCCGTTGGCCTCCATCTTAATGATGGGGTCGTAGGCATACAGTGTGATCATCGCCGGAGAGTAATTGTTGGAGATTTCCGACGGCATCAATATAGATGCCGACCATTTTCCATCGGTTACGGTGGTGCTTCCCATCGCAAGTTTTATCGGTCGGTCCGGATAGATGGTATCCTTGCCGTTTTCTCCCCATCCGTGGGTCTCTATTGTGGTCTCGGCGTCGAAGAGGGTATACTGAACAGGACCGTTGAATTGCACTTTGTTTCCCATGGCGTCGAGGATTCGTCCGGAAAGCTTCACTGTCGACCTCGCCTTCAGCTGGGGGGCATCCGCAAGATTTTCGGCAAGCGGTTGGCCGGCGATGGAGTCAATCTTCACCGTATATCCGGCTACGGGCATACGCAGTGCCGGATCGCCGAAGAGATGGTAGCGCAGCATGTTTTCGTCGGGCGATTTGGTGAGGTTCTTTCCAAGGCGGAGTATGTCGCCGAGTCGTTGGCCTCTTCCCAGAGAATCGCGCTTGGATATCTGCTTCGCTACAGAGCAGGATATATGTCCGTTTTTATTGATGTATACAGTGCGGCTCGGTGTTATCACCGCGATAGCGCCGCCAGCCGGATTGGAGACCATGAGCTCAGCTCCGCTGACATCCACTTCGTCCCATTTTCCGAAGCTGCACGTAGCGGCGTAGAGCACGGGAAGATATTGGTTAGACATGCCTTTGATGTCGTTCCATGTAAGTAGTTTCTCGTGGGTCCATTCCTTAGGATTGGCATGACCGATATATGTGATGAGGGCAGCCCCCTCTTTCTGCCACTTCATGAGCATGCGCTGTCTCGCGTCGGGGAAGGTCAGTCCGGCTCCGGTCTGTTTTCTGTCGAAGGCATCGAGATACACTCTTTCGATCGCATAGTTTTCTCCAGCTGGGTTTAGCCTGAGGGAATCTATGGCCTGCTGGCTTTGTATGAAGTGCTGAGCGGAGTCTCCGTCATCGGCTATGGCCATTACATTGTTGCGCCATATGCCGTAGATGGGATCTGTCATATACGATTCGAGTTTCGTGGCAACTATATCGGCTTCTTCGGCAGAGGTCACTGTGTAGCGGCCTACTGCTACAAGCAGTTTTCTGGAAGGCATAGATCTTTCAAAAGTCTCGTCTTCAAGCATTGCGATGAAGTCATCGGTGCCGTAAGAAGTCGTTTCGGTGTATGCGTTTGTCGACTGCCAGATCAGTGTGCGGGGATATTTGTCCCTGATGGTCTCCGGGTTCTTCGCTTTCTGGTCATAGGTCGGACGTCCCATGAGGAGGCAATAGCCGAACTGGCGCCCCTCAGGTTGTTGGCGGCTGCGGTCATACCACATCTTCAGCAGTTTTCTGAAAGCCGATATATCCTTATTGCCGCTCGAGAACTCGTTGTAGATCTTTTCCGGGGAGAGTACGTGGACGATCATTCCGTCATGGACGCGGTGGAGCTCGGCAATTCTGTTTGCCGCTGCGGAAAACTCATCGGGAGTTATGATGACCATGTCAGGAGTGGTAAGTCCGTGGATATTCTGATTGGCGGTCTTGAACCTTCCGGGCACTGTAGCTCCCTTGGCTGAAGGGTCGAACGCTATGAATTCCATTAATCCCGCGTCAGATGGCGCGAATGTGATGGTGTTGTCGGCAGGATTGAAATAACCCTTCACTTCCTTGATGTCCCAGGGTTTGGTGACATCCCAGATGATGGTCTGCTCTGATGCGCCGCTGATGCGGTAGGCCGTATCAGCGGTGCGGTTGACCATGAAGTGAAGCTGTGAGTCTCGGAGCTTCAGTGCGCGCTCATATTCCACTTCGATCCAGTCCAGACGCGCGGTGTTGACTACTCCGGCCTGTGAGTACTCGATGCCCACGCTCAGCGATGAACCGATGTTTTCTGCTGTCTTTATGGATGTGGCGAGACGGTAATATTGGTCGCTTGAGGTCACGGCAGTTATGCGGTCGTCTGAAGTGGCCGGCAGTCTTTCGCCGTTGGCGCTTATCATCATGCTGCTGGCTGATGTTGCGTTGACTCCCAATCTCACCCTTATCGTAGCGTTGCCGGAGACATTGTCGGGGAGGTTGAAGTCGAAAGTCTGCGATTTGTTCTGCTTGAAGTCTTCGCCAAGGTAGTCGCGTCCTGTGTTGGCGCACTGAAGCAGGTCGCGTTCGTGCACGAGCTGGCAGATGAAGGTCTCCTCGGCTGATGACTTAGAACTTGAAAGATCGATGACGGGAGTCTCGGTCTCAGGCTTTACGTCGCTCAGGAAATAATACGATGTCTCGCCATACGGATTTATCGTATGGTCGTATGTCATCTTAGACGACGTGGAGATCTTCGGTGCGATCGTGCCGGTGGCGTAGAATGTGATTGACCCGTCGGCTTTCCTCACGACGGGGACAGCTGGAAGGTCGTCCGGATGGTCGGGTGTGAGCGCTTCCGATATGAGGCGTCCTCCGTAGCCGTAGACATAGACGGATTTTGAATCATGGAATCCGAAATTCTTCAGGGTCTGGCTGCTTATGGTCTGCAGTCCCGGAGTGGTGATGTCGACCTTCACCCAGTTGCCCTTCGAGAGGACGGACGAGGATGCATAGCGTTCTGCGGGTGCCGCGAGGGCAAGCGCCGGCGGCAGGACCGTCAGCGCAATCGCTACGACAATCCTGCTTAAATATTTTGGTATTGATGTGGTATAAAGTAGTTTCACGTCTAATTAACGGATTTATTTGCTTTATATTGTTGTTTAGAGATAAAGTCGGTCCATTCGTCATGGCTCCCACCGAAGACATTCATGTCTACGGCTCCTTTCACTCCCTTGACGGAGCCTTTGTGGTTGTACTGCCAGAAAGTCCAAGGGGCCGCTATCGGATTGGATGAGAACGAACATATCCAGAGCGAGTTTCCCGGAAGAGACTCTGCCATATACTGATAATAGTCCTTCTTGTTGCAGTAGAGGGTAGGTGCCAGTCCTCGCAGGTTGAGATAGTCTACCATGGCTGAAAGTCTTTCCTTTATGACATCGTCGTTTACGTTGCCGGGATTTCCGGAGGTTTCCACGTCGATGGCCACCCCCATCTCCAGATTTCTGTCGCCTACAGCTTCAAGAAGGTTGATGGCCTGTTCCGTACCGTCCTTGTCAAAACGGAAGAAATGATATGCTCCTCTTTTAAGGCCCGCGAGTCCGGCGTTCATGTGGTTATCTGAAAAGGTACTGTCGCGGAAACTGGCGCCTTCAGATGCCTTTATCCACACGAACTGCACTCCGTCTCCGGCCGCTTTGTGGAAGTCTATCTCGCCGTTGTGTGAGGATACGTCTATGCCTCCTACAGGGTATTTCTCCCTGTCTACATACGGTGGTGTGGTGCGGAAATGTATCCATGCGGCATATGCAGCCCACGAAAGTAATGCCCCCGCAAGTAGGAAGCAGAGGAAAACCGTGATGTCGGTCTTTCGGGTGTTGATGTCGGCCAGGATCTTCATTCTTCTACAAAATTAATAATATTTGCGAACGTTGCCAAATCGAAAGATGTAAAAATTCAGTAAATTCCAAAATTTTTATTAATTTTGCAGTTGGAAATGAGTCTTGAGTCGTCTGTCTTGAGCTTTCTTTGAAACGGATAAGATAAAACTTCGAATGGGAGAAGCTATATATCATATTTAAGTGATTGCGGTGGCACCGGTCGGAATATTCCGTGGCTTTCATGCCGGACTGATGCGTCAGGTTTCCGGTGTGCTGGGGTTTGTCTTCGGCATT
>JAIDSM010000272.1 GCA_029061225.1 Muribaculaceae bacterium
TGTATTGTCAAGGCCATCGACAGTAACCCAGAAGTATCGCATGCCGTCGACATCCTGATATTTCATCATGTACTTGTTGTCGGGGGTATAATCATTCCACTCGCCGATGAGCATGACGTTGCTCTTGCCGGGAGCACCGAGGCAGAAAGTGACGCTTCCGTCGGCATTCTTCACGGGACCCATCTTCGGAACTCCGCCGGGATAGTCCGCGGCTTGTGATTTCTCGATGTATGTAAAGTTCTGCACGTCGGTCACTGTCTCACCGTCGGCCGTGGCGGTAGCCTTCACCTCATAATTGCCGGGAGCCGGGAAAGTATAGGCTGCCGTCAGAACTTTTGAAGCCTTTACGGATCCTATTTCCTTACCGTTTACACTGAGGGAAATGTCTGCCGCCTTGGTCGCCGCTACATTGAATGTCACCGATGCATTGTCCGGAGTGATGATGGAACCTGAAATACCTGTGTCAATAGCGACTTGAAGTCCGGAAGCCAGCACGTCGAGGAAGATATCCTTATTGCCTTCAGCCTTTCCCTCTTTTGACTTGTCGGCCGTACGGAACACGAATGCCAGTCGGGTCACGTTTACAGAAGGATCAGTGATGCCGTAATACTCGCGGATGTCGCCTATATAAAGCTGCCAGAGGTTCTCGCTGACGTATGTGAGCTGATATTTGTCGGCGTTGTCTCCCCATGACGGAGCGTTCACCCAGTCTTGCCCGTTACTTAGGCAGGCACCGGTATGGGCATATACCTTTGCGGTAGCCGGAAGGCCCATAAGCCCTTTATTGCCTTGGTCGGCATGGAAAAGAATTTTCACGTCTTTCGAATCCTCCTGCAGCGGAGTCGGATCAGACGTCACCTGAGCGCTGAGTCCCAGAGTTGCCACCGCAATCAGCAGCAGCGACATCAAGTAGTTTTTCAACATATTATATTTTTTTAGTTAAACAGTATCGATATTCCCCTTTTTCCAGAGTACAAAAATAGTTATTTTTTTACAATCCTCCAAATCCGACAGGTCTCAAGACTGGGGGCAATTCATTTTCACTGATATGTATCCGGATGAGTAAGTGTTCACGTCAGGTATTCCTCCAACACCTTATTTGCCCATTGACGAAAGTGAGTACCTCTCAAGGATTTCACTCTGTAACCGACAGATATGATTACATCAAGTTGGTTTTATAACTCTTACCGACGGAGGCAGTTGTCAAATTGAAGACCTTGCAGACTTTTCAGTAGGAAGGCTTACCGAATGCTTTTTCTAAAGAATCGATAAGATGAGAGTAACCTTCCAACGCTTTAGAGAAGTCGGTACAGTCATAAATTAGTTGGTCCAACCGAGAATTGATGTCCTTCAGCAGGGCTTTCGTTGATTTAGGGTAATTTGATTGATAATTGATGGTAATCCCAGTAATCCTTTCGAATTGCTTCAGTCTATTGCGAATTTGCCCTTCAGTGCCACAATGGCAGATACCGTCAATAGTCTCTTTTCTCAATTTAAGGATTTTATCCGGCATATGTTTTTTTACTACAATATTTTCAATGATATGTCCTTGCATGAGGAGATAATATCTACTCTCATCAAAACCAAAAGCCATGAGTTTCTCACGATAATATTGGATATATCTACGATATTTCTTACTATAATCCATAAGATCACTCTCTCGTTGATTTATATGGAGATGACTTCTTTCATCCAGTTCCATTGAGGAAATATCAACAGTCAAGGTGGCTATGTCATGCCTGAAATCCTTTATGCAATACACTCCATCGCATTTATCTGTTGATACGATATGAATCAGAAAAAGATTCGCCATTGCTTTGGAGAACGAAGAAAAGTATTTTAGGATTTCTTCTTCATCAGCAGTTCCGGATATTTTATCCATCATCGCCGCCACACAAAGGGGGTGACATTTATAATTCTCAATCGAATAAAGAAAAGTATGCAGGATATAAGGATTGTTTCGGATTATATTGGAAATCGATGATGTTGTCGATGACGGTTTATAGTTATCGATAATCCAATCATAATCCGCGTCAACTGCGACATATTTATTCGGACCCAAAGAATCAATACCTATGCATTCAATCAGATGGTACTTTCCTTCTGCTATGGAGTTATCCGGTTTTCGAAGCTGTGTGACTTTAAAGTTGAAGTTTAAGCAGAATAGACGCAGGCATTCTTTCCAGAATGCCACATCATCCATACCTTCCACATAGACATATATTTCCGGGAGTTCACGTTTGCTCCGAAGGGCATTCTGGGCATTGATATAGGCGGATGAGGCGCCTTGGACAAGAGAAGTAGCCATTATGACAATGAAGTTGTGATATCTTCCATATTGACAACGGCAGAGTGCCACCCATCTAAAATCATAGCCGGAGAGTGAGTAGATACTATTACCTGACAATTGGGATTTAGCTTTCGTATATCCGAAAGCAACCGGTTCTGCCAATCAATATGTAGCGATATTTCAGGTTCATCCATAATCAGGATAGCTTCCTGTTCTCCTTGAATGAATACGGCAAGCAAAATCAGGAGGAGCTGCTTTTCACCTGCTGAGAGTTCGGAATACGGATGGGATTTTCCATCACTATCAAAAATAAATTCAATCTCTCCTTTGTCGCGGTTCATACGTTTGCCTGCTCCCTGAAATAAATCATCAAGAAGATCCAGGAAAGTATTTTTCCTACCAAATAATTGCTTGACAGTTTCGGAACTGGCCTCACCGGAAGCCATCATTTTCGACATTGTGGTGGAAAGGTCAATCTGATACGATCTATAGCGGTCCACCATATTGTCGAGGATTAAATCAAGTTCGCTGATTTTATGTGTATTCGAGATATAATTTACATAACGGATTGCTTCCTTGATGTCATCTTTCGAAATAGGGAAATCAAACGTAGATATGAATTCGCAGTCTGCTATTGGAAAAGTGTTTTCCGAGATTGGATACCCTCCTTCCTTATCTATTGAGATTATTTGTGTATACTTACAGTTGACTATCCAGATTCTGGTTTCATTCGGACGATCATCAGCGTCGTCTTCAAGAGGAGTCGCAATTCTTAGGGAGACACGAGAGTTGTCTGACATTTCCAATGTCAGTTTCTTAAACCGATTGAGATAGCGTTGTCTCAAACCTTTCCCAGAGATAAGGCCGGCGATAGCGAGAAGTATGGTAGACTTCCCGGAACCATTGATTCCAGAAAGCACATTGACATCAGGGTTTAAATTCCACTTCATTGAATATCTACCCCATAGCCCATCTATGGAAACTGACTTGATTTTCATAACGTTTTTTCATCTTTCTTACAAATTTAGCCAATAAATCTGATAAATGATCACAAATGTAAAACTTCTAATATATGATTTCTTTATCAAAAGCCAATAAATTATTAGTTCTCAAATACATGTAAATAAAAGATCTTGTGTTAAAAAATCTTAATAGAATATTCTTCTGATAAAAGTATAGATTAATTCCGATTACTTTATAGAAAAATGAGTATACCTGTAAATACATGCAGACGTCAAAGGCTGCCAAATTTCACGCCTATATATAAAATACTTACCTACGTTGCTATCACCCCAAGAGCAACAAGTATGACGATAAGACCTTCAAGGAGCAGATGGAGGTGGCAAATCTTACGGGAAATGTATCCGTTATGAATGGTGAGACTTACACCCATCTTCACTGCGTGCTCGGAAGAACCGACTATACCGCACTTGCCGGACATTTGCTCTCAGCACGTCTGAATGGTGCCGGTGAGGTTGTGATTTTGATTATGGACAAAACTGTTAATTACCTAATGGCAGGACGGTGACCTCCTTCGGTCTCGGAACCTGGTACATGGGAGAGGATAACACACGACGCAGTGCTGAAATCTCGGCAGCATCAGCCAATCCATCCAGAAGAAAATGCCCGCTCCGGGGATACCGGGGCGGGCATGGGTTTAGTGGGTGTCAATAAGAGACTTACTTCTTTACGAGAGTGCAGCTGTAGGGAAGTGACGAGAGGTTAAGCGTCACTTCATAAGTGCCGGCTCCAGGCGACGCGATATTGTCACCACCCTGGCTGAGGTCGCTGATGCTACCGCCAAGATTGATGTCCCAACTGTCGTTGGCACGGAACTTGAACTCTCCGCCTCCAAATGTGATGGAACCCTTCCATACAAGGTTATTCTCCTCAGGCGTAAGGGCTGTGGAAGCCTCCCAGCCGCCGGGAGTTGCGTCACCGATCACTCCGATGGTTGAGATGAGGGTAGTCTTGTAGGTAAGGCTTGCGGTATTTACCTCACACCAATACAGACCTGGGGCAGCCACCGACAGGTTGCCTGCGTCTCCAGCCGGAGAGAGCTTGCCTTCCTCGCCGGCAAATCCGTAGTTGATATGATTCCAGTCAGGAGCGTTGCAGAATTTGAAACCATTAGGACTGAGGACGGCATAACCGTAGTAATCCGCATAGTTGGATGTGTAGAGAAGCTGTGAATTGGTCTGGCTCCAGCCATTGGCATCACCGGGAGTATAGAGGAAATCCACAGCGGATGTAAAGGCATATGTGCCCTCTTCGATATTGATTGTCAGCAGAAGCTGGCCGCCGGTCTTCAGACATCCTGCGCCGCAGTCTTCGGTGTCAGTCCTGGCTACGAGGAGTCCTTCGAGAGCCTCATCACCGTTCTCAGCAACACCGAATGAACCATAGGCGGCATCAACCCAATTACCGGTCACATAAGTAGACTCCGGAATGATCTTCCACCACCAGCCTTCAGCTGCTTCACTGTCCGGAATGTCCAGCTTAAGAGTGAACACCGGATCATCATATGGATCAGCTGAGGAATGATTGAATTTCACTGCCTGTTCTACACTCCAGCCATTGATCGATCCAAGCAGATAATAGTTCTGCTCAATTACTAAGGTCGATGGGAAAGGCTGGACAGTAAACTTATATGGGCCATAATAGTTGTCCTTTCCTCCGACATATGCTACCATCTGAGTCTTACCCTCCCCGGTCACTGCCTTAAGGATCAAACGAGCCTCGATCTCTTTGGCTTTAGGGCCCTTTGAGATATTGGCATAATATACACCCTGCAGATCATCAGGAGTGACACACACGTCATATTTTCCTTCGTTTTCAACTACTGAGGCCGGTACTTCAGCTACACGTTGAAATCCATTGGAAGATATTTCAACTACAGGACTCAGGCTGTAACCTTCTGGAAGTGTTGGAACAGCGATGCTTGCGAGTACAATGTTCTGATTGCTCTCGTCAAGCGCCTCAAGCACATAAGGTGCGTCCGTGACACAGGGTGTCACTTCCACTTCATCAGTTTTCAGGATAGCTTCCTGAGGATTCGTCTGCGGCTCGGGATTCGGCTCCTTATAATTATCGCAGGAAGCGAAGGAAAGAGCGAAGATGGCAGCCAGACCGTATAATGCTGTTTTTTTCATTTTGGTTCAATTGGAATGAGCGGGAAGCGGATATCCACTGATAGCCGATACCAGCTTCCCGCTGATTGTTATTATTCAAATTTGACTGTCACCGTACTGTTATTGGTATCGACTGTGATGTTGACGGTAGCGTCATTCTCGATGTCAAAGGCGTAGTTTCCTTTGCCATTGACATAAGGTCCGGAATAGGAGCCGTTGGTGAGAGTGCATGCGACATCGCCGTCAGGTTCCGCTGCTCCGAACTGGGTGTCATTGCCCCAGCCGTCTTCTGTGAGTTCCTTGCAGAAACGGAAGTTTACATGTTCTTTGTTTTCGGACGTTACCTTAACCGGCCATGAGCCTGTATAGATACCGCTGCCATCTCTGTCAGCAAGACGATAGTCCTTATAGGCGCTCTCGTTTGAGATGCCAGGTTCCATCCAGCCACTGATCGAACCCACAAGATATATGTATTTTGTCACTACTACTTCAGCTTCGCCAGCCGTACATGTCATGGTGATATTCTTCATATCACTCATATCGACCGTGATGGTCATCTTTCCACCCTTCCAGTTGGGGAAGTTGAAAGCACCCTTACCTTTGACGACAGGGCTGGTAAAGGAATTACCAACAAAATCAAAATTAGTAGCTTCATCCGGTACCTGATAACCATAGGAATCATTATCCCAACCTGTTAGGTCAGTATAGAAACGGAACATTGCCTCACCGGCAGGAATATCAAACACACCGGAATATACTCCTGAACCAATAGCATCCTTCGGCTCAAAGAGACGCCAGTCGGCATAGTGGGTGGCATTGCCCTCTGTCGGACCGGCCCAACCTTCCGGAGCACCTACAAGATATATGTATCCGGGAACAGGAACAGCAAAGTACCCGAGAATCTTATTATAACTTACCACATTTGAGACTATACGGGAACCCTCGACTCCGTCAAGTTCACATATGGCGCGGAAATATACCGGCATTGTCGGGATACCATTCGGAAAGACACTTGCCATAGTCTCTTCATCGGAAACTCCGGAAAGGTCACATATTCCGGTAGCAATATCTGACTGCTTTATTGTTATGCGAGCCTGAGTCGCATTAGTAGCCTTGAGCGCGTACGCCTTGGAGAAGTCCTCGGTAAGCGACATTTCTGCGGAATAGTTTGCCACTGCTGAATAGCCATAGTTAGGCTGTGAGGTTACAAGTTCTATGGCTTTGCCCTCTTGCAGCTCAATAAACTGATCAGCCAGAACAGGAGTATTGAGCACGAACTCAGTCGGTGTCTGCAACACCGGATCACGGTCTTGCGAACATGACGCCATACCCAGAACGGCTAGCGCCATCGACATATAAATTGATATCTTTTTCATTTTCTGTCAAATGATACAATTAATAATTAGGGTTCTGAGTATATCCGTTACGTGCGCATGTAGTGCTAGGCAGCGGATACACGTTGAAATTGGACTGGAAATCCGCACCTTCTGCAACCTGATTCTTCCACGACCATGAATATCCTGAGATCCATTTGCCATAACGGATAAGGTCGCTTCGGCGGGTAGCTTCCGTATAAAGCTCACGACAACGTTCATCCTGAAGATCGCTAAGGTTCAAGGAAGGATAATCGCTCAGGCCTGCACGGTTGCGGATGATATTGACATATTCAAGAGCCTTTGAAGCGTCACCGCCTCCATGAAGAGCTGCCTCGGCAGCAGACAGATATATTTCAGCAAGACGAATCATAGCATAGTCGCCACCAAGCTGGTCGGTTGCTTCGGGAGAGGCGGCCTCATTGACTGTTCCGTCATCGTTGATCGACCAGTTTGTATATTTCACTGCGATAAAGCCATTCTGTCCCCAATCTGCCTGATTAAGGCTTATGTTCTCAATACTGAAACCATCTTTAGCTGTCTTCCACCATGAGGTCCTCAGGTCAGGAGACTCCGAATAATCAGCATTCCATGAGAATTTCTCAACAAATTCAGGACGGGCGACAATACATTTCCAACCACCTTTGGTGTTATATTCGCTTTTGCTAATTGTGAACTCATCATCCGGTGTGGAATCACCCAGCCATGCATTGCACATGAAGGTGGAATTCGCATACGACATAAGTCCAAGTCCAGAAGGATTCAATGATGTCTGCTCCTGGGGTATAGTCCAGATGATCTCATTGACATCAGACTCGCCGCCGATAGCATATTTCTTATTGTCAGCGCAAAAGTTCTGGAAATACGACTTGCAAAGGCCACTCTGGTTAAAACCACCTTTACCAAGACGAGAGATGACAGCTTCTGCATGCTGATAACACTTATCCCACGCCGCAGTCCCTGTATACACTTCAGCATTGAGATAGAACTTCACAAGAAGAGACTCAGCCACATCAAGACCTACATAACCGTAGGCCGGACGTTGGTTAGGATCATTCTGCTTGTACCAGGCCACTATATCTTCCAGATCAGCTACTACTTTCTCATAGACCATACGACGTCCTTCAGCAAAGTTGGTTGAAAGCTGTGGAGCTATTACAGTCATATCGACACTTTCATCGGCATAGGGAACATTGCCGAAGTTATCGATGGCATACCAATAGGCACCTGCACGCAGTATACGCGCCTGACGAATATATTCGTCAGCCTTAGCCTGAAGCTCAGGCGTTGAGAGATTAAAATATCCCTTATTGACAGTCTGTATGAACTGGTTGCACATCGCGATATTGATATAGAGACGCGAGTATGTACCCATCACTACTGTATTAGAAGCCGGGATGATACCGTATTGGAACAAACCGTAGTCGGCGTCATTAGCAATCCATGAAGCCTCATCAGTCGGAACTTCCTCAAGGATGAACATAGCACGCTGGAAAGTTGACATACCTCCGTCAAAGCCCTGGACAGAGGCATCTCCGTTTGCTCCATAGGTGGCATACTGAAGATAAACACCACCGATTGCCTTCTCAAGATAAGCGGCCGGATCATTGGCAAACTGGTCGGGAGTCAGCAGACTGGGATCTGTAGGCTGAAGATCAAGGTCGCCAACGCAGCTGCTTAAGGAAAGCGAGGCTGCCAATATACTGCCGACAACGAAAAACTTATTATATTTCATATTATTCTTTACCTTTTTAGATTAGAATGTTGCGATCAGACCGATGGTGAAGCTGACGGGACGTGGATAAACGTTGTTGTCAATACCGTCGAACACTTCCGGGTCAAGACCTTTATATTTTGTAATCACGAAAGGATTCTGAACCGCGCCGTAAAGACGGAGACGGAGTGAATCGTTGATAAGATCAGGCCATGTGTAACCGAGAGTGATGTTGTCGCAGCGTAGGAAGGCGGCATTCTCAACAAAATAGTCACTAAGTTTTAACGGCTCTGGATTTGACGGGAATATGAACTCGTTGCGTAGGAGGTTGTTAAGGCCATATGCATCTATTTTGGCCATATTGGTGCGTTCATACAATGGGTTATTGTAGACATAGTTGCCGAGATTTGCGCGGAGTGCAAAAGAGAGATCCCAGTTCTTATAGCTGAAGTTATTGGTCCAGTTGAACGTCACCTTAGGCTCCGGAGAGTGGAAATTGATGAGGTCTTTGTCGTCAATCGTTCCGTCTGCATTCTGGTCTACGAACTGACCTGGTACTGGATTGCCCGCTTTGTCATAAACCTGCTGATATACTCTATAAGTGAAAGCAGGTTCACCTACCTGATGCCACTGAAGGTGACCGCCTGTTCCAGAGGGAAGATCACGTGCATCGATCATGTCTGTCGAAGCGTCTCCTGTAAGGGCGGTGATCTTATTGCGGTTCCATGCTATATTGATATTGGAAGTCCATGTGAAATCCTGAGTCTGCACCGGACGGCCGCCGAGAGTCACCTCGATACCATAGTTGCGAAGGCTACCGATATTGGTCATCATGTAGTTTGATGTGTTCATACCAAGAGCGGGAGCTTTGGCAAGAAGGTCTGTGGTATTACGCAAATACCAGTCGATAGCTGCGGTAAGTCGGTTGTTGAAGAAACCGAGGTCGAAACCAACGTTCCATGTAGTGGTGGTTTCCCATTTGATGTTTATATCATATGGCTGTGGATAAAGCGCTTCGATCAACTGACCGTTTGCCCCGATGTACTGGAAGCCCGGCTTGTAAGAGTTGACATAGAGAGGAAGGTAGGGGAAATATGAATTTGCAAGACCGTCAAGACTCTGCTGACCTGTCTGTCCCCAGCCGAGACGGAGCTTAAACTCGTCGAGGTTGGCGTAATCCTGAAGGCCGAAGCAGTTATTGATCTTCCAGCCAAGCGCTACTGATGGGAAAAGACCCCAGCGATTGTTCTTTGAGAAGCGGGAAGTACCGTCATCACGAAGCGTGAAGGTCAGAAGATATGTATCTGCAAATGTGTAGTTCAGACGTCCGAAGAAAGACACGAGTTGCAATGGATTGCCCCAGCGCGATTCGGGAGCATTGTTTACAACCTGTCCGATCGCATCGTGTGTATTGGTCTTCATGGTATAGACACCGTTCTCGTAGCTGAAGCCGTTCTGACCGTTAGCATTTACAAAACCAAGTGAATTTACATAGTTCTGCGAATGGCCAAGATAGCTGAAACGCTGCCATGAATAACCAACCATCACATCAAGGTTAGACTTGATAGACTCAAATTCTTTCTTATAATTAAGGTAGAAGTCAAGAAGAGTATTGCGCTGGATTTCGTGCCATTTATATAGAGTGGCAGCACCGGCGGCGTTATTAGCTTGAAGACCGTCGTTGGTCCAAGCCATCACAGAGTTAGCCGCTGTCACACTGTTGCAATCATTCTTGGAGACCTGATATCCGAGATTTAGGTTGAGATGAAGCTCGGGAAGGAAGTGCAGGGCATAGTCAATCTGAAGGTTGCCGGATGACGACCATGTGTCATTATGGCTTTCCACATCATTAAGAAGCTGAAGCGGGTTTTTAGCGGCGTTCAGATCATAAGTACCGCCAGGGGCGAAGTTATAGTATCCATTATAAAGATATAGACCGGTACCTCCCTCCATAGAGATATTGGTACGCACGGGTTTGGTCGGGTCCATACTTGAAGCAGAACCAATGGCTCCTCCGTCGGCGTTACGTGTACGACCGTATGTGCCGTTTACATTCACGTTCACTGAAAGATGGTCGTCAAGGAACTTCGGGCTGAGGCTGAAGCCTGCAGTCACACGCTGCATGTTGGAGGTCTTAAGGATACCTTCCGAGTTGGTGTAACCGGCGTTGACGCGATAAGGAAGAAAACCGGCTTTACCGGCGATACTTGCGTTATAGTCCTGGGAAATGGATGTGCGTAGCACCTCTTTCTGCCAGTCAGTGTTGTATATCTTGCCGTTATAGCCGAGCTGGGAAATTGAGGCATCACCAAGATGATTATTAACATAATCAGCAAACTCCTGACCATTCATAAGGTTGAGGGTCTTGCGCGCGGTATTAACCGACATGTTGGCAGTAAGGTTGACAACCGGCTTACCGGCCTTACCTTTCTTGGTAGTGATGATGATGACGCCGTTTGATGCGCGGCTACCGTAGATGGCGGTAGCGGAAGCATCCTTAAGCACTGTCATGCTCTCGATGTCGTTAGGGTTGATCATGGTAAGGGCATTCATACCACCACCCTGGCTCTGGTTGGTCATAGGCACTCCGTCGACTACGATAAGAGGGTCGTTGGAAGCTGAAAGTGAGGAACCACCACGGATACGGATTGTGCCACCACCGGTAGGATCACCGCCGTTTGTGGTCACTACTACACCAGGGCTTGCGCCTACGAGGAGGTCCTGGGCTGATGTCGAGATACCCGCGTCGATTTCATCGGGCTTGATGACGGCGACAGATCCGGTAGCATCCGATTTCTTCACGGAGCCGTAGCCAATCACGACTGCTTCCTGAAGCATTGTGGAGTTTTCGGAGAGAGTCACCTTGATTTCGGTGCGGCCGTTTACGGGGATTTCCTGGGTCTCGTAGCCGATGTAGCTGATGACCAGGATGCCGTTTGGATCGACGTTGAGGGTGAAGTTACCGTCGAAGTCGGTCGCTGTGCCGTTTGAGGTGCCTTTTTCCATCACGGTGGCACCGATAAGTGGTTCGCCCAGAGTGTCGTCAACGTAACCGTTGACGGTTATCTTCTGGGCCAGAGCGGGAAGCGTGAACGACAATAGCATGACTATTGCCACCAGCGCTTTCCGGCTGAGGGTAAAACAAACGTTTTTCATGCAGGTTTTTTTTAGGTACTACATTATATAATTAATCTCAGTTTCAGGTTAATCCGGTAGGCAATCAGGTATTCCGACAGGCAAATGCCCTCAGCTGCCCCCGTGTCGGAGTCCAAAATTACTACAATTTTTAACAAATTTGATACAATTTTGATTAAAATTTTATTACAAAATTTGATTTTAACTTTTGTTAACAATATATCATCAACGGCCTCTCTGTCCTGATTTCTGCATCACCTGTCCGCCCCGCATCACCCGCTCTGTTGGTGTT
This sequence comes from Muribaculaceae bacterium, assembly GCA_029061225.1. Classification (GTDB taxonomy): domain Bacteria; phylum Bacteroidota; class Bacteroidia; order Bacteroidales; family Muribaculaceae; genus Lepagella. The sequence continues at coordinate 11,936 of JAIDSM010000272.1, forward strand.
GCAGATCGAATAAGCTATCCTAAATGCGACGACCGCACCCTTTTTCAAGGATGCGGCCGTCCGTTTTCTTTACGCCCTGATGGCGTATTTCCGTATTATTCAAAGAGGACTTTCTCCGTATGGTTGCCACTGCGGCGGATGAAGATGCCGTCAGCCGGCTCGGAAACACGCACGCCATTAAGGTCGTAATACTCCACTGAGGCGTCGGTACCGTCAGGTTGAAGCGCCGTGACTCCGGCAGGATCGACATTGACATAGTCGCTGAAGAAATAGAGGGAAACCGGGATGAAATCTTTGTCCGTAGCCCCTTTCTCCCATTTTGCGGCCTGGATCGGGAGTCCCGACTCTTGGTCGTATGTCACCTCGGTCTTCTCAGTCTCTGTCTCTGTAGTATCGCCCGACTGCTTGTGATATGTGACGGTCTGCTCGTTGAGCAGACAGATTCCGAAGGCGTCTGCAACGTTCTTCTCCTTCTTGCTCACTCGGCTCTCGATGTAGAACTGTCCGTTGTCGTTGTCAAACTCCACTTCGTAGGTATCAGCCTCATAGCTGTAGCACTCGTCAAACTCATCGCGTGGGGCGAACTTCTCGATGCAGTCGAATGTGATCTCGAAAATGCGGTCGGAGCCCATAGTCACGAGGCTGTGGTAGCTGTCGCCGTCATAAGTGGCAGTGAAGACGGCTGCCTGCGGCCAGTCTTCAGACGTCACGGTCGCGCTTGCCACGCGGTTGGTCGAGAAATACATATCAGCGTTCGGATCATCAAATTCCATTGAGAGTATCTGTCCGTCGGTCTTTTCCCATACAATGTCGGTCCACTGCTCCTCGATCTCCGTCGCGGGCTGTCCGTTTTGCGTAGTAATTCTCTCAAAGGTCACTGTGGTGGCCTTGCCGTCGGCACCGTAAGCCACGGTCATCTGCTCGTCGTCATAGGTCTTGCTGCCGTTGGAGACGTTGTAGGTACGCACCTTGGTGATGTTTCCCGCGCCGTCGCGGGTTATCTCGGTTCCGTTTCCTGTCACGTAGAGAGGTTCCTCCTTACCCTGATAGAAATATTCGGTCTCGGACACTACAAAATCCTTTACCACCGGATCATACTCATATACAGTGGTCGAGACGGGTTTATTTTCGCCGTTATAGACGTTGATCACCTCCTCTTTGGCCAAGCTGCCGTCGGCGTTGTAAGTATATACGGTCTTCTGGCCCGTTTCCTCCATGGTGGCGACGGAGCCATCGGCATTATAGGTGTATTTCTCCACATTCATATCGCCCCATGTGGAGGTGTAGGGCATATAATATTGAAAACTTACGGTCTGTGGCTTGAAAAAGTGGGCGGTGGAATCAGCCGCTGTGGCGGGAATCGCGAGGGCTGCTAAGGCGAGCCCTGAGAGAAGCAGTGTTTTTTTCATAATATGAGTCTTAAGATAAGGTGTGTGTGTTACAGTCGAATCGAGGAGGTCTTAAAGGCGTCGCTCTATAGTGTAACAAATCAATAGGCGAGAAGTTTGAATGAAGAAAGACATTCTCAGGCCTGTGTCGGGCTTATTGTTTGGAGATTAGAATTATTTTCACTATATTTGCGCTTGATTTTTCTGACAACTGAAATAATGACTTCCCTACATACCGCCTACAGGACCTTTTTCGGCAAAGGAGACGCGCTCTACCAGCTCTTCTCGCCCTACCGCATATGCCCTCTCGGGGCCCACGTCGACCACCAGCACGGACTCGTGTCCGGTTTCGCCTTCGATTCCGGCATCGAATTCCTTTTCTCGGCCACCGAGTCGGGAAAAGTGGAGATGGCGTCACTCTCCTTCGAGGGCCTGATGACCTTCAATGTGCAGAGGCCTGTGGATGAGCGTCAGGGCAACTGGGGCGACTATCTGCGCGGAGCCGTGTGGGCGCTGCAGCAGGATTTCCATCTGACGCAGGGCATACGCGGCATCGTGAAGGGTTCGATGCCGATCGGCGGTCTGTCGTCGTCGGCGGCCCTGCTGTGCGGGTTCGTGATGGCACTGGATAAGGTCAACCATCTCGGTCTCGACCGCAAGCAGATCATCCACTACGCTTCCGTTGCAGAGCGGCAATATGTGGGACTCAACAACGGCATCCTCGATCAGGCCTGCGTGGTGCTCTGCGAGGCCGACAAGCTGCTCTATCTTGACACACGCACCGGCGACCACCGCCTCATACCGTTTGGCGGCGACAATCCGAAACCGCTCCCCTTCAAACTCGGCATCTTCTTCTCGGGCGTGACACGCAAGCTCACAGGCACCGACTACAATCTCCGCGTGGCCGAGTGCAAGACGGCCGCCTGGATCATGCAGGCGTATGAGAACGAGAAGCTACACGAGTTTGAGGACACACGCCTGCGAGACGTAGAGGAGGCGGTCTTCGAGAAGCATCAGGACCGGATGCCGGAGCGTTTCGCACGGCGGGCGAAGCATTTCTACACGGAGTGCGACCGCGTGACCGACGGCGTGAAGGCCTGGGAGGCCGGAGACATCGAGGCTTTCGGGAAGTTGGTGTTTGAGAGCTGCGAGTCGTCGATGAACAACTACGAATGCGGCTCCCCCGAGCTGATCGACATCTACAGGATAATGAGGGAGACGGACGGAATATATGGCGGACGTTTTTCGGGCGCCGGTTTCAAGGGGGCGTGCATCGCGCTTGTCGATCCCGCCAAGGAGGATCAGATCAGGGCCGAGGTCACGGAGAAGTATCTTGCGAAGTATCCGCAGTATAAGGACAGCTTCGAGATTTTCTTCTGCGAGCCTGCGAACGGAGTGGATTTTTTATAATTGAGTCTTAAGTCTTGAGTCTTAAGTCTTAAGATTGCGGACAAGCCGCGTGGATGGGAGACTCTGAAGACTGAAGACTGAAGACTTATATAACTAACGATGAAAAATATAGTTATTGCTGCGGGATATGCGACGAGGCTGTACCCGCTTACCGAGAATTTTCCAAAACCCCTCCTGAAGATAGGGGATTCCACCATACTTGACCGCATGATGGCGGATCTGGACAGCATAGAGGATATCGATGAGCATATCATAGTGACCAACCACCGCTTCGCCCATATCTTCGAGGAGTGGAAGGCCAATTCCCACTATAAGAAGCCGATCACGATCATCGATGACGGGACCACTGACAACGACAACCGCCTGGGGGCAGTGCGCGACCTGCTGCTCGCGCTGGAGCAGCGGGCGGTAGACGACGACATCATGGTGCTGGCGGCCGACAATATCCTGGATTTCTCGATGCAGGGATTCGTGGATTATTTCAAGGAGAAAGGTACGTCGGTGATCATGTGCCATCACGAGCCTGAGCTGCGTAAGCTGCAGCGCACCGGAGTCATCGCCGTAGACGGCGACATGAAGGTGCTGGAGATGCAGGAGAAACCGGCTGAGCCGGTCTCGAACTGGGCCGTGCCACCCTTCTACATCTATTCGCGCAAGGATCTTCCGCTAATCCGCGAGTGTATGGAGCATGGATGCGGGTTTGACGCGCCGGGCAACCTGGCTCATTACCTTACGGAGGTCACCGCTCTTCATGCGTGGCCGATGGCGGGAAGCCGCTTCGATATCGGCTCGATGGATTCGTATCGCGAAGCACAGGAGATTTTTTGAGTCTTGAGTCTTAAGTCTTAAGTCTTGAGTCTTCAGATTGCGGACAAGCCGCTTTGGTAGGGACGCACGGCTCGTGCGTCCGGTGCTGTCAATGCGTGCGTGGCAGCTTGCTCCAAATAAATACAGCGCATCGGCCGGACGGTCGATGCGCTGTTTTCTTTCTTGCTGGCGGCTGGCGGACGCACGGGCCGTGCGTCCCTACTCTTATCGCTGAAAGCTCAACACTGAAGACTTAAGACTTCTTAAACAGGCGGAGGATCTCGCCGATCCAGAGGACGAGGGAGGTACTGCCGATGATGATCAGCCAGTCTTCGAGACGGAGCGGAGTGACGTTGAAGAATTCGCCGCCGACCGTCACGATGGCTATCTGGCCTACGAGGATGGCGAAGGCGATGGCCACGAATCCGCTGGCTCCCTTGAAGTGGAATGCACTGCGGCCCGTCTGGAAGGCGCGGGCGTTAAACATGTTCCAGAACTGCAGGAATACGAAGATGGTGAAGAACATCGAGAGCTCATAGGGCGTAAGGTTCGCCACGTCGGTGGCCTGCGGGATGAAGGAGAAGATCTGAGTCATCGAGTCTACCTGATAATGCTCGAATATGTAGAGGATGCCCAGAAGGACAAGGAAGAAGATGCCTCCGACTCCTATGATGGAGCTCCACATCGGCTTGTTGATGATGAAAGCTTCGCGGGAGCGTGGCTTGTCTTTCATCACGCTTGCCGAGGGAGGCAGCGATGCGAGGGCCATTGCGGCGAAGGTGTCCATGATCAGGTTGACCCAGAGCATCTGCGTTACCGTCAGCGGAGACTCGGTACCCATGAAGGCTCCGGCGAGCACGATGAAGCAGGCGGCTACGTTGACGGTCATCTGGAAGAGGATGAACCGCTGTATGTTCTGATAGAGGGAGCGGCCCCACATGACGGCGCGTCCGATCGATGAGAAGGAGTTGTCGACGATGGTGATGTCGGAGGCCTCCTTCGCTACAGAGGTACCGTCACCCATCGAGAGGCCGACGTGGGCGGCCTTGAGGGCCGGAGCGTCGTTGGTGCCGTCGCCGGTCACGGCGACAACCTCGTTCTTGCTCTGGAGGGTCTCCACGAGACGCTTCTTGTCCATCGGGCGGGCGCGGGCTATGATCTTAAGGTCGCCGATGCGCTCCTTGAGTTCGTCGTCGGAAAGGGCCTCGAATTCTACGCCGGTGATGATGTTGCGGTCGGAGTCCACGGAGTCGTCCCAGATGCCCACCTGGCGACCGATCTCCTTGGCGGTGCCAGGAGTGTCACCGGTCACTATCTTCACCTTGATGCCTGCATCGGTCACCTCACGCACCGCGTCGGGAACGTCGGCGCGTACAGGGTCGGAGATGGCAACGATACCGAGGAACTTAAGGCTATCAGCTGCCACGCGACCATCCTTTATCACCGATACCCCTTCCGGCACTTCCATGTAGGCGAAGCCGAGCGTACGCATGGCCATGTTCTGGTATTCTAGAAGCTGGGCGTCGATCTCCGCCTTGGTCACTCCGGCGGTGTCCTGACACATTCCGAAGACAATCTCGGGAGCACCCTTGACGTAGAGGATATTCTTTCCGGTAGATGACTTCACGACGGTAGCCATATACTTGCGCTCGGTGGTGAAGGGAAGCTCCTCGATGCGCTGCGCCTTTGCGCGGAGCGCGGCATAGTCCACTCCCCTCTCGGTGAGCCAGAGCAGCAGCGCGCCTTCGGTCGGGTTGCCGAGCACCTGGGGTTTCTCGCCCGCGAGGTCGAGCTGGGCGGTGGAGTTGACGGCGATGCCTTCATACATGAGTCTTATACCCATCTGACGCTGCCGACGAATAGCCTTGTG
>JAIDSM010000273.1 GCA_029061225.1 Muribaculaceae bacterium
GGATAGACAGACAGGCTCAGCAGAAGACCTGTGTCCGTTCTCTCCCTCTCCGTCAGAAGGACTATACACCGGAAATCATCACGGCTATGTCGCATATCCTTTCTGTCAATCTCTCCTGTTTCAATGTCGGTATCGGACACGGTCAGAAACGAGAGTGGGAGGTAGGAAACAAATCCCACTATGATGATCTTGACACCAGAATGTCGGGAACAAAAATGTCTATGTGAAGTTCATAAACCAATTATTTTTTATTCCAGATAAATATGTAATATTCTCAGTCAAAGGATAATCGTGGCGATAAAGAAAGCGAGCCTCGGCTCCAACTGAAAGCTGGTGCCGTAACTCGCTACATGAGTTAGCTATTGAAACTTTTTGGTTGAGACCTTAGGCTCATTATGGAATCATCTCCCACCATTTGTCCTCGGGCATTTCCTCGATTTCGAACTGGCTCCATTTTTCAGAGGCCTTGTATGCTTCAGAGCATCCAAAGGGAACAAACAGCGTACATCCGTCAGGTTTCGGTCCGATAACATATCCTGCATTACCAGGTACTTCCCACACCGGAGGCTCCTCTGTCAGACAGAACAGTCTGTCAACATAGAAGCTCAATGCCGTAGTTGCGACAAGTCTTAGTGATTCAGGAAGGACAAAACTTTCAAGACGGCCTATGTTGGAAAAAGCACCCTCACCGACCGTCTGTAGGTGTGGAAGGTCAATCTCTTGGGATATGTATGGGAAATTCACATTTGTCAAGGAAGTGCATGAACCAAAAGCCTGACTGTCTATCTCCGTACAGCTTGAAGGAATATTGATCTTACCGAGTGATACGCAATGACTGAATGCACTTGCATTGATTGCCTTGATGTCTTCAGGCAATGTGACCTTTAAGAGGTATTTATTGGATGTGAAAACCCCCGAAGGCACTTCATTGGTATACACGGAGGGCAGATCCTCATTCTTTACATCGCATATCCCACAACTGCTGTATTTGCCTTTATCGCCTGTTACAAATCCGCTATGCGTCAAATTTAAAGTATACACGGGTTTCTCTCCATAACCCTGATAATTATGAGATTCCAAAATACGTTTAAGATAATATGAGTCGTTGGCATTCATGGCGCCGATGATCTCGACATCTCTTATTTTCCCATAGTTTGTCACATCGTTACCCATCATATAGCCCAGACTTCCGGCAGAAGGGAGTACGAAAGTCTCCGAAACTGAGAAAGTCCGTGGCATCTGCCATATTCCTATCTCCTTTTCATCCCCGTTGCTGAAACGCAGTGTCAGCAATTTTACACGTCCCATCCCAGTGTTCTTTGGTATCTTCAAACGTAGCGAGTAGCCACAATTATATCCACTGTCATAAAGTTGCAGTAGCTCGGATTCTCCGAATAGATCTCCTGTGACGCGGACAATCTCGCACGGAGCATTAGTTGTGAAATCTATGTCAAAGTCCTTGCCTTCGGATGGAATCTCAATACAACTGTCTATTCCGTTAGTATTGGCTGTAACCACACGGTGGTTTATGATACGTTCAAGTCGGTATGTGTAGGCGGAACCATCAGCAGGTGGATTGGATATAGCGTTGCGTACAACACTCAATTCATATTCCACGCCTTTTTCATACTGGAAGTATTCGATAGTACCGAACATCATAGGCTTCCAAGAGCCGTCCAAAGAATACTTCACCTGCATACACTCTATTGGATTCTCATGGTTGTCATCTCCCCAAATGAAAGTCTCCGTAGTCTGAGCAGAAACCCACATGTGGATAAGTTCAGATGTGTCCTTAGGCTCGTCATCGTTGCAAGCTGAAATGAGCAAACAAGTTGCGATTGAAAATAAGATCAATAATTTGTTCATAGTTTTTCTTAAAAATCTTAATGATACAGTAGAGAATCAAGAGGTTTTATTTCAATATAGCTGAAGTAGCTCTTGATTGTTCGCCGACTTCATTGCCTCGCTGTACTCTCTTTCCGTAGCAGAATGTATAAGTAGCTGTGAAATTGATTCGGGAATGTGAAGATGTGCCAACAATCGTCTGCCTGTCGCTATAAAATGGTGAAAGGGTTGTATTTGTCGTACAGTTCCATCCCTTGTTGAAAAAGTTTGCCGCCATGACACGCAGATTCCAATTTGCGTTGGTCCATCCAATGGTTACGCTGTGGAAATTACGCTCTTTGCTTATTTTTGGGGAAGCTGAAAGCATATTTTTCTCAGGACTCTCGTAATAAGCTTGGAAATAGAAACTATCCATATAATAGCTGGCCTGGGCCCTGATGCGGAACGAATTACAGCTCGCATTAAAGATGCCTGTTGATTTGTAAAAAGACTGGCTGGGGTTAGCGTAAATTTGGAGTTTTCTATCAAGATGTTTCCAGTTGGCCGCTAATCCAATCTCTCCATTTAGATAATTGCCGTCATTGACATATGACCGCAATAGTGCTTTACCATTCTCGTAGGGTGTATAGATAAGCAACTGTCGGTCATACAGACCGAGATAGTTTCCGTAAGCACTCATCCCAAAAGTATTTGACGGCATCCATGTATATGCAAGGTTTACCATTGTGTGCCTGCAGTTTTTCAATAAAGGATTACCCGTGATATACATAATTTCATTTTCCCGGAGAATATCGGAGGTTTTAAGCGATATGCCGGGACTGTTTGTTGCATATTGGAAATAGGCTGAGAAACTATTTTTCTGATTCGGTACATACCTTAAATTAATATGCGCGAATGGGTAAGCGTCGCTATTTTTCTGTCCGTTTATATCGCTGTTTTCCCAACCTATTCCGGCATTGAAATTCACCGATAATTTTTGTGTCTGAAAATTGTAGCCCGTCATTACTCCACCAAATGCGTTATGGAATTTATCTTTATATCCAATGCCTCCGGTATACTCCAGACGGTTGATGTTATCTCCACCATTACCCCCTAACATAACAGAATGTTTTTGTCCGAAACTTTTACGTAAATACAGATTCAGGCGGTAATTGTAGGCGTTTTCTTTCGCATGACGATATATAGCGGGTTGGTTTGAAACCGCGTAATCAGTATAGTCATTGCCGTGGGTATAGTTTATCGAAGGAGAGAAATCCACCGAAAACCCGGTAGGAAGTGTGAAGAAATATGTTCCGGAATAAGCAATGGAATTGGAACGGTTAGGATTTTTTCTGTCAAATGAATATCCCGCAACGGTTTTAGGCGAATATTCCAATATCCCGGAGTATTCGTTTGTAGGAACGCTTAAGTTGACAAATGCAAGTAGGTTGCGTATTTGAATCCTGTCGCTATTATATGTGGCACGGAAAGTGACAGGATATTGGTTTTGCTTGAAGTGTGATGATTCAAGTGACTCTTTACGGTTGAGCGAATATTCCTTTCCATCCGTGTCAACCAAACGATAAATACCCTCGGTGCTGTTCCCTGTATGGTGATTGTTCAGGTTGTCGGCACCGACATACAAGTCATAGGTCATCTTTTTATAGGTGAATTTTGAAAATATATTGACACGGCTCGACAAACCGACAAGGAAATTCTCATTTGCTGTGACCTTTGTATATCCACCGTATGTGTATTCCTGCACAATAATGTTTATAACCCTTTCAGCACCTCGAAAACGAGGATCGGTGGGAAATTCAAGATATTCCACTCGCCTGACGTCTGCTGTGCGTAGCCCTTCCATTTCTTCCTTAGAGGCTTCAAGAAAGTTGATGTAGATTGCTACTTTGCCACCGGTATTGTCGGTAACAGTCTCATCATTCGGATTTACCCTGATCTGAGGAATAGCCATCTGTCGCAGAAGATCCACTGCATTCTGTGCCGCGTTCTTCTGCCGTTGTGTAGGAATATAGGTTGAGCGGTCGGCATAAAGTTGTGAATTAGCTGCTTCTACTGTGACAGTACTGAGATTAACCGCTCGCTCCGACATTATGATTGTCCCGATATTGAAAGTATGGCAAAGGAGGTATGTAGTTTTGTATCCCATACAGGAGAGTTTGGCAATTACTCCCTGACGGTCGCAGGGGATTGAGAACCGTCCTGCATCATCTGTAATGCCGTAGGTCAGTACCGTGGAATCCTTCGGAGCAAGAAGCATGACAGTTGCGGCTACAACAGGTTCGCTGTCGGTTCCAACCGCTTTCCCGGTATAGACATATTTACCGTGCTGGAGCGCTTCAAGATAATAGGTGTTGCGAGACCTCACAACCGTAATCGGATTCAAACCGATTGTCTGGCGCAGAGCGTCGTAGGCATCGTCGGTCTTAACGGTGGCACTTGTCTTATAGGTCTCAAGTTCATTGTAGATGAAATTTATGTCAAGTTCGGGATGGTCTTCCATTATTTCCCTTATGGCCTTTGGAAGTGGAGTGGAGTTGAAACGATATGAGAAGGTCTCGGCACCGGCCATTAGAAAAGTCATGACCGCTGCTATAAAAGTAATGATACGCAACATGGTGTCAGTCAATTTTAATGGTCTTATCCTTAATTTCAATATTGATCTGCTCGAAGTTGTTGAGACGTTCGACAACTTCCTCTACGGTATTCTCCTGATTCCATCGGAAATACAGACGCAGGGATTTGGATGCCTCATTGCTGAACTCCACCTTGCAGCCGTAATACCCGGCAATCTTACCCGCTATGGTCTTGAGTGGCTCATTATCGAACACTATGATCTCGGGAATTTTATCTTTGACCGCTTCAACTGACTTGACGCTGTCCGGCTTTGCAATTACTTCGGCATATTCCGTCTTGACATCAGCCGGAGCGGATGCTTCCTGCCGTTGGCTGAGTTGATTTATTCCGATGCTGACAATGGCGGCTACGGCGGTGAACGAGACGATGGCTATGGCTATGGTCGCGGCAATGTTCCGTGACATTATTCCAGCCCGCCAAAAACGATACGGGACTTTGGACGCGGGGTGATTCTTTTCAAATCTCCTCCATTCAGCCTCTATGTCAGGGGTCTGGAATGTCTGAAGGCTTGACTTTGTTTTGTCGAGCATATCAAACATGTCCTTGATCTCGGGATCCTGTAGCATGGCATCAATCTCTGACTGAGTGTAACGCTCCGGATGCTCGATGGCGTCTAAGAATCTTTCTATCTTATCCATTCTGAGAAAGTTTTTTACGTAAGACATCAATTGCGTGACGGAGATGCTTATAGACGGCAACCTTGCTTATTCCGAGGATTTCAGCTATCTCCTGATAGCTTTTCCCCTCGGAGAACCGCAGCTCCACGACACGTCGGCAGGCTTCAGTGAGGTCAGATGCAACCGTTTTCTGAATCAGGGCGATGGTCTCGTCATCAGGCCATTCCTCATCCTCAATTTCCCTCTCGTCCACGGAATATACCTCTTTCAGGCGGTCATTTGCCGACAGACTGCGGACATGTTTCAGACATCGGTTCCTTACTGCCGTCAGCAGATAAGGGGCCGACACGTCAGACCTTCGGGAAACAAGCAGGGCTTCAAAGACATCGTGCACTATGTCCCTTGCCACATCATCGTCCCGGAGTATCAGCATCGCCAGCCGGTACATCGCCGCATAATGCGTGCGGAAAAGCAGTTCTATGTCATCTCTTGTCGTCATACATATATATGACCCCTCACTCGAGAAAAAACTAACCTCTCAATGGAGAAAAATTTTTATATCCTCTTCATTATACCATCAAGTTGCTATTAATATGTTAGTTATAAAGTAAATCCATTTTTATTGCAGGTTTGCAGTAAAAATGGAATACTTATTAGATAATAATATATCGGGGATATTCATGCGTTAACCATTACAAGGCAGCTAATACCCAACCGATCTTCAATATTAGCGATGCTCTTAAAACTAAGATTTTCCGTACCGGAGAGAAGTTTACTGACATATTGAGGTGAAACGCCGAGTTTTGAGGCAAGGTCGGCACGTTTCATGCCGTTGTCCTGCATATAGCCAATAAGGGTCACAGCAAGTTGGCGCGACCAACGAAGCCAGCTTGCATTTTCTTTGCGCCATGCTGCTTCCTCTACAAAACGCGAGGGGCTTTCACTCTCATTAGCCTCTAAAAACTTTATTGCCTTACTTGCCATATCATTCTTCATTAGTGAGTTCAACAAAACTGTCCTGGTCGAAAACGCCATTGGCTTTCAAGAAAGCCTTACAGCGGTTGAGCTTGTCAAGTTCAAGAGCTGTATGCTCACGCTCCTGCATGGTTCGGCTCAATTTGATTGCACCACCCGTAACGACGTATACATTTGGTTCCAGCCTGATGGCATAAATCCTCAGCCAACTGGCATGACGTTCTCTGTCCCAGTTACGGGCTTCCTCCCTTGTCAATTCCGACATCCGAGTGTCTGTAATATCCAAGGGTTTGAAGAGTTCATCAAGATTCTCGGTATAGGGAAATTCAAGTATCAACTCCTCTAAAGCCCCGGCATCTTCAAAAGTATCCTCAATGGCCTGGTCAAGACGTTCTATCTTGAAGAAACTTCTAAGATCCTCGAGGTTCTCCATAAAAAAGTCAAGAAGATACTCTGCATTGTTCCATTTACGGAACAACAGGGTCAGCTCATCAACTTCTTCATCCGGAGCCTTGACAGCCCAAAGATGGTTGTATTTTGGTATGATCCTTGCGAATTTCATATATTATAAACGCTTTTGGAACTGCAAAGTTAATCAAATATTTCGAAAAATGCAACCGATAGGTTTAGCTTTCTTGCAAACTAAGCTAAGAATCTATAGCTGCATTCAATAAATATTCTACTCAATATTATGAAACTTGACACTATCGATAATTTCTCTCCCTCGGCATAGGGGGATTAACAAAAATAATTTGTAATTTTGCACTTGAATTAAGACAGAACGCTTCGGTTTCGTTTCAAAAGGCTATGTTAGGATTCGCTTTGAAGTCCTAAGATTCCACAGGCAGCCGCCAATCTCACCTTGAAGTCGTAATGACTTCCCCACAAATCTAACTCAATCTGCCCTTAGTTTCAGCAACCGAACAGACACAGGGCGATTGAATAAGGCTTGGGAACAATTTGGGAACATTTACCCGAAATTCCATTTAGCGAAGTCTGAATATCAGATAATTATCACAAAACTATGTACCCCGTTCCGAGGTACTATTGTCCTCGGAACACCCGGTTCGGGTAAGTCATTCGGTATCATTGACCCTTTTATCAGACAACACGCTGAAAAAGGATTTGCTATGATGGTTTACGACTATAAGTGGCCCACTTTGGCTAAGACTCTGTTCTATCAATTCTGTAAGAATAGAAAGAGTGATAAGCTACCGAAAGGCTGTGGCTTTCGCCAAGTCAATTTCACAAATGTCGAGTATTCCAACCGTATAAATCCAATTCAGCGGAAGTATATTCCGGATCTTGCGGCCGCGTCTGAAACGGCAGCCACTCTGCTTGCCTCTCTTAATAAGGGAGGTGGTGAGAAAAAAGGTGGTTCGGAGGCTTTCTTCACCAACTCTGCGGAAAACTTCCTTGCTGCTATCATCTATTTCTTCGTTAATTTTCACCCTGTTGGCTTCAAGAATGGCAAGAAACTAAAGCGTTTCATTCAACACGAGGGTAGAAAATTGGAGTTGGTCATTCGTAATTGGGACGATTTCAATGCTCTCGATGAAGCAGGGAATGTAGTTCTGGACTTTGTTGACAGTAACGGCAAGGACGTATCCACTGATGAAGACCGTATGTTCGTTGACCTTAACCAGTTCTCCTATCTTGACCGCTCCGGCAATATGATTGTAATCGAGCGTACTTGGTATGAAGACGAAAACGGTAACGAAGTGGAGCCGGATACAATTACCGGTGAGTACTCAGATATGCCTCATGTCCTTTCGTTCCTCGGCAGACCATACGATGAAGTGTTCAATATTCTTATGCAGGACGATAAGATTTCGTCTCTTATGGCTCCGTTCCAATCAGCTTATAAGAATAAGGCTAATGACCAGCTTGAAGGTATGGTCGGTACCCTCCGCGTAAATGCTGCAAGACTCGTTTCTCCAGAAGCCTATTGGGTCTTTACAGGAGATGATTTTGACTTGAAGATTTCTGACCCCAATAGTCCGAGCTATCTTGTGATTGCAAATGACCCCGAGAAGGAGCAGGTAATTGGCTCATTGAACGCCCTTGTGCTTAACCGACTGATTACCCGTGTCAATTCCAAGGGAAATATCCCGGTGAGTATCATAGTGGATGAGCTCCCCACACTTTATTTCCACAAGATCGACCGACTTATTGGAACGGCTCGTTCTAACAAGGTAGCCGTTACACTGGGATTTCAGGAGTTGCCACAGCTTGAAGCGGATTATGGTAAAGTGGGTATGCAGAAAATCATAACAACCTGCGGTAACATCTTTATGGGTGCAGCACGAAACAAGGAAACACTGGAGTGGGCACAAAATGATGTATTTGGTAAAGCCAAACAGACATCAACCTCTATTACAATTAACGATTCAAAGGTTTCAACCTCTATTTCAGAGAAACTTGATTATCTTGTTCCGGCGGCGAAGATTGCTGATATGGCTACCGGTTGGCTTGCAGGACAAGCGGCCCGAGATTTCACTGCAACGGACAAAAAGATGCTTTCACATTTCGATATCGAAGAATCTGAGGAATTTAAGACTACCAAGTATTTCTGTAAGACGAACTTTGATATGGCGAAAATCAAGAATGAGGAAAACCATTATGTCGATCTACCCAAAATCTACGAATTTAAGAATGACCGCGAGAAGGAAATTATGCTTAATCGTAACTTCAAGCGAGTGAATCAGGAGGTTGAGAATATGGTAAAGGAACTTCTTGGAATGGTTTAACATCATATTTATGGATAATATCCTACCGTCTAATATGTTTTCAGTGCCGTTGTCGCTCCGTTTGAGCGGCAGCGCACTGAAGATTATTGCACTCTTGTCAATGCTTGCCGACCACTGTGCATATTTTCTTATGGAGCAAGACACTCCTATATATAATTTGTTACGTTGTTTTGGACGAATTGCTTTCCCGGTGTTCGCTTTCTTAATCGCCGAGGGGTTTGCTCATACCCGAAGCCGGAACCGCTATTTCTTGTCATTGTTGTGCTGCGCCTTAATCAGTGAAATACCCTGGTATCTATTAAACGGTGCTGACGGCACTCACAATGTTATGTTTACTCTCTCGATAGGAGTGGCTACACTTGCAGTATTTGACCGTCTGTGTGAACACGGACCACTATGTTGTTTTTCAATTCTGATAATGTGTACCCTTGCTTGGTGGGTAGGAGTAGATTATGATTGGCGTGGAGTCTTGATGATTATGTTGTTCTATATACTACGTCGTCAGACAATCGAACCTTGGTTAAGCCGACACAACGTGTGCTTTCCATTACAGGCACTAATCCAGATAATGTTTACATTCCCCCTGATGATGCACTATGGGATCGCCGGAGCAGTTCTCGCCTCAATCGTCATCTTCCTTTATGACGGAACACGCGGACAAATCAAAGGCGCAGTTGCCAAATACAGCTTCTACGCCTTCTATCCGTTACATCTTTTAGTTATCTTAATTATGACTTAATAAAACTGATCCAATTGAAAATGCCTTCCTGTTTTACAATGCAGTATTATTTAAGCGAACTTGTAATAAGACAAATAATTGAAATCATATTCTTAGATGGTCGAAATCTTACTTCTTAACCTCTGGAATAAGAAGTTATCTTTTACGAAAGAAAGGCCATAAGTCACCAATTTCATCAGCAACATACATTGTGTCCATCTCTATAGAATGAATAATCAAATATTTATTCTCAGGATCTCTTTGTTTTACATATGCTTCAAGGTTTTCATCATTCAATTCCAAATCCTCCCAATTCTTCAGCATTAGAAGATTTTTACTACTATCGTAATTGTACGTGCCTTGCACAGTCCTAGTGTAGTTATAAGTCATTTCACCAAGAGAATCTTTCTCTAAAGCGTCCTCTGAAATATTGGAAAACCTACCGTTTGAATTAATCGTAAGTATTTGGCGCGGATCATATAGATGACCATAGCCAATCCAAGTTCCAATTATATCACGTAATTTATAATGTTGTCGAATTTTACCACCGCGATGCTTGTACCAATCAAGAATGTTACGAGGCCATGGTTCCCCATCATCTGCTGGACTCCACGCAACTCTTACACTATCTAACTGACTTTCCGTATACCAATGGGCCGTATCGTAACTATCGTTGGTTTGATATTTCTCAAATTCATCTAAAATGGAATGATAGCGGTTGAACGGTTCTTTAAGACAATCCCTTATCTCATCATAAGTGAGAAGAATGACAGGACAGCCGTCACATCCTGGAGTCAAATGATATTTTTCATAAGTAAACACTAATCCGGCACCATGAAGCCCAGGATCATTGATGGGGTAATTGTTCAGTGTAATTTGTTCTCTATCATTCTCTTTTTTGATGCCGAATATTTCAGATAAGTCTGTTAAACCTTTCCATCTGTTTAATGAATCAAGATATGCCTCAATACTATTAACAGTGGAGTAAATTGGGTATTTTGCAGCCATGTGATAGGCAACTCTTTCTCTTACTTTATCTAATTTTTCAGGAATAAAGATGTCATCTAAATCTACGGATTCGCCAGTCCGACGATTATATGTCTGTAGAAATGAAGAGTAGTTTCCATGAGCACCACCGGTATAATAGTAGGTGTATTTTTTGTAAGTAACATAGTTTTCATTAAGAAAAACAGGATATATCTTAATTTCAAGATTATAGCCACTTTCTCCGTATTCGAGAATTTGGGGTAATTCGTGATAAAACCTTTCTCCTTCCCAATCTAAGACCAAATGTATGATTTCACTTTGAGTGAAACCATTGTCTGACTTCTCTTTAATTCCAAAAGGGGCAATAGTATCACCTTCATTTATAAAACCATGCTCAAGGAACTCTCCATGTATGAAGGACAATAGGTTAGCGGTTATTCTTGGATGAAGTTCTAAGATCGTAATATCTATATCAACACCTATACGCTTGGAGTCGGTTGCTAATCTATAATTTATAGTGTTTCCAACAATGCTATCTTTACCATAGGTATGCCGTCTACAATACCATTCATCATTGGGTTTAAGATGGGTATATACGTCTATTGAATCAGAAAGAAAATCTTGTACGCCTTGATGATTACTGCATCCCAGCGAAAATATGGATATTATTAACGATAGAATTAGTGATATTATTGATATTCTCATTATTGAAGATTTTATTTGTCAGGAAATTTGTCTACTATCTTTTCAAACTCAGGAATTCGATAATCAAGAGAGTCATTGAAATATATGGTCAACGACATTTGGCATTCACGGTCTTCTATATCCTTCTTCAATAACCACTTACGAATAAATCTATCAGCAGGTGGATTTTCTTTATTATTATGGTCGATTCTGCCTTTAGTGATCCATACATTCTGAGAAATTTTCTTAATAGAGTGATTTCCTATTTTCTTGAGAAAATCATATTCATAAGATGCTAAAGAATCTGCATAATGAGGAATATCATCCAGAATGACATCGAAAAATAATGCTGATGATGAGACTACAAGAGTGGTGTCAGCATTATAAAACTCATTATCGTGAGCGCCCATTATGTTCTCTCCTCTTTGATTAAATCCCATACCTTTAGGAAGTTGGACATAATATCCATGACGAGAATTATAGTATGATAAGTTTCCTTTATCGTTCGGAGTGTCAGATGATATCATTTTTATAAATCCATATCCATAGTCGCTTACTGATTTGAAAGTCCATAGTCCAGAAACCGGCATTGAGGGATCGTAATACCAATCTTCTAAGTGACTTGGAGAAATTTCTTTTGCTTCAAACAAAAATGATGGCTTATCTCCAAACCATAAATCAAGATATAGTTTTATTCTCGCAGGAAACTCCCTAAGCACGTTTTTCATCCTATTACGTCTGATAGGTGAATGAGGCGCATTAAATCCAATGGTTTCCAAACCATACTTATCGGCTTGCGCTATTGCACGTTCATTGTGATATCTCTGAGAAATTATAATTACAGAATCAAGGTGGTATGTATCCTTTGCTTTTACGATTGATCTAAGTGTTCTCGTACCGTCGTAATCTCTGATAATAGCATGAAACGGAACTCCATGCGCAACAAGAGAATCTGTCATTGCACGAGGTTCATCATACCCGAGTCTCCGAGTATAATTTCCACCACTTACAATAATATGTTTTATTTTCCTAGCCTTGTATAACTCAACTGCCGATTTAATCCTATTTTCAAAATAGAAATTTCGTGCACCTTGAGCTGTAAAAGGTGACGTTCCAAGAAGAAGACCATACTTGTGAGGGGGTACGTCTTCAACTTTGTCATATGTGCGCCCCAGCGCATTAAAACTAACCGAGGCATAACAGCCAAGTAATATCAATATGAAGAGAACGCAACAGATTAATAATATGGCAACAATTTTCTTTCTTTTTGACATAGATATTCGTAGGCTCGACGTTCAACCATTTATTCAGGACGTGGAAGACGATTTTGATTTATTACTTCAATAGCAGGTTGCCAACCTAAGTCGGCTGCAGCATAAAATAATTTAATTGCTTGGTGAATATCTCTCTCAACACCTAATCCATCGGCATAGCAAATTGCAAGATGGAATATTGAGTCCGGTTCGCCCTTTTGAGCTGCCAAAGAAAACCATTTAATAGCTTCAGTGTAGTCTTGAGATACATAACGTCCTTGAAAATACATATCTCCGAGGCAGAATTGAGCTTGATAGTTATCAGCTTCAGCAGCCTTCTTATACAATTCAAAAGCCTTTTGGTTATCTTGTTCTACTCCAATACCATTGTCTAACAGAATGGCATAATTGACCATTGCACCAGTATGACCCTGTTCGATTGCTTTCTCATACCATTCAATTGCCTTTGAGAAATCTTGCGGTACCCCTTCACCACGTCGATAACAGATTCCTAAGTCATACTGGGCTTCTGCGTTACCTGCATTCGCTGCAATAGTATAACAGTCTAATGCCTTCGTGTAATCTTGTGGGCAACCTAATCCATTTGAATAGCAATGCCCCAATCGTCCCATTGCCTCCGGCAAATATTTTGACGCTTTTCGGAGATATTCATATCCTTTCTTGTGGTCTTTCTCAACGACAGTTCCGCTTAAATACATTTGTCCTACCTCATACATCGCATTCGGATATTCCTTTTCAGCGGCTAAGTTGAACCAACGGAATGCTTGAGCAAGATCTTGTTCGACACCTATACCAATTCTATAATGCATTCCCAGGTGCCAGCAAGCTTCAGGAACACCCATCTCGGCTGCTTTGCGTAGCCAATGTAACGCTTCCTTTGTATTGGACGAAGTTGCTATCCCATCTGTATAAAGGAGGAAAAGGTTATAGTAGGCTCTCTCCGGATTATCGGATTCGGCGGCTTTCAAATAATATTCTTTAGCTTTATCAAATGATTGGGGTACCCCTACGCCACGTTTATAACATGTTGCAACATCATTCCATGCCCCAGCAAGTCCATTCTCAGCAGCCTTAATGTACCATTCAAATGCAGCCTTTTCATTTCGCATCTCTTCAGGTCCTTTTTCCAATAAAAAGGCGAGATTATCCATAGCTTGAGCATCTCCAGATTCGGCAGCTCGTTGATACCACATTGCAGCCTTATAGGGATCTTTATTACAGATTTCTCCATTATCATGAATGACTGCAATATTAAACATAGCCTCTTTATCTCCGAGTTCAGCAGCACGCTCAAACAATGAAATCGCCTCATTATAACATTTGTCATTCAGTTTTATATAGGCAAGAGTAGCTACTGCATCAGGCTGATTCTTAGAAGCAAAAATATTTGCATACTTATGGGCTAATACCGTTTCACCTAAACTATCAAGAATACGAATAGATTTCACATCTCCTTGCTCAGCAGCAGACTTAAATAATTCTTTCGCTTGATGTTCATCCTTTTGTATTCGCTTACCGTGTAACAATTCAAAACCATAAGCATACATAGCTGGAGCATACTTCATTTCAGCCGAATGTTTTACCCAATTCAATCCCTTATGATACATATAATCATCAGCATCATCCCTCAGCTTTCCAATGCCATAAAGGAAACAAGCTGCCGGATCACCGGCTTCTACAGCTAATCTCAATTGACGAAGAGCCTCAAACCCATTATTCATTTTAGAACAGAGTTCATCTGTCCCTGGCTTAAAGAATAGCTCAAGGGTACTAACAGCGTTTACATTTCCTTTTTTTGCAGCCAAAACGAGGTATTGATGAGCCATCTTCAGATTTACATCCTTGCCACCTAAACCGAAAAGGTATTGTGTAGCTATTTCAACCAAGTCATTGGAAGACTTAAATAATCTATCGATTAATTTCATTGGTTTTCTCAATTAGCTGTATAGATTTAGAATCTCTTTGTCCACCGAAATATTTGTCAAGTACACGTGCGAAAACGTCTTGAGGTGATACTACGTCGAAGAGGGTCATTGAAGAGCGGAGTTTCATCGCATCTACACCTCCGAATATCGCTTCCGCATCATTGCCAAATAGATGAAGAATTGTTGAAGTAACCTCTCTTAAACGCTGACCCAATATTGGATGTTTAAGAAAAGCTGCCGCCTCTTCAATCCCAGAGATGCCATAATATTTTGCATTATAAGAATGCCCAAGATGCTTAAACTGAGGAAAGACATACCACATCCAATGAGAGCGTTTCCGTCCTTCTTGTAACTCTTTCAGCGCAATGGGATAAACTCCGTTTTGCGCCTCTACAAATCTCACAAGGTTGAAATTGTTACTACACATCTGAGATTGCTGTTAAGAATGTTTTGTTTCAAAAGATTGTGCTGATACGGAGTTATTCCAATACAAGAGTGGAACTTTACCTTCGATTGTGTCTGTTACGATTTTCTTGGAATAATAAGCAAGACTACGGAATTGATTAAGTATATTATCAGGTAAAGTAAGAATGTATTGAATTTCTTCTCCCCATATGGAATCCCCATCAAGAAGCAATTCATTTTCAATGCCTTTAATGCTTTTGGCTGTATCAACATGCATAACGGGATTGAGTCTATCAATTTCGATACCATCAATAAGTTCACGCATATTTCCTTTGAAGTTGAGAAGAATCTGTTGAATTCTTTTGAAGGATTCTTCGTCTTTATTCCCACCATTGCCAATTTGTTTTGCTACAGAATCCCTTAGAGGCAGGATATTATTAACGATATGACGAATAATTGCCTGTGAGTAGAAGATATTATCATATGCTTTCATTATCAAATCTTTGTCGGAGGCGATAGATAGGGCAAAAAGACAAATATCTTTATCAATAGCGACTATACGAGGTTCCAAGCCTTTGACAATTTCAAGTTGAGTCTCTATGGGAACGTTTTTTCTGCTATATACAGCCCCATCGTACTGAATTTGCTTTTCCGTAGTTTGCTTATTCTTAAACATTGCCATTGTCTGGTAATCCGAAATGGCAGTTGAAAATGTTTCTACGAGATTAGATTTAGATTCCGATAAAACATCGTCTAACCCTTTAGAGAAAGTGTCTTCTTCGTGTGGGTTTAATTCAAACCCACAAATATCGCGGTTAAAGAAAACACGCATTGACATGGGAAATGAATTTTCGTCTAACTCTTTTGCGAGCAAATCTCTATATTCAGAATCAGAGCATACGTCAGCCGACGTATAACCTGCATTTAAGAACAACTTATACGAGGTTTCATCGTACACACTAGATGTTACTAAGTCCTCAATACTTTCGTGATTCTGATTGGAATAAACATAGCCTAACTCACGAATATTATCAATACGCTCCTCCAAAAGAGGATGAGAAATCCATGGATTTTTCAAGTGGACTCGGCTTTTCGGAGCTTTTATTAATTGTTCAGTAGCAGTTATGGTTTCATCAATGATTATTCCATCAAAGTCATCCGTTAGAGTAAGGAATTGTTTATAACCATTCCAATATGTAGACGGGAGAATCTTCTTTGTTTCATAGATATTTTGAACGAAAGAATTGTAGGCATTGAAACGTTCAGCGATAACATCAATTTTACAGAGTGCAGATATTGCTGATTCACATCCGGCAACCATAGCACTTTTCTCATCGGCCTCGTATTCCATTGTTCGTGATAACTTCATATATCCGCGCTGGACATAAATAAACGTCTTCTTCAGGATGGGACGAACAATAGAGGCTTGGTCTGAATTTACAAGGTTAGAAATTATGTTGTAACAAATAGATACTATTTGCCCAACCTGCATACTTTTTTGACCGAAATGACCATATTCATGTGCAATCACTGCTTTGAACTCTTGTTTATTGAGCCCGAAAAGAAGACCAAGACCGACCTCAAGGTTCTTTCTTTTTTGAAAGAAAAGACTGAGGAAAGGCTTATTGTAGAATACACAAGCATTAACCTCAGGGGAAACGTAAACATGCTTGGGCATTCTTTCACCTGCGCTATGAGATATTTCTTCAATGAGTGCGAAAAGTTTTGGAGCATCCGATTGATGAATTTCCAACCTATTCGGGTTTCCTGAACGAGAAAACACGAATAGGCTTCTGATTATAGCCCATAAAAATCCGCCAATAATAATCCATCCACCAACAATGGCAATCAATGAACGAATGGAAATATAGCTCGATAAGATGCCAATTGTCAACCAGATACCTACCCATATAAGGAATATAGCAAAAGTGAAAATTAGAAGATAGACCATCCAGAATACTACAATTCTCAAAAGCACATTAACCCCTGATTGAACAATGTCCTTGCCGGTTTCATCCTTTTTGTTTGTTATAGTTACTGCAAGCATCAATATCAACATTATTGATACGAGTACAGCAGCTACTATACCAATGATGCGAATAAAAGATGGAGTTGTTGATTCTTCCTCGTTCGTTTGAACTTCACTAAAGTCTGATCCCGAAGCATTAGCAGGAACTCCTTTTATGAAGGCTGAAACGGACTTATAAGCATATTCTTGTTTCGTACTATCAAAATCTTCGTAACGTGAGCCTTGTGCAAACCCGACTGCATCATTGATTAAATCATCATTGTCATAGAGCCATTGTAAATCCGAAAGATGGATAATAGGGTCTAACTGGACGATTCCCTCATTGCCAAATATAATTTGCCGGTGATTTAGAGTTGTATCTGTCCCTTCAACGTACATCAACGGTAATGACAATCTATGATGTTGTGTATCGTATTTTGGAGTCCATGCCCAGCCAACTTGCGCGTTTTTATAGTTGTCTGAAT
>JAIDSM010000274.1 GCA_029061225.1 Muribaculaceae bacterium
CTATTCTTCGCCAGCGTCAGATGTGTATTAGAGAGAGTAGTAACATCGAGGGGTTTTGAAAGGCCACTCAGATTGATGACGGCAGCCCCTTTCTTACCGCGGCTTACCGCAAGCACCTGACCGTCGGCGCAGGTCTGAATATTTTCCGGTTCCCCCGCCATGTCCTTCCTGAAATGATTGACGGCAACTACTTCAGGATGAAAATATTCATCGTTGCCGGCCTCACCGAGGCGATTGTTGCCCCAGAAATTGTCGCGAGTCGAGCCGGCGGGACGGCTGAAGAAGAGGGGAGTGCCTTTATCGCGGGCAGTCAGGAACACCCATGCCGTACGAATCTGGTCGTCGGTAAGATGCGCTGACTCGTGAGCGTTGCAATACGTGTCATGGCTTTCCACCCATGTCGTAAGAGTCTCCGGGGACGCGGAATGATGCCAGTCAACAATGTCGATGTCTTTTGCCGAACCTTTCTCAAGCATCTCACGGAGTACCCAACCATAGCTTGAGGCTGTCTGTCCGAAATACTCTTCGTATTCCTTTTCCGGCACGTTCTTATCTTGAAGCACCTCTCCATATACAAAAAGGTCTTCATAAGGGACGTTAAGTTTCACACCTTTCACCGCTTTACGTCCTGTAGCGACATCCCAGAAATCATTTTCAGTCACACCGGACTCCTTGTCGACTGGATCAGAGTGCACGCCAATGTGCTTTGCGGTATCATATCTGAATCCACGCACACCGAGGTCGAGAAGGTCGTTGACAAACTGCATGTAGTATTTCTGGAAATCTTTGTTTTCCGTATTGACATCGGGAAGAGCGCCGGAACCCCAAAGAGTACACTGATAGCGGTCGTTGTAGTCCTGCACCGGATTCAGGCCCTGGGAATGGTAAAGCTTGTCGCGTCCTCCGGCTGCCTTCACGAGGTCGTCGCTGACGGCATCAACGTCGAAAGCCGTATGGTTAGGAAGCACGTCGACGATGACGCGTACGTCATATTTCGCAGCGGAGTCAAGCATCTGTTTCATCTCCTCGCGCGAACCTACTATATGGTTGCCTATTTTCCAGTCTGTAGGCTGGTAATAGAAATACCACTGTCCTTCTTTTTCGTTGTCGGAGAAGAGCATTCCCTTGGAACCCTCCGGATTCCAGCATTGCTGCACGGGAGAGGTCTGTACCATCGAGTAGCCGGCATCCGCAATCTTCTTCATATTGTCGGCTATGTTCTTGAAGTTCCAGCTCCAGGCGTGAAGAATAGCCTCAGAGCCTGAGGGGTGAATGTCGGAGTATTTGGTGAAGCCCTTTGCGGGGGCTGCGTTTACTGAAGCGGCGAGAGAAGCTGCCGCTGCGAGCATCAGATATTTCATCTTTGGGTTATTTGTTAATTATCAATGATTAATTTCATGGGAGGCTGCCAAGGATGACAAACCGGATACAAAGATAATAAAAGGAACTGAGAAATGGAAATGTCTCGGCTTAATATTTGTGAAATATTCTCAATTCAGCTTCGTAGGGCAAAGTGGGGCAGGATGTAGATAAGTTTTGGAATATGCTTATTACTAATAAGTTTGCTCATACTTTGGGAGTTTGTGCAATTTAGTCTTGTAAGATACTGATTTACAATATAATGCATTAAATATACAAAACTGTGCAAATTGTTAAAATAATTTAATTACAAGTTAACTCGTTATAAAATAAGGCAAAAAAGTTGCACGTGTCATAATTTTGTATTAATTTTGCAACATCAAAAAACAGAACACTACACCGACAATGAAAAAAAGACTCTATATAGCGATTGCAGCTCTCCTGATGTGTGGATTTACTCAGATGGCGGAAGCCAAAAGCCGCAACGCACACGCAGAAGCCCACAAACAGCAGCTTGCAGCCGCAAAGAACATCGGTCTTGACAAGACGACCATCACAAGAATGGTAGAAGAGGACATAGCAGCCCGCGAGAGCGTTAAGGCTATCTCAGCAGAGACCGACGAGCTTCTCAACGACCTTCTAACCGAAGCACGCAGCCACATAGGAAAAAAATATGTATGGGCTTCGAAAGGACCAAATACCTTCGACTGTTCCGGATTCTCAAGCTACGTCTACCGTCAGTTCGGTTACTCACTGTCACCTTGCTCCCGCACTCAGTTCACGCAGGGTGAGAAAGTAGATAAAAAAGATCTGCGCAAAGGTGATCTTGTATTTTTCCAGGGCAGAAGCGGCACGGGCGGAGTCGGCCACGTGGGCATAGTAGTAGATGTGGACGATAACGGTAATTTTTCCTTTATCCATGCATCGATAAAGAAAGGGGTGACGATCACCAGCGGAAGCGAAGCTTACTACGCCAAGAGATTCCTCGGGGGAAAACGCGTGATAGAGTAACACCAATACAAGACATTAAATATTTGGAGATTTATCGGCCGCTCACAAGAGCGGCCTTTATCATAGAAAGAAGTAGGGAGTATAGATGTTATTTAGAATGAGTCTAAATAATAAATAAAGTACATTGAAAATCAGGTGAGAGGCGAAAAGGGAAGTAAAAGAGGTCGGAAACGTATTGTTTTTTTGAAAATTTTATCTTAACTTTGCAGACGTTTTCGACAAAATCGAGAATGTAACAGCCTCAACAACTGAAAAGCCTATGAACGGAGATTACAAAGAAAAATGGAGCAGATGTCTCGACATTATCCGCGATAATGTCGGGGATGAGCGTTTTAACATCTGGTTTTCTCCCTCGAAGGCCGTAAGGTATGAGGGCAACAAGCTGATACTCGGACTTCCTACGCAGTACTTCATGGAAGAATACGAAGACAGGTATTTCGACCTTCTTAAAGGTGTGCTCAGAAAGGAGTTCGGTCCGGACGTACAGTTAGGCTATGAGATAGACGTCATAAGCGGCGACAAGCAGTCGGCGGTAAACTTCACGAGTCCAAACAGAAGCAAGGCCGTAGACACGAAGTTCATGCAGTCCATGCAGCGACCTGCCGGTGACTTCATGAAGTCGCAAGGAGGCAAGACGGTAGAAATCGACCCGCAGCTTAATCCTGCGATGACATTTGAGAACTACTGCCTCGGAGACAGCAACAAGTTGCCATACACCATAGCGCACTACATAGCAGAGAATCCCAATAAATCGGACTTCAATCCGTTTTTCCTATACGGTTCCGTCGGGGTAGGAAAGACCCATCTAATCCAGGCGATCGGCATACGAATAAAGGAAAGAAATCCCCGCGCACGCATCCTCTTCCTTCCGATGAGGCAATTTCAGAACATGTATGTCAACGCGGTGATGAACCAGAAAGTGCCTGTGTTCATCAACTGGTTTCAGCAGGAAGTTGACGTGCTTCTTCTCGACGACCTTCAGGAGATATCAGGAAAGGCGAAGACTGCAGAGACCTTCTTCCCGATCTTCAACTACATGCACAACAACGGCAAGCAGCTCGTATTCACCTGCGATCGGCCGCCGATGGAACTCGACGGGATAGAAGACCGCCTGATAGACCGATTCAAATGGGGCGTTACGGAAGAGCTTCCGAAACCTGACTATACGCTCAGAAGAAACATCCTCAAGTTCAAAGCCCAGAAAAACGGTCTGGATCTTTCTGACGAGATCATCGACTGCATTGCAAGCGGGGCCACCGGAAGCGTACGCGAGCTTGAAGGAATAGTGATGGGGCTTCTCACGCGTTCTATTACGCTGAGCTGTCCGGTCACTCTGGAGCTCACCAAAGAAGTGATGCGCCACACCGTGAAGTCCGCGCCTACCACGCGCCCCGTCAACTTCGACATGATTGTGGATGCCACGGCAGAATACTACAAACTGAATCCTGACGTAATCTTCACCAAGAGCAGAGTGAGAGACATAGCGGACGCGCGTCAGGTGATAATGTATCTGAGCCACGATCTCACCGGTCTCTCCTCGTCGGCGATCGGAGCGAAGCTCAACAGGCGTCATGCCACTGTGCTTCATGGCATCACGGCCGTGCAGGACAGAATAAAGTATGCCAAAGACGTACAGGATGCCGTCACAGCCATAAGGACAGAAATCAACCGGATGGCGAAGGCGTAGTAAAGTGTTAAGTGTTAAGTGTTAAGTGTTAAGTGTTAAGAGTTAAGTGTTAAGTATTTAGTAAAAAGTTGAATTTATACAAAAAGCAGCCTGATGGGCTGCTTTTTTGCGTATTGCATCGGAGGGATGTCTTTTATTCCAGGGCGTAAGTGATGGATTCGAGTAGAAGAAGTAGGTCGGAACGGGAACCTCCAAGCTGCATGAGGATATCGAGATCAGATACGATCTGAGACTTCCAAAGGCGTTTCTCGTCGTTGGGACGTACAGTCAACCTATAGAGGCGGGCGGCCTCACCCATATCTTTGCGGAGAAAAGCGATGTGCCCCATGAGTCTGTAGTCGTCTTCAGATAGGCTGATGTTGGGAATCATCTTGATAAAGGACTCCGCCTTCTCAAGGTCGCCGGAGCGGAAGGTGCACTTAGTCATGCGGCGTAAAACGTCCGGATCATCGGGCGTCTCATAATCGACGCGATAGAGTTCGCGGAGAGCTTCCTCCCATCTGCCGGACTCCATCATCGTATCGGCGATGAGCAGCGAGAGTCCACGGTCGAAGACTCCGTCGGCCGGTCGTGCCATCTCGAGGTATTCTATAGCATTGCGGTAGTCACCCTCCCGACGATAGCAGACGCCGAGCCTTCGCGCGATCCAGCGGCTGTCAGGATTGAAAAGCTGAGCCTTCATGTATGATTCTATCGCATCCTGATTGCCGTTGGGAGCCTTTTCAAAGCAGAATCCGATCTTCTCCCATATATGCGGGTTGGAGGATGAGGACCGTGCGACATTCTGCAACAGAGGGAGCGCCTCGCCATAATAACCCCTTTTGAAATAGAATTCGGCAACCGGCGCTATGTAGTCTGCCGATTCCATAATGTCAGCAACCACAGGAATCGAAGTGAAGTCAAGCGCAGATGCGAAAGGATCGAAAAACTCAGCACGTTTGGGAAACAGCTTGTGAAAGCGATAGAGGTCCCTGAAGTAGCGGGTGATCTCATCCTCATATTCCATGCCGGCTTTAAGGACCTTTAGATCCTGCATCTGCTCCCTGATCTGCTCTGTCTGCGCGCTCATCTGGGACATCACCATGTCGCGCTGCGCCGCAGGCATCGAGGCAAGCGAGAAAGCAAACGAATACTTATCCGAATCACACATAAGGCCGCTCATCTCAAGCATAGAGGAAACACCGTCGTCGTCAATGGTCTTAAGAGGACGTAGCATAGGATGCTGCACAGTGAAAGGAAGCATCCAGTTGCGTATCTGCCGGAAGAAAGGAAAGTTCTTCAGATTTGAGAATGCCACCATCATCACGTCGGCTCCATCAGACTGCATTTCGGTAAGTTCCCTCAGTTTTTCCTCCAGTCCTGACTCACGAAGCAGTTCCTCCCATTCGGGATTTGCCTCAAGATCAGAAAAAGAAGACTCTTCCGATGTCTCCTTGAGACGCTTTATGATGTCGGGTCCGAACTGCATGAGACCCGGAATGACCTCGCGCTGCATCTTGCGCGACACGCGGTCTGTATCCCGGGTTCGGATCGCGGTCTTGACCACATTTCGAATCTTCAAATCCATTCCTTCAATGTCGGGAAGCGATTGCAACGCCTCCATTACAGAAGCGTCGTCGGAGACATCCTCGCTCCAGTGGGAGAGAGCGAGCACGAGAGTGGACAGGGCACGAGCCGACACGCGGAAGTCATCGCTCTTAGCCAGGGATATGAGAGCCTGGAAAGCATCGCGTGAATAATACTTCATCAGCGACAGACCGACAGCTGCAATGGCGAGAGCGGTGGTGGTGAAAGGTAAAGCTCCTCCGATAGCCGCTGACACCACAGCGTCATAATCGTCTTTATTAAGAGAGTCCGCGGTCCATAGGATATTGAAAATCTTCTCCTCCTCGGACTCTATCTGCGACATCACTTGGTCCGGATATGTGCCGGCGGCGAGGGAAAGGTCGGCGGCGGCCTTTAGCTGCACCACTTTCTCCAAAGCAGAAGAGAGGGAAGCAGGGCGAAGACGGCACATCCTGAGAGTTGAGAAAAAGAGTTCCGGCGAGTCTGTAGCCGACGTCTCCCTGTCTATCTTGCGTGCGATCTCAAGGAGCTCGCGGCGGATAGACGCGAGCATGGCATCCCTGCCGGGGTCGGCCAGACCGCGTGCGAAGTAATCGAGCATATAGCGATAGGTGCTTTCAGCCTGAGTCAGCCGACCCATGGCGCCGGCTAAAGGCACTTCAGTAAGGCTTCTTCGCAGCAGGGTGAACGCATCCTTATAGCGACCTGCGGAAAGGAGCATTTTTGTCCGTGAAGGAAGAGAATATTTTGTTTTATCTTTCATTTTTCTCAATATTAAGGGATGAAAAGCAGTGAAAAGGACTCCACCGTATAAATTAAAACAAATTAAATGCCAAAAAACGATGAAAACTCCACAATTTTTATTAATTTTGCATTTTGTTAGGCGCGAAGCAGCGTGCTTCGAACAAAAGCATTATCATCTACACATCAGAAACACAATAAAAAACAGAAAAACATAGAAAAGATATGGTAATACAGAGATGGCAGAGCGTCATGCTACTGATAGCAGGCGTGATGATGGGAATCTTCTCATTCTGCTCGCTCGGGCAGATTCAGGCGGAAGCCTATACGTTTAACGTCACAGCTCTCGGCATCAGCCGGGAGGGGATAGCCACGGCAGCAGATGAAGCCACAGGCATCAGCACCATAGTGCTTTTCATCCTATCGCTTCTTTCCGCACTGCTTCCGCTAATAGATATCTTCTGCTTCGGCAACATGCGGCTTCAGAAGAAGGTGGCACTCGTTTCAGGCCTTTTCGCTGCCGTAGCAGGCGTCATCGCGGCCTTCACAGCCTCCGGATTCGCTTCGGATTTCAATTCAACCGTAAGTTGGAGTGTCTTCATTTCAGCTCCCGCGATCGCCCTTATCGCAGACATCCTCGCATTCCGACTGATCACATCCGACCAGAAGAAGCTGCGTGCGGCTGATAGGCTCAGGTGATGAGTATTAAGTATTAAGAGTTAAGGGTTAAGAGTTAAGGGTTAAGGGTTGAGGGTTGAGGGTTGAGGGATGGACTCTTGAATGGATAAAATATAACGACAGATATAAGGATAATTCCTTTAAGGAACAAAATATTCGCACCATTATGGCAAAAGAACTTAAGAACTTTACGAAAAGATCTGATAATTATTCCCAATGGTATAACGAGCTCGTAGTGAAAGCCGATCTGGCGGAGCAGTCCGCGGTGAGGGGCTGCATGGTCATCAAGCCCTATGGCTATGCCATCTGGGAGAAAATGCAGCGTACGCTCGACGATATGTTCAAGGCCACCGGCCACCAGAACGCATATTTCCCTCTGCTGATTCCAAAGTCGTTTCTTTGCCGGGAGGCGGAGCATGTAGAGGGTTTCGCCAAGGAGTGCGCGGTAGTGACACACTACAGGCTCAAAAACGATCCGGACGGTAACGGCGTTGTTGTGGATCCTGAAGCGAAACTTGAGGAAGAGCTGATCATACGTCCTACTTCAGAGACAATCATCTGGAATACATATAAAAACTGGATCCACAGCTACCGTGACCTTCCTATTCTCGTCAACCAGTGGGCTAACGTGATGCGTTGGGAGATGAGGACAAGAATGTTTCTGCGTACTGCGGAATTCCTCTGGCAGGAAGGGCATACAGCTCATGCCACAAGAGAGGAGGCGGAGGCAGAGGCGAGGAAGATGCTCGAGGTCTATGCCGATTTTGCGGAAAACTACATGGCTGTCCCTGTCATCAAGGGCGTGAAATCTCCCAACGAGAGATTTGCCGGCGCAGTAGACACCTACACCATAGAAGCCATGATGCAGGACGGCAAGGCCCTTCAGTCGGGTACAAGCCATTTCCTCGGCCAGAATTTCGCCAAAGCGTTTGACGTCACCTATATCAACAAGGAGAACAAGCCTGAGTATGTGTGGGCCACATCCTGGGGTGTGTCCACCCGCCTTATGGGTGCGCTTATCATGACCCATTCCGATGACAACGGATTGGTACTTCCCCCTCATCTCGCTCCAATCCAGGTGGTCATAGTGCCTATATATAAGGATGCAGAAGGTCTGGCCAAGATCTCGGAGAGAGTTGACAGTATTGTGAAGAACCTGAGGGCGAAAGGTATCAGTGTGAAATATGACGATGCCGACAACAAGCGTCCCGGTTTCAAGTTTGCCGACTACGAGGTGAAGGGTGTTCCCGTGCGTCTGGCCTTAGGCGCCCGCGACCTTGAGAACGGTACGGTGGAAGTGATGCGCCGTGATACTCTTGAGAAGGAGACTCTTCCGCTGGATGGAATCGAAGAGACAGTCGAGAAGATGCTTGAGGATATTCAGAAAAACCTTCTTGAGAAGGCCCGTAAATACCGTGAGGAGATGACAACAACTGCCGACACCTATGAGGAATTCAAGGAAAAGATCGAGAACGGCGGTTTCATTCTCGCTCACTGGGACGGCACTCCCGAGACCGAGGAAAAGATAAAGGAGGAGACCAAGGCTACGATCAGATGTATTCCGTTTGAAGGCGACACTACTCCGGGCGTCTGCATGGTAACCGGCAAGCCTTCCGCACGGCGTGTGATATTCGCGAGGTCATATTAATGTTTTCATAGCAGTCGGAGTTTTCGTCGTTGTCATCGATAGGATCCGACATAATAATCAGAAATGGAAATGAAGAAGAAAGTCCTGACTTTAGCCGCGTTTGGTGGCCTTGCCGTGGCATCGGCGACCGCCGCTCAACTTACGGCGGAGGATTACTGCGACTTAAAGAAGTGCGTTCCCGCCGGCATAGGAGAGATGAGACCTCTCGCCGACGGGAAGACCTACAGCATGGTGAGCAAGGATGGACGCAAGATAGACATCTACAGCTACGAGACCGGCAAGAAGACAGGAACTCTGTTTGACCTGGACGCAGTGAAAGGAGACGTCAAGATCGAATCATTCAATGGATATCAGGTGTCGGACAACGGAAGAAAGATTCTTCTCTGGACCGATGTCAAGGGTATATGGCGCTACAGTTTCACCGCCGAATATTACGTCTATGACACGATGCGCTCCACCATGCAGCGGGTATCTGAAAAGGGTGCGCAGCGTGGCGCCACAATGTCGCATGACGGTCTGAGGGTAGCGTATGTCAGAGACAACAACATCTTCATCTCCAATCTCGACTACCGCACGGATATAGCTGTCACGACAGACGGGGCCGTAAACAAAATCACCAACGGCGCGCCGGACTGGGTATATGAAGAGGAGTTCGGCGTACAGTGCACCCTTTGCTGGAGCGGCGATGACCAGACGCTCGCTTTCGTGAAATGGAACGAGACAGACGTACCGGCCTACAGCTTCGACGACTATCGTTCTTACTGCGACAAAGATCCACTCGGGGATCCGTATCCTCAATCGTTCACATACAAGTATCCACTTCCGGGCTATCCTAACTCCAGGGTCTCGGTGCACGCTTACGACCTTAATTCAAGAGTCACCAAGGAGATGGAGCTTCAGCTCGGTAAAGATGATTATGTGCCCGACATCCAGTTTGACGGTAAAGGGGAACGGCTGATGGTCATGAAGCTTAACCGGGATCAGAACGATCTCCGTATTTATAGCGTCAATACCGGTTCTACGGTAGCAACCCAGGTCTATTCCGAACAGAGCAAGGCCTGGATTGACAATGACATCTATCGTATGGTAAGCTACGGAAATGAATCCTTCGTCATAGCATCAGACCGCAGCGGATGGACACATCTTTACGAATACGGATACAACGGCCGTCAGCTTCGGCAGATCAGCAGCGGAGACTTCAATGTCACCGATTATTACGGGAAGTCTGCCGCGGGCACTCATTTCGTGCAGACCACAAAACTCGGAGCTGTAAACCGCAACGTAGCTTCGATAGACGCCAAGGGAGTGGTGAAGCTTCTTCACGATACTCCGGGTTGGGAATCGTGTGCCTTCAGCAAGGATATGACTTATTATGTCAGGACATGGAGCGACGTCAACACTCCGCCTCAGTATACCGTTTGGAGCACGCAGGGCAAGAAGATAACCGATCTCGAGATGAACGCCGCATATGCTTCCAAGTACGCATCCGCTCCAAAGTTCGAGCTTACGACCGTCAAGAACGATCAGGGCGCCGATATGGACGCAATGATAATGAAGCCTTCCGGCTTCTCGGAGTCAGGCAAGTATCCTCTGATGATGTATCAGTACAATGGTCCGGGTTCGCAACAGGTCACCAACAAGTGGCATCTTGACGGCCTCAACTATATCGCCCAGTCAGGTTACGTGGTGGCTTGCGTAGACGGTCGCGGGACCGGGGGAAGAAGCGCCGAGTGGAGGAACTGCGTATATATGCACCTCGGAAAATACGAGACCCAGGACCAGATAGCCGGAGCCAACGCCATAGCGAGAATGGCTTTCGTCGATGCCGACAGAATGTCGCTTTTCGGCTGGAGTTACGGCGGCTACATGACCCTAATGGAGATGAGCGCAGAAAACACTCCTTTCAAATGCGGAGTCGCGATGGCGGCGGTCACCGACTGGAGATGGTATGACTCCATCTATACCGAACGCTTCATGCGCACACCAGCACAGAACGAAGCAGGGTATGAGGAATCATCAGCAATAGCAAGAAGCCATCGGCTCAAGGGACGCCTTCTCATCATGAGCGGATCAAGCGATGACAACGTGCATTTCTACAACACATTGAAATACACCTCAAAACTCAGTTATGAAGGCCGCATGTTTGACATGATGATCTTCACCGGCATGGATCACTCCCTGCGCACATGCAACGCAAGGACGCAGCTCTATAGAAAAGTGGCTGACTTCCTTGACACAAATCTGAAATGAGCTTAAGGGTTTATGAGTTTGTGAGCTTTTCAGGGTGTAACGGAACAGTGGGAGAGTAGTGAAGAAACGATAATCTAAAGAGAAAAAATTATACTAACTATACGTCGAAATGGAAGACTTACGGAAGGTCAACAGCATGCAGCTCTATTATCTATGGCGAAATCTCGCTATTTCGCTCATGTGCATAGGGTTGGTAATGTGCGGGTCACATATGGTGCCGTATTATATGGCACCTGTCGTCTCGCTGTTGCTTAGCGCGATGCTCTATACGATGCTGTGGAACAACAGTGTCACCGGAGAGAGAGGGTGTATGGTAGTGGTGGAGACCATGCTATATACCCTTGTGTGCTATACATTTCTCAGTATACTTCTTGTAGTAATAGATATACTTGGCCTCTACAGATTTCCTAACGAAATCATCTTCTTCAACGACCCTTATCTGCCTTCCCTTCTGCTTCTTCCGACGGGTCTGGCAGTGACGCTTTTCGCGATTTTCTTCAGAAACTCCATGCCGTCGTACAAGCGTTTCCGCATGGTCTACGGAAACACTCGTGAGCGCGGCTATTTCGGATTCATTTCCAATAAGGAAATGGATATACAGCTCAGAAACCTCGCGTTTCTGTTCGCTGTGCTGACGGCTATCATATGGACTTATTACCTCAAAGTATATGTCGACATCAACCGTAACGGCAGGGACTGGTATATATTTGTATGGATAGTTGTCATCACTGTGATCCTTGACGAGCTGTTTTTCATGATAAGGTATTACAATCTCTATCTTGACCTTCAGGAACACAACGAGATCATAACTCCCGAGGAACTACGCGACGTCACAGCGCGCACCTATCTGCGTTTTTACGTAATCTGCGGAGAATACATCTATATTGACAGAAACGCTTTAGACAGACTTAACCAAGTGAAGGGTGTGCTGGACACTCCGTTCATTACCAAGCGTACGGTCAACGGTATTCCCACGACGGAAGTAAAGAATATAGTAGAAAGGATGACCGGCATAAACGATGGAGAACTGCGATTCTTCTTCGGACGCCATCTTGCAGGCGTGGACAAACACTCGCTCCTGCGTTACTTCTATTTCCTTGACGGAGACATAAAGGACTACACCGATATGCCGGTCGACGGAGAATGGGTACATTTCGACGAAGTGAAGCGCATCTATAATGAAACCCCTTTCAAGATCGCATCAAACGCCCTCAACGACTTAACTCGCCTCTCCACCATAATGCTTACAGAGAAGATCTATGATGAGGAAGGCTATCGAAAGAACAAGATAAGGTCTTACAAAGGTACGCTCACTCTCGCCGACGTGAGGAAAAGTGACATTGATTTCCAGGACGACAAATGGATCAGAATCGCCGGCTTCAACAGCGATACAAAATTTTTCAAGCTGAAGAAATTCCTGCGTGAAGCCTACGGTAGAAATAGGAGAAGCACAGTCCGCAAGTAGTCATACCAGTCTCCATCAACAAGATACAAGGATATGTCGAGGAAACCCGAGATTTTGGCTGTGGTTGGCCCCACGGCATGCGGCAAGACCCGGCGGGCCGTGCAGATAGCTGAGGCCCTTGACGGTGAAGTCATTAGCGGAGACAGCCGTCAGGTATACCGAGGGATGGATATCGGCACAGGGAAGGATCTCTGTGAATACGGAAATGTCAAGTATCATCTGATAGACATAGCAGATGCCGGCGATAAATATAACCTTCACAGGTTTCTCACCGATTTCCACTCCTCAAAGAAGCAGATAGAGTCAAAGGGAAAGTTTCCCGTACTTTGCGGAGGCACCGGCATGTATGTGGAGGCTGCACTGTCGGGGCTCGTCATGCCTGAAGTAGGGCGCAACGAGAGCCTTAGGGTGTCTCTGGCAGAAAAAAGTCTTGAAGAACTTACAGAAATACTCGAAAACTACAAGACACTGCACAATACCACAGATGTAGACACCCGCGAGAGGGCGTTGAGGGCTATAGAGATACAACAATACTACGCAGAGCATCCTGAGGAAGCCGAAAACGCCGACAGAGGGACGGCCAGGCCTTTGCGGAGTCTGGTAATAGGTCTGGATATACCACGCGACGAAAGGCGGGAAAAGATAAGCACGCGTCTTGACGCAAGACTTAAGGAAGGCATGATAGATGAGATCAGAAGCCTTATTACGGGAGGAGTGAAGCCGGAAGATCTAATATATTATGGTCTGGAATATAAATTTGTAACGCTCCACGTCATAGGACAACTTTCCTACCAAGAAATGAGACGGCAGCTCGAGATTGCAATCCACCAATTTGCCAAGCGGCAGATGACGTGGTGGCGAGGCATGGAGAAGCGAGGTATTCCCATTCATTGGCTTCCTTACGACATGGATGACGGTAAATTTATCGAAAGGATAGGGGAATTAATCCTTCAATGTCAAAAATAATAAAAAATTTTTGTAGGATCGGGATATAATCGCTATATTTGCATCACAACAGGGTAAAGACCCCAAAATATCAGGACAAAACAAGTAAAGAATAGATAATGATACTCGCAAGTCTTTTCGACGCATCGCAGTTTTTCCAGTGGTTTGTAGAAAATGCAAACTATCTTTTCGTGTTTTTATTCATGACTATAGAGAGCAGTTTCATCCCGTTCCCGAGCGAGGTGGTCGTGCCGCCGGCGGCATACTTAGCCTGTACAAATACGGGTGTCGGAGGAGACATGAACATATTCGTGGTGGTTGTTGTGGCGACCCTCGGAGCGCTTTGCGGAGCCTTTATCAATTATTTCCTTGCCCTTTGGGTAGGGCGCCCAATCGTCTATGCCTTCGCCGACAGCAAGTTTGGCCATGCCTGTCTTATCGACCGGGAGAAAGTGGACAAAGCCGAGGCGTATTTCGACAAGCATGGTGCGGTGTCGACCTTTGTCGGACGTCTTATACCTGCGATACGCCAGCTCATCTCCATACCGGCCGGACTCTCGAGAATGAACATAGGCGTTTTCGCAATTTTCACGGCTCTCGGCGCCATGGTATGGAACGCTATTCTGGCCGGACTTGGCTATTGGCTCTCACTTCATGTCTCTCCCGACGAGCTTTTCGAGAAGGTGGAACAATACAACAGTTATCTGACTTATGCCGGATACGCCCTCTTCGGGGTATGCATCCTCTATATCCTCTACAACGCTTTCAGAAAGAAGAACTACGACAACCCTAAATGAGAACAACGATATGAAGGTATCACCGTCACTCCTTGCCGCCGATTTTCTCAATCTCGGCCGGGAGATTGAAAAAATAAACGCATCAGAAGCAGATTTCCTGCATCTTGACGTGATGGATGGAGTGTTTGTCCCAAACATTTCCTTCGGATTCCCGGTGCTCAAGGGGGTTGCCAAGGAGTGCCGCAAGGCTCTTGACGTGCATATGATGACGGTGGAGCCGGAAAAGTGGATAGGACATGTCCGTGATCTGGGAGCGTCGATAATGAACGTACATCAGGAAGCGTGCATGCATCTATACAGTACGGTACAGCACATCCACGAGGCGGGGATGCTGGCCGGCGTGACATTGAATCCGGCTACACCTGTAGAGACACTCACCGATATCATCCAAGATCTGGACCTTGTGCTGATAATGTCGGTGGAGCCGGGCTTCGGCGGACAGCCTTTCATCAGACACACACTTGAAAAGGTCAGGAAACTCAAGGCTTTGAGGGATGCGAGCGGATCCAAAGCCATGATAGAAGTAGACGGCGGTGTGAATGAAAAGACCGGTGCAGCTCTGGCAGAGGCGGGAGCCGACGTATTGGTGGCCGGCAGCTATGTATTCTGTGCTGACGATATAAATAAAGCCATAAAGAATCTTAAGTCTCTTTAGCGGACTTAGAAACAACGAATAAACAATAACCTAAATGATTATCATGAAGAAACTATTCGGCAGCCTGTTGCTGCTGCTCTTGGTCGGAGGCTTGTCTTCTTGTCGGAATGACCTTGAACCTCAGAAACCGGGCAACCACCGTAGTCATACCACGAAAGAAAAGCCTATAATGAAGACCATCAAAATGAACTTCGGCGGTGATTTCATCTCGGAGTCGGAAGAACCGTTGCTTCGGGCGGAAGACGGCGACACCTATACCGCAATCAATGTCTTCAGGACGGAAAAAGGGGTGGAAGGAGCAACTGAAGAAAAATACGCATATGGCCTCTTCAAGAAAAAGGAAGGTATAGAGATAAATGTAGTTACAGGCTATACATATAGATTCGAGGCCACTATATTGGTGGAGAAGGTTGATAAGGTGTTTATAATCAACAAGTCGTATGCTCAGCCTTTCCAATATTCTGATGACCAGTCGGGAATGTCAAACTATCATTCAGAAGACTTGGATACATTCAAATATACAACACTCGACAGCAACGATGCCATAGTAGAGAACCGCAAACGTGAATATTTCCGCCAACTTAATTCAGGTACAGCCCATGTTGATGTTGCAGGAGATCTTGGAAGTCTGACACAGACAGCGAGAATATCATATCCCAGAGTGAAAAGATATTACGGCATTCTGGATGGTTTTGATCCCGGAGTCTTACAGTCTGTAGATATAAAAATGTTATATAAAAGTTTTGGACTCAAAATAGAAGTCGTAGATTTACCATCAGGATTCGTGACAGTTCAAGACGTAACAAGAGATGGAATAAAGGTAAAAGATCCTACAGATCGTTTAATCTTCAGCAAGGGTCTTCAACTGGATAAAGATACCAAGCGTGATTGGGAGGGGCTGTATTCGATGAATGAACTTACCTCGCAGGAAGAAACGTTCACTCTTGAGTTTACTTGGCATAAAGGCGGGGACGCCAACGAAACATTCACCACACCAGTCACCATAAAGCCTAACACAAAAAAAATCTTGCAACTTAACATCAACGGATCTCCGAATTACCAGACCAAAGGAAACATTTCCTTTACAATGGAAAACGAGTCCCTGACGGATGATATTCAGTTAGAGAATCACGAATTCTGAATTTTGTCTTACTTGGATGAACGGCGCTGAGGGCGCGCGAAAAACTGATGGAAGATGCTATTAGAGGTTATGACGCGTTCGCGATTCTCGACATCATGAAGCAGTCTGTCTCTATCTTCCTTAGTGGAGGACTCCTCCGGATGAGCCATGTGGCCAATCATCAGAAGCACCAGTACCATGGCAATCAGCAGAACTACTACGAGCGATATTTTCAGAAATGTAATCATAATCTAAAATGTGCTTTTAATTGAGGAGGATAATGAAGTATTAATTAAGAATAAAATCAACTATATCAAAACTAAGATAACTTGAAACTTTAACCATTAAAAACTCAGGAGGTGAAGAGAACCCGACTTCTTTTGAAGGTTTAAGCTCTGAGTAATACGAATTAGATCCGTGTTCCAGTCTTGATACCAATACAACATATTAAAGAGGTATAGGGTTCATTTTTAGAAAAATTAAAAAAAAATAGTAATTTGTTAAACCATTAAAACTCCCATGCGTTTTAAGTATGAAACCGCGAGGGAAGCGGGTGCCAAAAGAGTGGAAAAAGAGCACCGACAGCCACGAACGATTTCACGCCACCATCCCCCAATGGGATGGGTCTAAAACCAATGAAAAATGAACAAAAACACTAAAAATCCTAAAGTTATGAAAAGAACCCTTCTCGTGCTCGCAGCAGCACTCACACTGAGCGGCAGCACATTCGCTGCTAAGGTGAATCCGGAAAAGAAAGCAATGCAGGCTCTTCAGTCATATGTTGCGCAGAACATGACCCTCAACGGCAACAGCCTCTCCAATGTGGCAGGAATCAAGATGGAGAACGGCAGCGTGACAGAGATCGACTTCAAGGGAAAGGAGCTTCAGGGCACACTTGACCTCAGCAACTTCCCCAACCTTACAAAGGTAGACGTAAGCGACAATAAGCTGACAAGCCTTATCGTTGACAACTGTCCGAATCTTGTAGAGGTAAACGCTGGACGTAACCAGCTTAAGAATTTCTCCTGCCAGAAGTGTCCGTCACTTCAGACTCTGAAGCTTTATCGCAACCGTCTATCAGAGGTTGACCTCAGCGGAGTTCCATTGCTTAGGAACTTCAACATTTCGAGCAACTTCCTTGTAGCTCTTGACGTCGCCAACTCTGCAAACCTCGAGACTCTCAATGTAATGAGCAACCGTCTGGAACAGCTCGTTGTCACCGACTGCACCGCTCTGAAGCACCTCTATGCAAGCTACAACGAACTTCAGCAGATATCTCTCTCAGGACTTACCTCACTCCAGAACCTGAACGTGAGCGACAATAAGATTTCTAAGCTTTACATTCAGAATCTTCCCGCTCTCTTCACACTGCTTGCAAGCGACAACCACATGACAAGCTTCGGCATCAGCGGCTGCCCGATGCTCAGCGACCTCTGGCTCCCTTACAACTCACTAACTCAGTTCTCTGTTGAAAACTGCCAGAACCTCGCATTCGTTGACCTGCAGTACAACAACCTTACCAATGTAAACCTTAGCAGCTTCAACCAGCTCCAGAGAGTAAACGTAGCACAGAACCCGCAGCTCGTAACGCTTGACGTATCCTTCGACTCGATCCTTCGCTTCGTCAACGTATCAGGCGACATGATGCTGACAGACTTCCGCACTCAGGCAAGCCCCGAACTGCACCAGATCCTCGGTGTATGGAGCAATTACATCTAATTCTCCATCCGAGCGAATATTTAAAAAAGATATTGGAGCCGACATCCATCCGGATGCCGGCTCTTTTTATGTGATTAATCAACTGCGTCTAAAGAATCTATCA
Source organism: Muribaculaceae bacterium (assembly GCA_029061225.1). Classification (GTDB taxonomy): domain Bacteria; phylum Bacteroidota; class Bacteroidia; order Bacteroidales; family Muribaculaceae; genus Lepagella. Next base: position 17,745 of record JAIDSM010000274.1, read on the forward strand.
CGATTCCTTTCGGAAATGATAAATCGAGGTGTTTTATTTGTATAGATGGAAAATATATCGTAAATTTGTAAACGAACAATAATAAGAATTTGATATGAAATTTAAGATCAGCGACGTATCAGGCAGTGCGGTGAGCCGGTTCTCATTTGGAATCATGGCTTGCTGCATCACTTCCTTAAATATAGTCTTGCATTCGCATAACGGATATTATACTACATGGGCATATGTATGGCAGACAATCGCAGGTATTGTCCTGCTTGCATGGATCATTTGGTTCTTTTACATGTATATCAGCGGGAAGAAAATCCCAATCATTCCGGGTAAAGCCGGAACATTGGCAGAGGCTGTCAACTGGCTGATATTTGTAATTTGGATTCTGAGCGATTTTGTATCCGCGGTCCGTCATCCGCTGTTGGGTATCATTGCCTGGTGTCTGCTGGCTGCCTCTGTGATCTATTACTTTGTATATTGTAAAAAGAGTGATGTGGAGTAGCAAAAGCAATTTCGATAAAAGAACTAATATATGAACTTATGGCTGATTTAAAAATAATAAGGGAGTTTCTTATTTCCAACGAGGATGTCACCGGGCTATGCCTGATGCCTGATCTGAGCGATCCGAAGGCGGAGAAGAAGGATCTGATAGATCTTTACAGAATGTGGGCAATAATACCGGAGCAGACTCATTCCTGCAATGTCGCCGTGGCAGAACGTTACAGGCGTTTTTTCCATAATACGGATGCGCTGATAACATTTGAGACAGATGTGCCTGTCGGGGTCAAGACGGCAGACTGCGTGCCTATACTGATATATGCCTCCGATGTTCATTGTGTCGGAGCCATTCATGCAGGGTGGAAAGGTACTATAGGGGGCATTGTAGACAATGTCATGGATATGCTTATTGAGAAAGGTGCAGATCCGGCTTCACTGAAAGTTATCTTCGGGCCGTCGATAAGCAAGGATAAGTATGAGGTGGATTCTGATCTCGCAGATTGCTTCATAGCGGAGGGATTCGGAGATTATGTATACTCCCCTGAGGAGATTGATGAAAAGCCCCATATCGACCTTCAGGGGGTCAATATGGAGCGTTTTCTACGTAGGGGAGTGAAGCTTGAGAACATATCGCTTCATGAAGGATGCAGTCATAGCTCTAAAATGGAAGACGGCAGTCCCATGTATGCCAGTCATAGGAGGAGCAAAGGCAAACCGGCACGCATGCTGACATGCATCATGCTCCTTTCCGACAGCGAGAAGAAACGCTATGGAAGGCTTTTTAATGCCAATCGTGATTCATGATGCACAAGCGTCAGGGTTCTGACATAAGAATAATCATAGTTCAATATAAAAAACGAGGTCGCGTCAAAGGCGCAACCTCGTTTTTTGTATGGAGATCTTTATAATCATTCTACTTTATCAGCATTCATATCGTAGACCTTACCGTTATTTCCATCAACCCAATTATTGACCTTAACTGTAAATTTAATCGGGCCTCCGATAATTTTTTCACCCGGGTAAGGATCGTCCGGGTCGATGACACCTGCACCATTGGAGAAGTCAAGGGTATAGATATATTTCTTACCCTGCTCCCATGTGCCCGAGAGAGGAATGGAAGCCCAGCCGTATTCCCTTACAGGCTTGTGGGTAAACTCGCTTTCATTTGCGAAAGGATAGATCTGAATTCCATTGTCGGTTCTGGTAATATTGACGAGAACGCTAAGATATGCCTCTCTGGCGACGTTGTCCGGGTCATTCTTGGAATCCCATGGAGTCAATGTCTGCGGCATCAGCATAGCATTGCCGGAAGCACCCATGATGGAAACAGGATCGGCGGAAAGGGTAGTGGTGTCGCATGCGGCGGTGTATACCGCGGTGTCGTGCCAGTCATCGAGAGTCCATTGATTTGTATTGAAATCGAAAGTACCCATGAATTGCGGACGACCGATTCGGGCTCCAATCACCTTGTAAGTGTAATTGTCATTCTCGGATTTTGCACGTATCTCAATCTGAGATAGACGGTGGTCAAATGTAAGCTCCACGCCGCTGGTCTCATTTGCCTCCCTTGTGCCTGATGCGTTGGCAGTGATGAAATCGACCTGTTCGGAAATATCCTCAGGAACTGCGAAAGACTCAAGCGTCATACCGCTGTTGTCTTCCTTCATCATGATATCCGCTCCAAGTTCATCCTGTGAAGGAGAGTAAGCGAAGAAGTTGATTTTCTGGGTAGGTGCGAGCCAATCGTATTTCTTTCCGGCTATCGCGGTAAAGTAGGAATCTGCACCCTTGTCAAATTCGGCGTTGTCGAAATAGAGAGTGTTCCTGAATGAGCTTTTAGCATTTCCTGAACCCATTACGGAGTCGCCATAGACGGCAGTCACGAATATCTTGTCGAGGTTGGCGTTTGTGGTCTCTGTGGCTCTTGTGCCCATAGCAGAGCGGAATGATATGGCTTCGTTTGTAGCTTGGCGAACACTGACCGGTTCGTCTTCAGAACATGATGCAAGAGCTATAGCGCTCACTGCGAGTAGGAATAGTGGTGTCTTTTTCATAATATTGTGTGTTTTTCGAGTTATCAATGTCTTTACAATTCAATAATTGAATTCAAGTCTTTTTGACTGTATTTTAATGTCTTCAATAATAAAACGAATGGGAACGCGATAGGGTTTGTTAAAAATAAATTAAAAAAATAATAATATTTTTTACATTTTAAGACCTATGTTGACAGCCTGCCAATCATTGACATCCGTCTTAAGCTCTGTGCTTCCCGACTTTGGTGGCTGCGGAAGGTCAAGGCCTCGGACGATAATGTGTACATGTGTGGGGTCGGGAGCTTTTGTCACCTGGTCCGTAACGTCGAAGTAATGATACCATTTACTTCCGTCGGTCAATACCATATACAACGTGAGGTAATGTTTCGCTTCCGTAGTCGGACACTCTCCGAAAGTCAGGAACTCACCGTGAAGATTTTCTTCTACGGGATTACCTTTAAGGTCGAATTTCATTGAGACAGTGTTGTCTGTGGGGGATTGCTGACCGTGATTGTAACCTTCGGCCATGCCCGAAAGAGTGGCGTCAACAGCTGAGGATTCAACATCCTCCAGGTTCTTGACATCGTATACATCCACTATATAATGACAAACGGCTTCCTGAGGATACATCGTGATTGTCTGCATACCATCGTGAGGAACGATGCTGATGCCATTTGAACGGCTGCTCCATAACATATGAGGAGTTGCTGCTATTCGTTCGTTTTCTGTTCCTTCCGGTCTGGGAACCGTAGTGGCGTTATCGGCGCGTGTTCCGATTTCAGTGGCGTCTTCCGTGTATATCTCGAGTGTCTCAATATCCTCATGGTTTCTCATGCGAGCCCAGTCAGTATTATCAGCATTCATGCATATGGCATGCCTTACCCCGAAAGGAGCCTTAATCAAACCTCCGGTCTTATTCGAGAATATGAAACGCATAGGATTATGACCGTCTTCCTCATACATATATAGAGCCATTGACTCAGGATCTGCATCCGGAGCATTTCTCCAGTCGAAAACTACCTGCAGTTCAGATGTCATCTCTTCTTCCATATATACGTCTTTATGGTGGCAGGATACGAGCGTCAGGGCAGCTATTGACAGTATGTTTATTCTTGAGAGTCTCATTTCTTACCTCCTTTCGATCGATTGTAGTTATCGCATCCGATCAGCCAGACGAGAGATATCTCTGCTTTGGTAGGCCCGAACCAGTGAAGTCTATGGGTCGACTGCCAGATGTAGAAACCATGTTTTGGTTCATATTTTATATATTTGCCTCCCATATATCCGAGAGCGAGAGAAAAATCAATGTTCAGTCTTTTTGCCACGGGAAGAGAATATCCGTACTCAATGCCGGAGATGAAGTTGCATCTGTCCCAAAGCGTTCCACGCGGTATACCACCCATTATACCTCCTTTACCGAGCTCGAAATCATAGGTAATGACACCGGCGAATATGCCAAGGTGATGTCCGGTGAGTGGTTTTTCATCGGCTTCCTTTCCGAACCACCATCTTGCTCCGAGATTGCCTCCGTAGGCACGCCAATAGTAGTGGGTGCGGTCTCTATCCCACCAGCCATACATCCAATCAGCTGTGAGCGAAACATTTTTCCCAACATAGAATTCCGCACCGATATTTGGAATAAGAAGCGCATCGTAGAGCATGTTGGTCTTGAGACCCATGTAGAAGGGCCGACATTCCTTGACACTGCCCAACGCAAAAGGACGGGGGAGGATCTCTCCGGTGAGATTCATTGTAATATCGGGGTATTCCAGCGGGAAATCCGGAACCTCTATGAAAGGATAAACACGTTCGTATTCCACTGACAATCTTGAAGCTCGAAGATCGGGAAAAAGTCGTGACAGAAGATATCTATAGGGTACTCCTCCATTTAGGTTCTTTAGGTCGGCGAGCGGATGGGAGGGTGGGTTCGAGCCGTTTATCTTTTCGAGAAGCGAAAGGACTTCTGCCTGATAGGGTACGTTTGGGTCCTTCTCAACTTCTCTTTGCAATCCCTGCCAGTCGCGGCCTATGTATTCGAATGTAGCCATAGAGTCGGCAAGAAGACCTCTGGACCTGAATTCATTGAAAATAGCATCCGCTCGTTTTTCGGAGAGGTATCTGTTGAATTTTACCGAACCTTCAGGGGATGCCGCACCTGTCACCTTGACTCCGACAAGCCTATGAGTGGGGTCTGAGATAGAATCTGCCAGGAGTTTGGAGAATATGCTGTCGAGAGTGGTTCCGTTGCCTTTGTATTCCGGGTCGATATGTGTATCGGAGACACGGAAATGGACTTTCACAGAGTCTTTCTCCGACTGTGCGAAAACCGTAGACAATCCAAAAAGGATGGTGAGCAGGCTGAGTATAGTGTTTTTCATTTCTGATAAGATTAAGAAAGGTGTGGAATCATGGCGGCATATAGTCGTCAGAAGTGTGTTTGAAAATATAACGAATGGAGGTTAAGAAGTGTTTAAGGATTATAAAAAAATACACCGGATTCACCTTGAAGGAAGTGAATCCGGTCAAAAAATATCTATTGATGTAACGTATGGTCGGTTTGAGGGGATGATCCTCACTCAAATATCGTGACTTCGATTATTTACGCTTTGAATTAAAGAAATCAACCATTGCCTTGAAGGTATCTTCGTTGAATGTCACGGGTCCATGCTCGCCACCCTCAACAGTGATGAAATCGGCGAGTTTACCGGCTTTCTTAAGCTCTTCGGAAAAATTGACCCCCTGGCAGTAAGGCACAACACTGTCGGAGTTGCCATGGATTACAAGCATCGGAACTGTGCTCTCGGAGATATATGTAATAGGACTTATCAGGGCGACCATGTCGGGGCTGTCAGCAGGTGCCACTCCCATCAGTACGGCTTCGGGAGAGTCGGCTCCTTTCACTGTCTCGCAGTTTTCCATCTTTGCCATATCTACAGGACCGAACCAGTCAACTACTGCGTCTACCGCGCTGCTTTGGTCGAGATTGCCTCCGACATTTCCTTCAATGTCTATTGTGATGTCGCCCGAAGAGCGTGTCTTCATGTCGTTAGTTGTCCCGGCCATAGCGGAAAGATGTCCTCCTGAGGAGAATCCGGTGATACCGACGAATGAAGTGTCAAGACCATATTTTTCCGCATTTGCCCGCAGGAATCTTATCGCTCCTTTTACGTCGTTGATCTGAGCCGGATAATTAGCTTCAGTACTGGCCCGGTGGTTTAAGCATGCCACGGCATAGCCTGCGTCGGTCAACGGTTTGCCGAGCGACATATAGGCAGCATTCTTTAAATTGTTGCCAAACCAAGCACTACCGTATATCACCACAATGAGAGGATGTTTCTCCTTGCCGTCTTTGGGAATATAGATGTCAAGTTTATGTCCCTCAAGATTGTCGCCGGCATAATTGATGTCGGCGAAATCGGGGTGGGTGTCAGGCATCTTGAAGCCGGGAGGCTGTGCGAGGGCCATGATGGACATGATCATGGAGATGATTGAAATAAAAGTCTTTTTCATAAAAGTGTTGTTTATGGTATTGTGTTGGGTTAAGGGTTTTCGAGGGGTTTAGAGAGTTTAAGTGTTGAGCGCTGAATTATCTTTTGGATTTTTCATATATACGAATGGCGACGGGGCCGATGAGTCCGGATGGCAGGAGTGGAGAGTCTGCGGTGAAGAACTTGAAGCATCCGACGGTCTTTCTACCTTTGGAAGGACGTTCCGAGCCGTTGCGCAGCCACTCGGGATTGGAAGTCAGATAGCATCCAGCGCGGGGCTTTCCGGGCGCGTAATCATATACGAGAGGTTCGCTCCATTCAAGGTCGTCCGGTTCGAGTTCGTCGCCAATCATCCGGTTGGGCCAAAGATTAGTGACCTTTATTTCAAGAAAATTCTCACCTTCCTTGACCGCATCGGTGATGTCGCAATCAAACGGAACCTTCCATAAGATAGGCAATTCTTTACCATTCAGAGTTACAGAAGCCATATCTTTAACTTCTCCGAGAGAAAGCACCATCCTTTGCCCGGGTTCAAGCTGTGTCTTTGAAATGTTGAAAGGAATCGTATACGAGGCCGTGCCTGAAAAATATTTAACATCATGATTATCAGATTCAGGCCAGGAGAACAGGCTTTCAGCTGAAATATCTCCGATTTCAGGGAAACTTATAGTCCATGTTCCATTCACGGGCATGTCGTCTGTAAGAGTCCACTCCTGTTTTGATGGTAGCGATGATCCTTCGGGGCTTATAATAAGGAATCGCGAGCCGAGTGGTTCGATCTCCATAGCCAACGGTTCCGAGGCGGTCAATGAATAACGCTCCTGAGAATAAGGGTCGTATATCTCTATATTCCTTCCATTGGGATCGAATGGCACGAGACCGGAGGCTATGGTATCTGACTGATTGCAAAGAAAGATGATGTCGGTGTCTCCGTCCGTACGCCGATAAGATAGGAACGAATCCATCTTCGGAAGTTGCTCAGGCGCGGGAATACCTTGCTGCAGCAACGTCTGGCAACGGGTCATATATCCGAACAGTTCCTTCGCTCCGCCTGCTTTCCACCAGGTCTGGCCGGGCACGAACTGCGTACCCCATATGCCGAACGACATTCCCGGCTCAACATTGGGCCATGGATTGGCGGCTCCTGCATGGAGCATCATTCTGTTTACTCCGGAGCAGAACGCCTTGTCGCATACTTTCTTGATATCGGCCGGACTGTCGCTCCATGCCCTGAGTGGCCAGCATGTGAAGGCTTCCGCTATGAGGAGAGGTTTACCAAACTTTCGCATTGATCTTTCATGCCTTACGATATCTTTCCATCCCCAAGTAGGAGGATCCTGCCAGAATTCAGTAGCGATATCGGCTCCTTCGCTTGCCATCACTATCTTATCGAAGTCAACTATTCGGAATGGTTTCTGACCTCCGGTGCCGTAGGGTTCTATCATCATTTTTACACCCGCTTCATTTGCCAGCTGCGTCATATATCCGTAATAGTTCTCAGCTACGCAGTCGGTGACAACACTTTCCCAATCTTTTAGAAACTTCCCGGTATTCTCCACACCATCAATTTCTTTGACTCTTCCTATCATGTAAGGAAGATATTGGAAAATGTCGTAGCCCTTACGCTTTTTGAATTCCTCAGGAAGCACGGGACTCCATGTCTGGCCCCCTGCCTCATAGCTGTCTATCTCAAGATGTGTGAATGTCTTTCCGACGTGTCTTCCAGCCGTCTCTATCACCATAGAGGGATATCCGTCCCAGAAAGCCTTTACAGCATTGCGGCTGATCTTGTCGCACTCAAGTCCGCGACCGGTTTCCGGAGCCTGCGCCTCGTTGGTCTTTCCGTTTGTAGTCTGACCTATTCTTAAGATCGATGTGTTTTCCGGAAGCTTGATATTCTTCGGAATTACCAAACTTCCCTTTGAAGGAATGAAATATTCTGTAAGGTTGATGATCTGATCAATAGTGGCTGTAGAATCAGAAGGAATCGCCATTACAGCCACATCCTCATAATAATTCCATTGCGGATCGACTGCGTGAGCGGGCAGCTGTATTTTTCTCTGACCCTTTTTGTAAGGAGTCTCCGTGAATACGAGCTTCTGCATGGAATATTCAGGTTTGACGGTCGGATATGCGCTTGACGACCATCCGGGACAGTTGTGGGTGCCGAAAGTCAGTCCAAGACGTTCGCATTCATCGAGAGTCCAACGTAGCAGTTCCTTCCAGTTTTCGTTTCCTATGGCATTATCCGGATTACCGATACGCATCTGTTGCGGACCTCCTATCTGGAAGTTCTGTACTCCGGCAAGTCCGGCTTCCTTAAAAGCCTCGAGATCGCGGGTGATGCCTTCCTTCGTGACGAGACCGTCCATCCATTGCCAGATGATAAGCGGTTTATGTTGCTGAAGAGGAGTGGCGTATATTTCATTAAGATAGCTGTTTGAATTATCAGCATAAGTAAATGTTGATATTCCAAACGCGAGAGCGAGAAGTAACGGTTTATGCAGTGTCATGATATTCAGGATTAATCACTGCAAAGTTACAATTATTCTTTGATATGGCAAAATGAAAATCAGTTTTCGGTAACCCAGGTTTAAATTAAACATTCTATGTATTGATTATTAGAAAAATGAATATTTCACTTTTGAATGAAATTTTTGTTGTAACTTTGCGTTATAGTAATAATAAAGATCAAGACTAGGAGTGAAGTAGAACTAATTCTATTGGAAGAAGGCATTCAATGCACTCTCTGTTCCATTCAATTTAATTCAGAAGACACCTCGGAGTATGAACGCTTCTATAATAAATTCATAGAAGATGCCAAACTCAATAGAGATCTTCTGCGTATCGTCCAGATACTTGGAAAAATTGCCGACGAAGGTGCGCTTGAACGACGATTCCGACCTGAAGGGAAGATGAATGATTCGGTGGTGGCTCTACCGGTACTTTCGTCAAAATTGCGATTATATTGTCTGCGTTTGTCCAATGGTATCCTTATTCTTGGAAATGGTGGAGTAAAAAATTCACGTACATATGAAGAAGATGATTCATTACGTGGATATGTACTTAATCTTCAAAAATTTGAAGAACTGTTAAAGGAAGGTCATAAAAATGGTTCTGTGATAATCACAGAGAGAATAATTGAAACCGACAACACTTTTGAGTTATGAAAGAAGCAAAGAACGCATATCGGAAAATGATTGCATCAGTTCCGGCTGACATCAAGGCGGAGATAGATTTGTCGTTTGCAGTTTCAGATCGCATAGACGCTCTGATGCATGAACGAGGTCTTTCAAAAAAGCAGTTCGCTGACGCTCTTGGCCGTCGTCCGAGCGAGATAACCAAATGGTTAAGTGGACAACACAACTTTACACTTTCAACTTTGGCAATGCTATCCTCATTCTTTGGGCAGCCGATTATAACAGTGGGATAGTGTATTTAATTTATGAATACAACTTTTAGTGAATATAAGGCAGAATTGATCTCTCAGCTCTCATTAACGGATGCCGGGAGTAAGGTAGGTTGCATCATTAGCAAAGGTAGAGATATTCATATCCCAATGGGTTCTCAGTAGTGGTGCCGAGAGCTGAAGATCATAATTCAACGAGGATTATGTTTTATTTTGGCGGTGGTGTAAATCCTTAAGGGCGGTTTGGTTGTTATAAGTTCAAATCAATCCACTGTAACACCATAAATCGACCTTCTATGAAAAACTCATTACTCCTTGGCCTATTGGCAGCCGGAACGATAATCCCGGCCTCAGCTTCTACGCTTAGTCCTGAACAAGCGCTTGCGCGTTTTAACTCCAATCGTCCGAAGCGTGTGGCTGCGTCCGGCACTCTCGCATCAAATAACCTTAAGCTCCAGTCTACTATCGGCAGTCTTTATGTTTTTTCAGGAGATGATGGTTTTGTGGTGCTTCCTGCGGAAGACTCAGCTCCGGCATTATTGGGATACTCAGACAGCGGAGAATTCAACTTTGACGGAAATCCCGCACTTAAGGAATGGTTTGAATTCTACAATAGTCAGCTTACTTATCTAAAGAGCCATCCGGAGAAGCGCGAAGCTCTTGCCAAAGTCTGCCATAAAGACAGGAAGGAGATTTCACCTCTCACGCAGACGAAATGGAATCAGGAATATCCCTACAATATCCTTTGTCCGAAAGTAGACGGACATGAGACTGTGACAGGATGCGTCGCCACCGCAATGGCACAAGTGATGAAATACCATAATTATCCGGAGCACGGAAAGGGTACTCATTCCTATTTCTGGCGTCCCGGTGAGGAAGAGTTAAGTTTCAACTACGATGAGACATCGTTCCAATGGGACAAGATGGACAACATATATGATAAGGAAAGCACGGAAGAGGCGCGACATGCAGTAGCCGAGCTTATGCTTGGATGCGGAGTAAGCGTCGACATGCATTACGAGCCGGGAGGCAGCGGCGCAGCTACCGTCATGATGGGAGAGTCTTTGATTGATATCTTCGGCTATTCCAAGTCGCTATGGATGCCCAACCGAGCCTATTACGGCTATGAGGAATGGGAAGACATGATTTACGCAGACCTTGCCGAAGGTCTTCCGGTGCTTTACAGCGGAGCCGGTACGGCAGGTGGCCATCAATTCATATGCGACGGATATAAGGACGACGGCTTCTTCCATTTCAACTGGGGTTGGGGAGGCCTGAGTAACGGATATTTCCTTCTTACGGCACTAAATCCGGATGATCTCGGAGTAGGAGGAGGTGCCGGAGGATTCAATACCTCGCAGATAGCTACGCTCGGAGTGCGTCCCGGTAAAGAAGGAGATAAACCTGTCTATATATTTTACAACACCGATAGTTTCTATGCTGACGTGAAGGAAGTAAAGGTCGGCGAGGACTTCAGATGCGGAGGCCAGTATTTCAATTTCAGTCTCGCAACGATGCCTGATGGGAGCAGACTTGGCCTTAAGTTTGTCTCTGAAGCTACTGAAGAAGTAAAATATGCGGAAGGCCCCGGAGTAGGAGGATATCATCCTGATGACGGAAGAAATGACCTTCAGGTGCGTTTTCCCGAGCTTGCAGACGGAAGATATGAGATAACTCCGGCATTGAAGGTCGATGGCGAGTGGAGTGCAGTCAGAATTCCTGTCGGCCAGCCTCAGATGATTGTGGCAGTAGTAAAGGATGGGGTGGCAACCATTGACAACCAGAAACCGGCTTCGATATTCGTCACTGACATAGACTTACCATCCCATATATATAGGAATCTTATACACAGCTGACGCAGCAGACGAAAAGCCTTGTGTAGATCACGTTGGGCGCCGTATA
>JAIDSM010000275.1 GCA_029061225.1 Muribaculaceae bacterium
ACATATCACTAAAGACACCAGGGATCTTGAGATAGATCTGGTCCGCAATGTCAGCAAGGTAAGGGTAAAACTTACCGACTTTCCTGATGACAAGCTGCTGCTAAAATATTTCCAATGGTGCGACGTGCCATGGGGAAAAATTTTTCCCCACGGCACAGATGCCAATTATAAAGAGCCGATAAGCCGCAACTGGCGGCAGCATACGGATTTCGAAATACTCCGTTGCGAGGAAGGACACAAAGGATATGACTATTACATACCATGCAACAGCTGGATACCGGAAAATATTACAGGCTCAGACAACGGCACCACTACACGGGAAGAGGATGCCACATACTTCGATATAGTATGTCACCTTAACAATGGCGAAGAGAATGCCGGTGCCGATACAGGATTATTAGACGAGGCATTATATAAATTCTCCATCTATCCAAGCAGGGATCCGGAAAAGAAGAAACAATTCAGCTTCAAACCCAATCATTACTATGAGATCGAAGTTTCAATCAAAGATATACCAGGTCTGGACGATCCATTCTTCAACGAACTGGGGTATACCGACCTGCGTGGTTCAAACTGCTATATGATAGATCCGAATGCCAAAGATATCTTCAAACTTCATCTTGACCAGGTCAATAAATTCTGGAATCTTATCAATGGAAAAGATCTCTTGGACGACGACCCGACGAATGAAAACAATGAATGGGTGGCTGAGGTGATATGGCAGGATACCGATGTCAGAATCCTCGACTTTTCGTTTGCAGAGAAAGAGGACTCCGAAAAAGACCTCAAGAAATTTGACGGGCACGGAAACTCTTACTTCACTTTCTGTCCAACCGCCAGCGGCACCGGCAATGTCATCGTAGGTGTCCGCAAGAGAGTTGATGAGGATAAAATCCCCAAAATTGAAGACCGTGAGTATTTCTGGAGCTGGCATATTTGGATCACTGAGTATAAGCCGGATGAGTGTCCGGATAAATGGGGTGGTTCCTTTAATGAATGGCTTCCTGATAAATCGGTTTATCCCGTGACAGGCGGAGAAGTACACACCTATTTCAACAGCGTTTGGGAGGCTACTAATGATAATATTTTAAAACATAGATTTCTGATGGATAGAAACCTCGGAGCATGGTCTGCCAATCCGGATGATGGATATCGCACATTCGGTTTCTATTACCAGCGCGGCCGAAAAGATCCTTTTCCTATTGACAACACCGAGATACAAAAGGTTTATGACATTGACGGCCAAGAAATCGAAGCTTTCAACAATATTGGATTATCCAATATGATCACTGTCTCAAAAAAAGTATCTGTCGATAAGAGCGTAAAAAACCCTTATATGTTTGTCAACCTTACTGAATGGTTTGACGACAATTTTAATGATAAATACCAGAGTAGTTGGTTTAACAATAAAGCGAATGCTTCACCTTACACAGAAAAATGTATCTTTGACCCCTGTCCTCCGGGATGGATGATACCTCCAAAAGAGGCCTATCAAATTGATCAAGATGGAAGTTTCGGCCCCAAAAGTGGCGGCAAAGTCAATGAAAATAATCTTGGCATTGATTTTAACTTCTATCAAGATAGCCCTCAAACCATTTGGTATCCCTTTAATAGCACCCGAGGCACCGGACCTCAAACAGGATACTATTGGATAGCTCCCACCTCGCCATCTAACAGCAATGGCACCGGAGAACCTTGTATCTTCAATTTCGCTGACCCTACAGTTGGAGCCGCTTTTACATCAGCACTAAGTTCAGCCGGCATAAGATGCATGAGGGTGCGAACTTATTATAAGAACAAAGATGAAAAATAGAAAAATAGAACAGACGACCAGCGGGGAGACTTCTCCGCTGGTCGCGCTATGTAGCGGCCTTATTCGACGACGTTTTACGTTGCTACAATTCAAGCTGGCTAACGGAAGTCGATTTCCATCGTGATCGTAGGCCGGAAATCCTTCTGAAAAGCGAGGCGAGGACTGCCGCCGGAAGTATATATGATTCCGCAAAAGGAGAATTTCAGCCTATGTAGTGCATTCTGCATCGGGCTGTTGTCTGCATGGGTGTCGATGCGTATATTGTCTATGATTTCCTTGCAATAGTCTATGCATTCTTTCAGCATTCCTCCGCGCAGTCCACTGGAAGCGATGCGGTGAATTGTCCCGTATGGCTTGTCGTTGAGCCACTGTCCGTTTTCAATCACCTTGTATGTGGGATCTTCTCCGATGATGAATGAAAAGACCATCAGCACGTTTCCTTCCTCATCTTCCGCAAGGTAATGACTCCAGTGGACTATGTCTGTCAGTATTGTCTCACGGTCAGGGTAGCCTTCGGTCCATTGGTTGAAGTTGCCTTGTGTGCGCATGAAAAGCTTAGCCGATTCGTAGACCTCCATGATACGGTCGATATCCCTTACGGTGCTTCGTCTGATATAAGAATAATTATCCATAATCAGAATTTATAGGTAGCCATCACATGGGCTCCCAACTGCTGGCTGGAGAAATAGAAACTGTCGGTGATTACGGAAGGATGCAGGTCTTTCGGTTCATCATAAAATCCGATGTACATGTCGGGATAATGAGTGTGGCGTGTATATAGGTCAAGTCCTCCTGTAAGGAATAGATTCCTGTAGAGCCGGTAGTTGACACTTGCCTCCAGGTGATTGAAGGTCGTCTTGCCATTGTCGCCTCCTACTATATGTATCATTCCACCGTTGGGTCTTAACATCCAGTTCTGGCCTGACCCGAAATTATTTTTAGTGCGTATGCAATACAATTGGTTGGCAACCTTTACAGATAATCTGTCGTCTGATAAAGACCAGTTGGCACCGGCCTTGACAGAGAACCCCATGCCCCAGCTATAGTTGCGGTGATAGTCTCGGTAGAAATCGGTAGAAACCCCCGCAAGCGCTACCAGGTTGATATGAGCGTATCCATCGAGCGACATGCGGTTGTTGGGGATGTATCGCACCATCGTTCCTCCTCCCGCGGAAGCAGGCACCCCCAATTTGTAGGGGACGGTCTCCGGAATAAGTTCGTCGTTGTATTCGTTTCGTATAGTATCGGAATCAAAGAAATCGAAATGCTGATATAGACCGACGTTCATGTTGATGTGCTGCTCGTCGATCAGCTCATGGCTCAGAAGGCGCCCCATGATCTCGATACGACTCAGCAGGGGTTGGGTACTGATGGCCTGAAGTTCGACGTTGAATGAAAAATAATCATAAGGTGTCTTTGTACTTTCCTCAAAGCGGTCGCCATATTCGATGTTGATTTCAGCCGCAGGACCCATCCTCCAGCCTTTTGTGTCAATCATCGCAAGGTATCTCGCTCCCATTGATGCTTCAATGCTGATGGGAGGCAGTCCGAAGCGACGACCTGAGGTGGCGCGTTTTTTCCATGCCTGTCCGGTGACTATTCGAGTGATGCCCCGCATCGGATCGAGAACAAACGCCGCTACCTCACGCCCGATACGTTCACCGCCGGTAGCCCGATCATTCAGCACAAGGTCGGATGCCCTGTAGAAAACCTCGCCGAGTGCTGCTCCTCCTATGGGGGTAGCTATGATGTCGTTGGTCGAGGGGTATTCGCGTTCCATGAATAGTTCCCACATTGCGCTTCCTCCGATGGCGAAGAGTTCCGACTGCCAATAGTTGAAACCATTGGATCGTCCGGCATTGTAGAACATCGATCCGTTGTAGGGATGGGCAAACATGTTGGTGTTGAGGTGGTCGTTGTCCCACTCGAATCCGTGTTTGAAATTCTCCTTTATGGTTTCCCAGGAGATATAGGCATAATGTCCTTGAAGGGCATAGCGGTCAAAAGCCCATAGTCCCATATTTAGACCGAAAACCTCCGCTCCCGCCCTCCAGAAGTTCTTCTTCTCGTGGTATGAGATATCCGCATCTTCAGGCACAACCGGAGTGGAGACGATATGGCGGTATGGGACGCGGTGCATGTAGTCGCCACGTTTCCATTTATTACCGTAGACATGGCGGTTGACGCTTGTCTTCAGCGAATCGAGAAAAGTGTCGTATCTATTCTGAGAGAAAGAAGGAAGAGCCATGGCAATGGCCATAACTATAAGAGCAATCGCTGTAAGAATTCGTCTCGCTGTCATATCTTCAGTCAGTTCAGCTCCGGACGCACGAGCCGTGCGTCCCTACTTTTTGATGCGGAGGTTGGTGAAGGAATAGGGTGCGACTTCTACAGCGCCTGTCAGGTCGATAGTCGTCGTTGTCGGCGCCACTTTGGTGTCACGTGGATTTCCGGAAAGAGATGTGATCTCTGCCTTTCCGGTCGGATAACCTTCGAGATCGACTTCGACGCTTACCGGGAGCATGTTGGCGATCCTCACGATGGTATCTCCCGTTTTCTCGTCGATGACTGTAGATACGCCGAATCGGTTGGAGACATCATCATCAGTTACCGCTTTTGGAGTCTTGCCGCATTTCCCGCAGCATTTTTCCGTAAGTTCTATTGATGAGGGTACATATGTGGTGCCGGAATTAGCTCCATACATCTGCTGTACGTAATAGTCGGGCGAGAGGGATATGCTTTCGTTGTCAAAGTAGATGAGGTCGGGGCGCCATTGGGTCCTTCCTTTCTTCGAGAGGAGGGGAGCGTATGAGGTCATGGTCACAACATCAGCGTTTCTTTCCACATCCGTCAGATAGAGACCTATGGAGAGCGCGCACTCGAGGTTTGACTCACGTCCGGGGTAGTGGGAGGCATATTCTCCAAGATATACTTTCGGACCCTTGCGATCATAACCGTCGTAGTAATCGCGGTTGTTGACATACCATCCGGGGGCCACGTAGTAGTGTTCGTCTACAATCCCGACGTTTTCCTTACGTGCGAAATCCCAACCCTCCTCATAGTCGGAGCCTTCGAAGAATGGTCCGACAGTCCCGACAACCGTAATGTCGGGATACTTGGCATTGACTGCGTCGCGAATCATCTTGAAGCGCTCCTTGAAGGCTTCGCTGATGAGGTCTTCGTTGCCGATGCCGAGATATTTCATATTGAAAGGTTCGGGATGTCCTGCCTCGGCGCGTAACTTACCCCATTCTGAGTCAGCGGGTCCGTTGGCATACTCCACGAGATCGAGTATATCCTGAATATAAGCGGGCATGTCTTCCATCGGTATGCCGCATTGCTGGCCGTTGGAGGTAAGGACATCATGGCTGTAATGGGAATGGCGAGAGGAATTCTGGCACGGGACTCCGGCTGCAAGAACGGGGAGTGGCTGCATTCCAAGATCCTCGCAGAATTGGAAGTACTCATAGAATCCGAGTCCTCGGGTCTGGTGGTAGCCCCAGAGGTTGGGCAGTGGCTTGCGGGCTTCGAGCGGACCAACCGACCCCTTCCAGTCATAGATGTTGTCTATTCCGTTGCCGTGGCTCACGCATCCGCCGGGGAACCGCATGAACTTAGGCTGCAGGTCGGCGAGTGTCTGAGCGAGGTCTTCGCGGAGGCCATTTCTGCGGCCCTTGAAGGTCTTCTCCGGGAAGAGGGAAATCATATCGAGGTTTACCTCGCTCTTTGCGGGAAACTCAACCTTCAGCATGGCGTCGGCGCAGTCAGACTTGGCCGTGAGTGTCGTCTCGATCTTATTCCATTCTTTCCCTGCCGGAACCATCACTTTTCCCTGAGCCAGCACCTTGCCATCCTTGTCGGTCAAGGTCACCTTTAGGGAGGTCTTCGAAGCTGACCTGGCAAAAAGATTGAAAAGATATTTGTCTCCCTTCTTAAGCACTATTCCGTCGAAACCCTTGTTGGTCAGAACACCGGACTTGTTGGTTGTCCTGCATACGGCATAATGGCTGTTGTTTGCATGTATAGGATCCGTTGTCTCAATCGAGAGGTCCATATCCTGAATATCCCAATAGGATGTCGGTGTCCATTCCTTACGGTCCTTCTCGGAATATTCGAAATCTCGGTTCTGGATGAGTTCGGCATAAAGTCCGCCGTCTGCTCCGTAGTTGATATCTTCGAAGAATATTCCTATGAAGTTGTCGCTTATCGGCTTTGCATTTTCCTTGTCGAGAGTGATTGTGGCCTTGAGGGGCTTTAGGTCTTTGAAGCGCCAGGGATCCTGATCGGCACGCTGGTCGTTTTTCGCATCGAGACTGCTTCTGTAGTGGATATATCCATTCAGTCGATCCACGAAATCGGAATCGACAGTGATGACTGTTCCCTTCACTTTCTGCCCCTGCACGGTCTCTTCGGTCAGTTCGGTAAACTTTACGGAAGAGGGTAGAGCAGACATATAGTCTGAGTCGGCACGGCGGTATTCCTGCGGTTTCCAGCTTTCGAAGTTATCAGAGAATGTGTAGGCAGCGACCTCTCCATCCTTATCCGGATTGAACACTACCCAAAACGTCCCTTTATCGTCTTGAGCGAGTCGGACATTGTGCATTTTCTTCCCGCTGCCCCATGCTCCGAAGTCAGAGCCGAGGAAAGAGTGGAAGTTGCCGATCGGGCGCCATTCCTTCCCGGAATCGGAGCGTGTGGCGAGTTTCAGACCGCCATTGCCGTCAGGCATTGAGAATGCGAGCATCTCAACCGGCGTCCCGGCCATCAAGCTGCTGAATCCGGCTGCTCCAAGAGCAAGCGACAGTCCCAATCCAAACTTTAAAATTCCTTTCATGATATTCATTAGGTTTTTATTCTTCAGCAAAGTTAATAATTAATCGTCACTTATGCAAATTTTGACAAGAGTCGGCAAAAAATCCTTAAAACCTTTTGCCGATTCGGAGGAATTTCGTATCTTTGCGAGGCAATTCGCTAAATCTGAATATTTAAATATTAAAATATGAAAATATGAAAAAACTTTACAAGTCGACACTCAAATCCGCAGCCATCATGTCATTAGCGTTGATGGCCAATGTTGCGGTAGGACAGAACCTCAAGGTTACGGCTAACGGAAAACCCGTATCAAACGGGGATGTCATCGAAGTACAGTGTGAATTAGAAGACTATACTCAGGATTTCGGCTTCTTGTTTGTGCATTACGTATGGAATCCCCATCTGGAGGCATCCATACCGGAAGGTGAGGCGAATTTAGCCGTCACTCTGACGCAGGTGGAAGGCCAGACCCCGTTTGAAATATGCTGGCCTATACAGTGTATAGTCTATGAAAACGGCATTGCGTCAGCTTCCGGAAAGATCGGTACAACCCCTGCAAACATCGAAATTCATATCATGGGTGATATCACAGATGACAATAAGCCCTCGTTGGATGGAGGCATGAGCAAGGTACGTATGGAATGTGGTTCTGAAAAACTGGAATTCACACTCAAAGGATTGCCGGCAGATTTGGGTGCCGTTGATGAGAATTTGGCTGAAGATTTCACTACTGCTGAATACTTTACAATTCAGGGCCTACGTGTAGCCGAGCCTCAGAAAGGACAGCTTGTAATAGAGCGCAAGGGCGGTAAGGTGGCAAAGAGAATCTTCTGATAAGAATATCGCCGATAATGACAAACTCCGCTTCAGTCCGGAAGGACTGAAGCGGAGCTTTGTTTTAAGTCTCACATGATGATCAGTTGAAATGATTCATTGCGAATGCCGGGCCTGACAGACAGTATGCCTGCACGCAGTCTGCCGCCTTGTCGAGGATAGCCGGGAGTTTTTTCTTTTCATCTGGAGTGAAGGTGCCGAGCACGAAGTCGATCTGATGACCGCGTGTGAATTCATTGCCCACGCCGATACGGAGACGGGCATAGTTTGTGTTGCCGAGTTCAGAGGCAATGTTCTTGAGTCCGTTGTGTCCACCGTCTGAACCACGCTGCTTCAGGCGTATTGTTCCGAATGGAAGTGCCAGATCGTCGACCACCACGAGGAGATTCTCAAGGGGAAGTTTCTCGTGGTTCATCCAGTAGCGTACGGCGACTCCGCTGAGATTCATGAAGGTTGAGGGCTTGAGCAGCATCAGCTCGCAATTCTTCACCTTCACCATTGCCATGTCGCCGTAGCGGCATGATATCCATGCGGCTCCGGCACGCTGGGCCAGGACATCCACCGTCATGAAGCCGGCGTTGTGGCGAGTGCCGACATAGTCAGGGCCGATGTTGCCGAGACCTACGATCAAATATCTTTTCATGTTTTCGTATTCCTTGTCATGATGGCTTTTACTTTTAAGCCATCTTAAGATTGAGCTAAAAGCCATAGAATATTATAAAAAGAGGGGATATGGAATTTCCATATCGCCCTCTGTAAGTGTGTTTGCTTGAAGCTGAGGATTACTTGCCTTCCTTTGCCTGAGCACCACGAGCCGCACGGGTCAGCTGAACGGCGCAGACTACAGCGTTCTTGGCATTCATCAGCTCGAGGCCCTCGAAGTGGAGATCACCTACTGCGAGCGACTTGCCGAGACCGAGGCTGTCGACGTTTACTACGAGCTGCTCGGGAATCTCAGTGTAAGGAGCCTTAACCTTTAGCTTACGCATGGAGAGCTGGAGCTTACCACCGGCCTTCACACCTTCGGCGTGGCCTTCGATCTTCACGGGCACTTCCATGATGATGGGCTTCTCGGGGAATACCTCAAGGAAGTCGATATGGAGGACGGTATCCTTTACGGGTTGGAAAGCGAGGTCCTTGAGGACTGCCTTGCGCATCTTGCCGTTGAGCTCGAGGTCGATCTCGAAGATCTCCGGAGTATAGATGAGCTTGCGCACGTCTTCAGCCTTTACAACGATGTCGGTGGTGATCATGCCGCGTTTTGCGTCGAGCTCAACGAGCTTCTCGCCTGCTTCAAGAGTGCCGTTGAAGGGGAGTTCTACAAGCTTGCCGCCGTTGAGGACAGCGGGAATCTTACCTTCGTTGCGGATGGCCTTCACGGCCTTCTTGCCAAGGTTTTCACGAGCCTCAGCCTTAAGAGCGAATTTCTTCATTTTTTCTGTTGTGTTACTAAAAATAAAACTATATTTCCCATCACACAGTGGGTCCGGCTTCCTGGCATACCCGATGCCTTTTAAGCCGCCCTTTATTGCTTTTGGGCTTTTCCGGATGCAAAATTACAAAAAAATATTGATACCGAACGAATTTTATATGATTTTTTTATACGTCAGCATAAAATATCCTCAGGTTAGGGACGCACGTCGCGTGCATCCGGTGCAGACGCGGGCGCGTTGAAGCCGGGGCTATCGCCAGCATATGGTCTTGAACGGGCAGTATCCGCATGAGGCCGGATTGGAAGCCGGATGGAAGGGTTGGTCAGGGTCAAAGAGTTCCGTAAGGGTAGCTTCGAGATTATCGAGAAACTCTGCGTTCTGCTCCGTATGCACTTTCTGGATATCCGCTCCTATCTTAGGATAGGTAGGTTTGCCGCTCCTGAGATTATTGACATCATAGAGTTCGAGCACCAGCGGCTGATGCGGGAGACCGCTGTTCTCGCCAAAGAGGTCAAGAACCGGGCGCGGAGAATCTTTCTTCAAGTTTCTGTCGGGAAGGGCATCGAAAAGATTGGCATAGAGCCAGAGCTGAAGGAGATTGCGCCCCTTAGGATCTCCGGCAAACACGTCGCCCATCGATTCAGTCTGTACATGCACTGATCCGGTCTTATAGTCGACTACACGAAGACTGTCGCAGCCTGCCGGCCTGTCAAGGCGGTCGATGGCAAACCTCATGTTGACCGGTGCTCCTTCCGGCATCCGTATGCTTACGTTGCCGGCAATCTCGACGCCGTAGAGCATAAATGGGGTCTGGCGTAGGTCGAAATCAAGAATCCTTACAATCTGGCTTTGCAGGATTCTGGCCACATAAGCCACAGATCCGCTTAGCGGGGTGTCGAGTCGGTCGTCGGGACGGTGGAAGTGTTCCTTATTGACTCCGACGCGTATCAGACGCTCTATCTCTACGGTGTTTTTCTTTTTCGCATTTACTATCCCGGCGTCTATGAGTTCCGGGTGTTCGAGATAGCGTCCCTGCTTGTCATGAGGCAGATAGATGTTCTGCATCACGAAGTGCAGGATGTTGCCCTGTGTGATCGCGTCGATGTATTCCACCGCCTCTTCATCGGTGCGAATGCGGAGCAGATGCTCGAAATAGAACCGGATCTGACAGTCGGCGTAACGGGTGAGGGCTGTGGCCGAGAGATTGCGTCCCTGAGGTCCGCAGTCACGGTAGGCTGAAAGGAGTTCCATAATCTCTACGCTCTTATCGATCGGCGAGGGCCCGAGGTCTGACTTGGAGATATCAAACGAACGCGACTCCAGCCTCAGGTTTTGCCGCGCATAGAGGTATTGAAGCTGCAGCACATAGCGCGAGACGTCGCCGCTTCTCGCTCCCTCCGACGAGCGCGCGTCGTAGAGGAGCACCACCTCCTTCGCTCTCGCTATCATGCGGAAGAAATAATAGGCGAATATGGATTCGGAATAGTTCACGGGAGGCAGACCGTAGGCACGCCGGAGTGAATCGGATATGAACGTGCGTACCCTCCTTCGGGCAGGAAGTATCCTCTCGTTGAGTGAAGGAATAATTATCCGCTCGAAGTCAAGGGCGCGGGTCTCAAGCATACCCATCACCTGGAGGCCGCGCAGGGGCTGACCCTCGAAAGTCACAGTCTCGGCCGATACCATGCGGTCGGTCATGGAAAGAAAAGTGCGCCATTGCATTTCGATGCCGTATTCCTTAGTCACCTCCAGCATCTGTCCGAGCACCAATCGGTAGAACTCCACATTGGCAACGTCTACATTGGCTTTCAGCAGCATGCTTCCTGACCGGGCCACTGAATCTACAGCCTTTTTCAAGACCGCATCGAGCCAGCGCACGGCTTCTTCGGGAGAAGCGTCATCGGCCAGAGGCCGCAGCAATTCCGCCATCTCCGCGCAGACAGCTCCGAGCTGCCTCAGATCGATTACCGCATGATGATGCTTCTTGATCCACTCCTTCACCTTTGTGACGCTATCTCCGAATATCGCCTGACTGAACGGATGCGACAGCACGGCCTCGAAGTCCCTGAAGTAGTATCCTATGTTGCCGCCGGATTTCCTACGGCTTCCCTGAAGACGGCGGAGCAGCGCGACGAATGTGGCGGCTCCCGAGAGTCGCAGGGGATAGCCCATGGTAAGGTTGACATCCTCGATATTGTCAGGAAGCGAGTAAAGCAATGGTATCAGTAGGTTTTCATCGGGGAGCACCACCGCCACCTTTGCCTCCTTGAAATCGGATGAGTCTATGCGACAGCCCATTTCCTCTATCGTATCGCACGCCACCTTAGCCTGCAGCGAGTCGGAAGGAACGGCGATCACCGTCATAGATTCCGGCATCTCCTTCACGTCGGAAGCCGCCAGGAAGCTTTCAGCCCATTGCGGAGATGGCCATAGATCTTTATTGCGGAGCACATATCTTCCTGCTGCGGAGGTCCTATCGTTGATGACCGGACCCGGGGTGTCCCAGAAGAAATCGGCGTAGGGCTCTGTCCCGTCATCGGTCCGGTAGGAGGCAAGCGCGTCGAATATCCTCCTTTCGGTCCGTGTCAGGGCATTGAACCCAACTATGACGACCTTGCCGGCGGCCACTTCCTTAGGAATACCTTCTTCAAGCCTTTCGGCAGCAAGCCTGTAGGCACCCCCGGAAGTGGTCAGCCCCCGGCGCTCAAGATCCTCATGGAAGGCATGGTAGAGGGGTGCCATCGTCTGCCATACGGGGAGGAATCTCCGATGAAGCTCGCTCTCCTTGTTGTCGTGGAAGTCCTTCCAGAATCCTCGCGCAGTGTCGACAGGGTCGTATGACTGTCCGAAGAACTCCTCCATCACCTTCAGCTGTTCTTCTGTCAGGAAGTTGGAGCTTATCTCACGCAGATCCTTGACATTCTTGAATATCTCATCGGGATCAGCGTCTTGCATATCCACTTCGTTGAAGTCTGACAGCGCTGTCTCGCCCCAGCGGCGAAACCGGTCAAAGTCCTGCGTAAGTTCAGTTCCCCGCGACTGCTGAAGGCGCAGGTAGGCCTTATACATTATGAAGAGCAGTTCGATGCGTCCGGCCACGACTCTTCCGGATGCCTTCTCGATGAAGTCGGACATCGTGGCTACACGAGGCAGCATGGCCACGCGCCCCTTAAGCTCGGACGTCAGACGTTTCAGAAAAAACGTACAGGCACGTCTGCTTGGAAACAGAAACAAATGGTCTGACAGGTCTTGTCCGCCCTCTGCATAGGCTCGGGCTACAGATTGAAGAAAAGGAACTGACATCGGAATGTTTTCTTATTTTTTTGCAAACTTACAAAAAAAATTTGGAACAACCTTATTTTTTTTGTAAATTTGCGATGTCTAACGCGCGCGACAGCCGCTTTCCATAGAAAATTGAAATGAAATTCACCGACATCACCGGACATAAGGCCATAATAGACTCCCTTAGGGAAGCTGTCGATACCGACCACATCCCCCATGCCATACTGATCGGAGGACAGGAAGGGATCGGCAAGATGCGTCTGGCAAGGGCCTTCGTAAGCTACCTCTACTGCATGGACCGCCATGACGGAGACAGCTGCGGAAAATGTCCGGCATGCCTGCAGAACGCGCATCACAACAATCCTGACGTGCATTTCATATTTCCACGGACCGGAGCCTCTACAAAGAGTACGGATACCTTCCTCCCGCAATGGAATGACTTCCTCGACAGGCACTCCTATATGCCTAAGGAGGAATGGGCAAAGACCATAGAGGCAGGAAACACTGTGCCTGTCATATACCGCAGCGACGCCACCGAGATATCCCGCACGGCGGCTCTCTCAAGTTTCGCCTACAGATACAAGACCTACGTCATCTGGATGCCGGAAAGGATGCAGCCCCAGTGCGCCAACGCTCTGCTCAAACTACTTGAGGAGCCTTTCCCCGACACCATCTTCCTTCTTGTCAGCAATGAACCGGACAAACTCTTACCGACAATATTCTCTCGCGCACAGCGATTCAACCTCAAGCCGCTCAGCGAGGCGGAAGTAGCCGGAATACTGACGGGCGAGGGCATAGCGTATCAGGAGGCGCAGGAAGTGGCGGCTCTTTCGGAAGGAAGCATGGTCAAGGCATTCGACATGACCGGCGAGGGGGGAGAGATAAAGGAGTTCTCCGCCATCTTCATACAGATGATGCGTCTGGCGTACACGCGCAATGCAGGTGCGCTCAGAATGCTCAGTGACTCCGTTGCCGCCATGGGACGCGAGAAGACCGCCCGCTTTCTCGCATACTGCGCCCGTATGACCCGTGAAAGCTTCATCTTCAACCTTAAGACAGAAGGCCTCAACTCGATGACCAAGGCGGAGGCGGACTTCAACGTGAGGTTCTCTCCTTATATAAATCATAAAAACGTAGAACGCATCATGTCGGAGATACAAAGAGCCCACGACGACGTGCTCAGGAACGCGAACGCACGACTCGTGCTCTTCGATTTCATGCTCAAACTCATGATACAGCTAAGAAAATAAAAACCTTACCTAAAAACACAGATAAAAAATGAAACCTACATTGTTTATCCTCGCTGCAGGAATGGGAAGCCGCTATGGCGGCCTCAAGCAGCTTGATTCACTCGGCCCTTCGGGAGAGACCATCATGGACTACAGCGTCTATGATGCATTGCGTGCCGGATTCGGCAAGATCGTATTTGTAATCCGTCATGATTTCGAACAGGATTTCCGCGATAAGGTGATCTCCAAATATGAGGGCCACATTCCGGTGGAAGTTGTATTCCAGGACATCCATGACCTTCCCGAAGGCTTCAGCGTGCCCGAAGGCCGCCAGAAACCATGGGGCACCAACCATGCGGTCCTGATGGCCAAGGACGTGATCAAGGAGCCTTTCGTGGTGATCAACGCCGACGACTATTACGGCCCTGAGAGCTTCCAGCTTGCTGCGGAAACACTCAAGGACCTTGAAGGAAAGACGGGAGAATACTGCATGATAGGATTCCGTATCGAGAATACACTAAGTGAGAACGGTGGTGTCAGCCGCGGACTCTGCGAGGTGAACGAAGAAGGCTATCTGACCGGAGTCAAGGAATGCCACGGCATCCAGCGCAAGGGGGAAGGCCTCATCCATATAGAGGACGAAGTGGAGAAACCATTCCCCGCCGGAAGCAGCGTCAGCATGAACATGTGGGGCTTTACTCCTGATTATTTCGGTTATAGCGAGAAGGCTTTCGTGAAGTTCCTTACCGAGCATGGCAATGAACTCAAGTCGGAGTTCTATATCCCGACCGTAGTCAACGACCTCATCCAGAACGGCGAGGCTACCTTGAAGGTGGTGCAGACTCCTTCAAAGTGGTTTGG
>JAIDSM010000276.1 GCA_029061225.1 Muribaculaceae bacterium
CTGCTTGCGCGTCTTGTCCGGTCTCATGTAATGATAAATGATCAATTATCAATGATCAATTAATGATTGTCAAAGATGGATTATGACGTTCAGGAAATAAGAAAACGATTTCCCATCCTTTCGCGCAAGATAGAGGGCAAACCGCTGATATATCTCGACAATACCGCTACTTCGCAGACGCCCCGGAGCGTGGTGGATGCCATCGTCGCGGGCTACGACGACTTCAAGGCCAACGTTCACCGGGGTGTCCATACGCTTTCGCAGGAAGCCACCGAGCTTCAGGAGGAATGTCGGCGTAGGGTGCGCGATTACATAGGAGCTTCTTCCGTTGAGGAGGTGGTATTTACGCGTGGCACGACAGAGGCCATAAATCTTGTGGCCTCGTCTTTCGGCTCACTCTTCCCGCAAGGCGGCGAGATTATCCTTACTGTGATGGAGCACCATGCCAATATCGTTCCCTGGCAGCTTCTGCAGTCTCGCCGTCCCGATCTGAAGATAAGGGTGGTGGATATCAATGACAGGGGAGAATTGCTTCTCGACCAGTATCGCTCGCTCTTCAATGAGAATACCTGCATGGCTTCGTTCTGTCATGTATCCAACGTGCTCGGTACCGTCAATCCGGTGAAGGAGATGATTGCGTTCGCTCATTCCAGGGGAGTGCCTGTGCTTGTCGACGGTGCTCAGGCCGTGCCGCACATGAAGGTGGATGTAAGTGAACTCGACTGCGACTTCTACGTCTTCTCGTCTCATAAGATGTATGGCCCGACAGGCATCGGTGTGCTCTACGGAAAGAAGGAGCACCTGCTACGCATGCCTCCTTACCAGGGTGGAGGGGAGATGATAGCCCATGTGAGTTTCGAAAGTACTACTTTCGCCGACCTCCCATTTAAGTTTGAGGCCGGTACACCCGATTTTGTTGGTATCGGAGCCTTCCCTAAGGCTCTTGACTTTATTGATGAGGTCGGAATGGAAAATATCGCGGAGCATGAGCATGGACTTCTGGAGTATGCCGAGTCGCGGATGCGTGAGATACCGGGAATGAGGATTTTCGGCAATGCTCCGCATAAGAGTGCCGTTATCTCGTTTCTTGTCGGTGATATACATCATTACGATATGGGTATGCTTCTCGATAAACTCGGAGTGGAGGTGCGTACCGGTCATCACTGCGCTCAGCCTCTCATGCAGCGGCTCGGAATCAGCGGCACCGTGAGGGCCTCCTTTGCCGCCTACAACACAAAGGAAGAGGTTGACGCCTTCATTGCTGCCTTGCAAAGAGTAATTCCGATCCTCAGCTGACCCCTTTTTCCATCGCGAGCTTCTTACTGAAGACTGAAGACTTAAGACTTATTTTAACAAACGTTAAAATGTAACGTCTTTGAAACAATTTTGCAATCCGAAGTGTTTAAAAATCATAAAGAAGATAGATTTTTGTTCATTAAGAAAAACGGTGTTTAATATTAAATTAGACTCGTAACTCAAAAAGGGGACCAATCGTGAGATTGGTCCCCTTTTTGTATCCTTACCGGTCTGAGATAAGGAATGGACGCACACGTCGTGCATCCATTCCTCTATAATGCTTATTTCGAATCAGAATCCGAGAATTTATTCGGGAAGTTCCACTGCTGTCTGGGTTTGACCAGTGCATAGACTATCATTCCGATGCCGATCAGGATAAAGGGTATGCTCAGAAGCTGACCCTGGTCGATGCCCCACTCCGCACGCATCTGCACTTCCCATGGCACCTGAACGTTTTTCACATACTCTATAAGGAAACGTGATCCAAATGTCACAAGGAAGAATATGCCGGTCATAAGCCAAGGACGTTCTTCCGCGTTTTTCTTCCAGTACATCCACATAAGAAGCACGAAGAGTGCGAAGTAGCATGCTGCCTCGTAAAGCTGTGTGGGATGGCAGGGGAGAGTCTCGCCGTTGCGGACGAAGAGGAATCCCCAAGGTAGGTCGGTAGGTCCTCCGTAGATCTCCGAGTTCATCAGGTTGCCGAGGCGGATCAGGGCGCCTGTGAGGGCGATTGGCCCGACTATCTTGTCGAGTACCCAACTCATCGATTTGTGCGTGACGAGCTTACTGAATATCCAGATGCCGATGAAGATGGCGATGGTGCCTCCGTGGCTGGCGAGGCCGCCGTTCCATACCTTCAGGATCTCGGCAGGATGTGCCGAATAGTAGTCCCATTCATAGAAGAGTACATGTCCGAGACGTGCGCCTACAATGGTGCAGACCACAAGGTAGGTGAGTAGGATCCCGAGCCATTTCTCGGGAGCTCCTTCATGCTTGAACATCGCCGCTACGATTTGATAGCCGATGAAGAAGCCGGTGACGAACATCAATCCATACCATCTTACGGCGAAAGGACCGAATGAGAATAGTATCGGGTCGGCGTTCCAGGTTACGAATCCAAGCATAGGCGGAAGATTACTTGCCTACTATGGCTGCGGTGTCCTGGGCGATCATAAGTTCCTCGTCGGTAGGTATCACTACTACGTGCACCTTCGAGTCTGCTCCGGAGATCTCGATCTCTTCGCCGCGTGTTTTGTTGGCTTCCTCGTTGAATGTGATTCCGAGGAATTCAAGCTTCTTGCAGATCTTCTCGCGAGTGCTGATCTGGTTCTCGCCTACACCACCGGTGAAGACGATGATGTCTGCTCCTCCGAGCACTGCCGCATACGCGCCGATGTATTTGAGGATGCGGTATTCATACATCTCGAGGGCGAGGCGTGCGCGGTCGTTTCCGGCCTTGATGCCTGCCTCGATGTCGCGCATGTCGTTGCTTATGCCGCTAACTCCGGCTACGCCGCTCTTCTTGTTGATGAGGTTCATCACGCCGTCGGCGTCGAGGTTCATCTCCTTCATGAGGTAGACGAGCGCTCCCGGATCCACGTCGCCTACGCGGGTGCCCATCATGAGTCCCTCTGTCGGGGTGAGGCCCATGGAGGTGTCGACGCATTTTCCGTCCTTGATGGCAGCGATGCTGCCGCCGTTGCCTATATGGCAGGTGATGATGCGCTGCTTGTCGTAGTCAAGACCGAGGAATTCGCAGGCGCGCTTGCTTACGTAGCGGTGGCTCGTTCCGTGGAAACCGTAGCGGCGCACGCCATATTTCTCATATGTCTCATAGGGGAGGGCATACATATAGGCGTAGTCGGGCATGGTCTGATGGAAGGCGGTGTCGAATACTGCCACCTGAGGTACGCTCGGGATGAGTTCGGTGACGGCCTCGATGCCGGCGATGTTGGCAGGATTGTGGAGGGGAGCCACCGTATAGCATTCCTTCACCTTCTCGATTACCTCGGGAGTGATGAGCACTGACTTGTTGAACTTGTCCATGCCGTGCACCACGCGGTGACCTACGGCATCGATTTCGTCGAAGCTCTTGATGACGCCATCCTTGGGGTCGGTGAGCACCTTGATTA
This sequence comes from Muribaculaceae bacterium, assembly GCA_029061225.1. Taxonomy (GTDB): domain Bacteria; phylum Bacteroidota; class Bacteroidia; order Bacteroidales; family Muribaculaceae; genus Lepagella. The sequence goes on from JAIDSM010000276.1 coordinate 3,432, forward strand.
CGTTTTCCACAGCCGACTTGGCGTCGGGCATCTCGACCGTGATAGTCTCCTTGGAGCCGTCGGGACGCTTGAACTTAAGGAATGAATCGGGAAGACCGATCTTCTCTACGCCGCCTTCAGCGAGCACTTCCTTTGTGTCGCTGTCGATGAGCTTGTATTTTACACTGCTGCTTCCGCAGTTGAGCACTAATATCTTCATTTTTGAAGTCTGTTTTGAGCGTCCTTAAGGTCCTTAAAGTCATAAAGGACCTTAAGGTCGTTGGTATTTGGGTTTGATTATTTCTTTTCTGAAAGCGACTGGTTGCAGGTCACGATGATTGTGTTGATTATGTCTTCCACCGTAGCGCCGCGGCTGAGGTCGTTGACGGGAGCTGCGAGTCCCTGGAGGATCGGGCCTACCGCGCCGGCGCCGGCGAGACGCTGAACGAGCTTATACGCGATGTTGCCGGTCTCAAGAGAGGGGAAGATGAGGGTGTTGGCGTGTCCTGCCACTTCGCTGCCGGGAGCCTTCTGTGCGCCTACGCTCGGCACGATGGCGGCGTCGCTCTGCAGTTCGCCGTCTACCTTCAGTGTCGGGTCGAGCTGGTGTACGAGTTCGGTGGCGTTGCGCACTTTGTCTACGCGCTCATGGCTTGCGCTCCCTTTGGTGGAGAAGCTGAGCATTGCCACTACAGGATCGAGGCCCGCGATGTTCTTCGTTGTCTTGGCGGTCTCGATGGCGATCTGGGCGAGTTCCTCTGTTGTCGGATCAGGAACAACTGCGCAGTCAGCGAAGACAAGCATACCCTGGTCGCCAAACTTGCATCCTTCCGGAAGCAGCATGATGAATGCTCCGCTTACGCAGCTGATGCCCGGTTTGGTCTTGAGCACCTGGAATGCGGCGCGGAGCACGCTTGATGTGGGGCTGAGGGCACCTGCCACCATGCAGTCGATGTCTCCCGCTTTGATCATGAGGCAGCCGAGATAGAGGGGATTCTTCACCTGATAGCGGGCGTCGTCGATGGTCATTCCTTTCTTCTTGCGGAGCTCGCAGAGGAGTTCGGCGTATTTTTCTGTGAATTCCACATCGTCCGGATCATAGATGTGGGCAGCCTTGATGTTGGCGAGTCCGAGTTCGTCGGCCTTTGCAAGGATGGCCTCTGCCTTTCCTAAGAAAGTGACGTCGGCGATCTTGTTTTCGAGAATGTAGTCTGCTGCTTTGAGCGTACGCGGTTCGAGAGATTCAGGAAGTACGAGTCTCTGTGGGTTTTCCTTGGCCTTAGCGGTCAGTCTTTCAAAAAGTGTCATGGTCTTTTATAATTTATTTTAAGGTCAGCCCGAGGGGCCGAGGCTTAAGGTTTAGTAGGTCTGATTCCGTCGTGTAGACGTAACAATACGCAAATTTAGCAAAAAATATTGGAATAAGACCATTAGATGATGAATTATTTTGTAACTTTGTAGTCTGAAACGTATGAAAATCGTAAAGCGCCTACATATATTCATGCTGCAGACGTTTCTGCCGCTCTTCGCGATGACATTTCTCATCGTGCTCTTCATAGTGTTGATGCAGTTTCTCTGGAAGTATATCGACCAGCTTGTGGGAAAGGGCCTCGGGATGGACGTCATAGGGGAGCTGTTCTTCTATGCAGCCCTTTCGATGGTGCCTATGGCGCTCCCTCTCGCCATCCTTCTTGCTTCGCTCATGACTTTCGGCAACCTTGGAGAGAAGTTCGAACTCACTGCGATGAAAGCCTCCGGCATATCGCTCATCCGCGTGATGGCTCCCCTTATCGTGGTGGTGGGGATGCTTGCGGTGGCGGCTTTCTTCTTCCAGAACGATGTCCTGCCCAAGGCGCAGGTCAAGATGTGGACGCTTCTCTTTTCCGTGCGCCAGAAGTCGCCTGAGGTGGAGATTCCCGAAAACGTATTCTACGACCAGATACCCGGCTATAACCTTCTCGTAAAGGAGAAAAACAAGGAGACCGGTATGCTCTACGACGTGATGATCTACGACGTCAACCATGGCGACAACGTCACGATCCTCCTCGCCGACTCCGCTCAGATGGCGATGACTCCCGAGATGAGCCATCTCTACCTGCATCTTTATCAAGGCGAGCAGTTCGAAAACCTACGTGAACAGCGTACGAGCGACCGCAACGTGCCTTTCCGCCGTGAGGAGTTTTTCGACAAGCAGATACTGATTCCGTTCGATGCTAACTTCAACCGTCTTGACGAGCAGGGGATGCGTCAGCAATACGTAGGTAAGAACATTGTGGAGCTGCATCAGAGCATAGACTCTATCGGACAAAGGGTAGACTCGATCGGCTATATGTTTTCAGCCGATCTGCGTCGCGATGCCTCCGTGGTGCTTCCTCAGCCCGATATGATACAGACCCTTCGCAGCGATGGCAGTGTGGATGAGTACGCGGTAAAGCGTAAGGAGGAACTGAAGCAGCGTGCTGAGGAGATGGCGAAGGCCACGCGTCCGCTTTCCATCGACTCCGTGCTCAACTCCCTTCCTCCGGCGCAGGCGTCGCAGATCATCGGTCAGGCGATAGGAATCTCACGCGAGCACCAGAACGTCAACGAGTTCAAGAGCCTCACGATGGACGAGGAGAAGCGCAGCATACGCCGCCACGAGATAGAGCTTATAAAGAAATACACCCTCTCCGTTGCGTGTATCATCTTCTTCTTCATAGGTGCGCCGCTCGGCGCCATCATCCGCAAGGGTGGTCTGGGCACTCCTCTGGTGGTCTCCATCTTCCTCTTCCTCATCTACTATATCTTCGACAACACCGGCTATAAACTTGCCCGCGACGGACGCTGGCCCGTGGAGGCCGGCATATGGCTCTCGACCATGATCCTCGCCCCATTGGGTGCGTATGTGACATGGAAGGCGATGAACGACTCATCCGTCTTCGATTCCGACCGCTACAAGAATTTCTTCAGGCGCTTGCTCGGTCTGCGCTCGGCGCGCCATGTGCCGCTGAAGGAAGTCATCATACGCGACATAGATACGGAAAGGGCCGGGAAGATGCTCGAGATCGTCTCTTCACGGTGTGGCTCTCTGGTTGAGTCGCTCGCTCCTGTACGCAATCCTTGGAAGGCATACAAGGCGTATTACCTCGATGGCATCGATACCGCACGCATCCACACTCTTGCCGATGAGCTGAACCGCACCATAGACTATCTGTCAGACAGTCGTGATCCCCGCGTAGTCTTGAAATTGTCTGAGATTCCGATGATTCGTGTATTGTGGGTCTACGCACCCACTCCAAAGCGATGGATGGGCTACATAGCGCTTCCGCTTCTTCCTCTTTCCGTTCCGCTCTGGCTCTATGGACGCCGATGTCTACGCAATCTCCGCAATGACCTGACTAAGACCTCCGCAATATGCGGTGAAGTCGACGAACTGGTAAGCAGGTCTTAATTGTAGCTTCGGTAGAGTATCTCGTCAGGTTATGCCTTCTTTCGCGGTGTAGTTCTGAAGACTGAAGACTTAAGACTTAAGACTTAAGACTTAAGACTCAAGACTGAAGGCTTAAGACTGAAGACTGAAAAACTAAAAAACTCAGTAAATATTTTGCAGTATCAGTATTTTTTATTAACTTTGCAGTCGCAAAACGCGCTTGTGGCGTAATTGGTAGCCGCGCTAGACTTAGGATCTAGTGCCGAAAGGCGTGGGGGTTCGAGTCCCCCCGGGCGCACAAGTGAAAAAAGGACATTGCCATCGGCAATGTCCTTTTTAAGTGTTAAGTATTAAGAGTTAAGTGTTAAGTCTATAATTCTTATCGTCTGTTTTCAAGAGACAAACAATTATGCATTATGAATTATGAATTGTGCATTATGAATTATGCATTAAATCAAAACCTTATTCCGACTACTCCCGAGCACTGCGCCATACGCGTCGTGATGCCGTTGCATTCCAGTCCTTGGAAACGGTAGTCGAATCCGAGCGTCAGTGCGTAGCACCCGAGCTGCCAGTCGGCACGCAGCCGGCTTCTCACCTGGGGACGGTTGCCCCACCACCCGAAATGCGCCAGCCCGTTATGGTTGCCGAGGTAAATCTCATAATAAGTCTCCCCGTAGGCTGGGCAGAAGAATGCTCCTAAGGTCGGTATTTCAATGCTCTCGCTGATGCGGAGCGGTTTGCCGCAGAGTTTCAGACGGTCATATTCTCCCCGCGCCGTCAATGCGGCCCCGGCCCACATCAGGGCCTGGGCCGGATTGTTACCGTTGCGTGGCAGGTAGATGACTCCTCCGTCGGCTCCTATGGTTGCGCCTACGGCCCAGTTAAATCCGTTTGGATTATTCCAGAGCCGCTCCACACCCCAGTCGAGACGGAATGTAAGGTCATACATCCGCGAGTTCTTCGCCGGGCTCAGAAGATATCCGTAATCGAACTCTGCATGTGCCTGCATCCCTATCGTGCGCTCACGCCAGGCAGAGTGTCTCCATTCGTAGCCCAGGCCATAGCCGGGACCTGTATAGGAAAGCGGCGACAGGTAGGTGCATCTTGTAGTCTGATGCCCCCATATGAACTCGAGTCGCTGCTCGGCAAGCATCGAAAAGACGGAAGCCACAAGGCATGCCATCATTACGGCGTATCTCCTGAATCTGACCATCAAGTTAATTTATCTTTAAACTTAACTCTTAACCCTAATGTCACTAAAATAAGCGACTGCTGAATAAATAAGGGATCATAGACCCCGAAGTTGTTATATAAGTGCAAACAA
>JAIDSM010000277.1 GCA_029061225.1 Muribaculaceae bacterium
CCGGCTCACGCGCAGGGCGGATCCTCGCCACGTATGTACCCGTCTGTCAGGTCAGTGCCGTCGCAAGCGTAGGCTCCGACGTATTCGACCCCGCTGCCGAGGCAGACTGAATTCAAGGTGGCGCAGTTCTGAAACATCCCTTCCGCTATATTGGTGATATTGTCAGGCAGTTGTATTTCCTTTAAGGCGGATCCCGCGAATGCCCCCCGGCTGATGGAAGTCACCGACGGGGGAATGAAGAGTGAGGTGATGGATGTCCCGGCGAAGGCGTTTTCTCTTATTGAGGAGATTGTCGTGGGAAACGTATATTTTCCGGTCTTGCCGCAGGGAAACCATATGATCTGCGAGGCATTGCCGTCAAGCAGGACTCCGTCTGATGATATGAAGCATCGGTTGACAAGGGAAATCTCGATGGCTTCGAGTGCCCTACAATCCGCAGAGGGCATGACTGTCTCCGCGCTGTCGGGAAGCCGTAGAGTCTTAAGCGAAGAGCATCTGGCGAAGGCATCGCGCTCGATGGCGGTCGCGGAGCGGGGCATGACGGCATTGCGTAGATGCCGGCAGTCGGCAAACATGCCGGTCGATACCCGGTCGGATGTCGTGAAGCGTTGGCCGTCGTATGAGCCGCCCCCCTCAGTGATTACAGCGTCGGATAGGTCGATGTCGGAGACACGGATACCCGGATCGCTTGTTCCGCCCGCTCCTGTCATGGCCCGTAGCGTTCGGAAGTCATCGCCATTCATCGGTCCGGCGATGACGAGGCGATCAAGAGTAGCGGCGTCACCTTTACCGAAAAGTGCCTGCAGCACGCCGGGCTCCGTGAGTAATATTGATTCGGTGGTGGTGTACTCCATCGTCTCGCCTCGTGTCTCGCCCCATACGTTGGAGGCAAAGGGTGTTATGGAGTATGAAGTTGCTGGAGTTAAGCCGGTGATGCTGAACTCAAGATATTCGGGCAGGGGAGCGGTAGTGGTTGCGTAGATGCGTCGGCTTTCAATATTCCCTTGTTCTTTTATCTCGCAGCCGGCCTCAAGTATTTCTTCACCGCCGTCGTCCGTTATGCGGAAGCGCACCATGATGCCCAGCGGTCCGGTGGAGAGCGGTGTTATCGCCGACACACTCGGTGGGTCGTTGGGTATTGTGGTGAATGTGATGGCGTCCGAGCGTAGGGTAGCGGTCGATGTCCCGGCCTCGATATGGCATGTATAGCTCATTCCGGGGCGCAGGTCGGAGAGATGGAATTCGAATGCATGGTGCAATGGGTTGGCCTCGACGGTCACTGCCTCGCCGGAATCGCCCGAGGTCTCTGCGCAGTGAAGCGTCACATAGGTCAGCAGGTTGCCGCCCGGCCCGTCGATGGCTCCTGTCACCGTGGCTTCCGTGCGAGTGATGCCGGTAGCCTCCGATATGAGGATTGTGGGTTCAGGATTATCCGGTCTGGAATGTTCGGAGCATGCGGTAGGCAGCAACGCCGACATAAGCATTACGAGTGTAAGTATGCAGTGTTTTATTACCGTATGAGTCATGAAACGATGTCTTATGGTTATCTGCTAATGGATGACGGCCACTTGATGCCTTTGCCGAATCGGAATCCTACCCCGATGGAGCCGAACCATTCGGTGCCTTTCAGGGTAATGACCGAAGCCGAGAAGACTATGCGGTTCCAGCGGAACTGTGCCCCCGCTTCCGCCGTCAGGCCCTTGTGGCTGAAATATGAGTTTCTGACATATCCTCCTCCTTCCGACGGAGCGAGCTGCCAGTCGAGTCTGTTGTCAGCGTAGCCGAGTCCTTCGAAGATGGTCCACTTATCCGTGATCCTATGTATAGGACCGCCGGAAATCATGAAGACGTTCTTGCTTATGGTGCCTGAATAGAATCTCTGTTGTCCGTCGATCAGTCCGTGGCGGTCGCATGTGGCGATCGGATCGTCGGTCGGACTCGGATGCGATGAGATTCGGATGAAACCTCCATGCCGCTTCATAAGGACGAGTGTCAGCGATGCGAACGTAAAGGGAGCGCGTCCGCCGATGCCTATGCCGGCCAGAATGTCGAATTCCAGCGGGATCTTAGGTCTCGTCGGTTGCATCATCAGGGTGTCGACCTTGGTGACGACAAGAGTGTCGACCTTGGTGACTGTGAGCGTATCTCGGATGGTGATTGGATTCCCATCGGCGGAGGCCCCGTTATAAGTCCGTGGATACTTGAGCGTCACTTCATAGGTCTTGTGGCTTTCCAGCCTGGTTGGAAACTCATAGTCGCGGAGGACACCCCATGCGGCATGCTTCAGTGTCATCTTGCGCGAGCCTCTTGGCATATAGAGCCATATCTCTCCGGTCTTGTCGATGCGCTTCACTATCCCGAGGGGCGTCGAGAAGACGAAGTCGGCCGGTGCCACCACCTTCATCAGTGCGCAGTCTTCGTCGTTGAGGTCGCGCACCGGATTGATGAAGGCCGAGACGTCGTTTGGAAGCTCGCGGAAGGAAGCTACGGAGTATTCCTGAGCCATGGCGGATCCCGGTAGGAATACCGTCAGGGCAAGGATGAGCATCATCATGGCGTGTGATGGTTTCGTCTTCATGGCAGCTGCGTGTTATTCGAGATTAAAGTCTCCCATGTCTATCAGATCGGCAGTGCCGTCTGCCAGTGTGGCGGTCGGCTGCCATGTCCGCACATGGATGACGGGCATCGACGGGTCGCGGAAGTCCCACAGAAGGAAAAGCCAGCCGTCGTCGGAATATGTCCCGCAGGAATACTCCTGATGTAGAGTCACTCCGTAGATGCCCTCCATGGTCGGATGGCGCCGTATGCGGAAGCCGGAGAATTTCAGATCGATATCCTTGCCGGAATTGAATATCTTCGAGAGGCGGTCGAGGTATTCGCGTTTTGAGCGGATGGCATACATGACCTTCTGCGAGCCCTTAGGCTGCCGGCTTTTTGACGTGCGCACCATCTGCCCCACTATGATCAGGGCATCGTCGCTGAAGACCTGCCGCAGGAAGTCGATGTCGCGCGATGTGTAGGATGTGCGCAGGTGCTCGCAGTAGCTGAGGATTTTGTGCCTGCTCAGTGAGTCGGTCTCCTCGAGGTCTCCGCTGAGCACCTTACGCGCCTCCACGCTGAAGGGATGTGTGCCGGTCATGAAGCGTACGTCTGCGTCATGTACTCTTGTGGTTGCGGCCGGCGGCGGAGCATCCTGCGGTTTGTAAGCTGTGTGTTGAGCAGTGTCGTCTGTGCTGTCGTGAGTCATATCTGCCGCTACGGAAGGGATTATGATGTCCGGTGTATCCTTTTCCGGAACTGCGGAAATTGTCGGCGTTGTCTGGATGTCGGTATAGGAAAGGGAAGGCTGCCGGCATATCCGGGCAGCCCATCCGGCGAGCAGGATGCTCAGGATGATAAGCGATATGTTGAGTCTTCTCCTTCCTTTGTTCATTCAGTTAGATGGTTATTGATTCCAATCGGTGATCTCGCCTCCCACTTCGATCTTGACCTGTTCGGGATTCTTGTCCATCACCAGGCTTACGATGTGGTGCATGCCCGGCTTGAACTGGAACTTGCTCTCGTAGAGGAACGATACACCGTTGGCAACGACTTCGATCAGCGGCACCCGGTTGTCGAGACGCTGAGGGACTACGATCGCCGAGTAATTGGCCTGTCCGTTGCGTCGCGCCGTGACTGTATGCCGTTGACCGCGCGGATCGCGTGTGGCTACTCCTGCCGCAAGGTCGACGGTAGCGTCAGTGACGGTATTGTGTACATATACCACAGCGTCTGAGGGAATCTCTCCCTCGTAATCCTCCCCTTTGATCAGGCGGACGGTGAGCTTGCTCATGATGTGTCGGAACGTCAGGCTGACTGGATTCTGCGAGGCCTTCACTCCGAGCGCTGAGGCGTGAAGGAAGTCGGATGCCTCGTATCCCCCTGCCGTCTGGTCTGTGCTGACCTGTAGGGGGAGGTCTGAGACGGATGAGACATGGTCAAGACGCGGATAATATGCGTAGACGTTGTAGCTCCCTTGGTCCCAGTAAAGTTTGCGGTCTGATCTCCAGTCAGAGCCTGAGAAGACGAGGCGCTCGTTGTTGACTGCGTTGCCTGCTATCTCAAATGAGGCTGACTCCTCCGCCACATACAGGCCCACGGCATCCCCTTGCTCGAAGGAGGTGTCGGTGGCGCGCGTCTGCGAGGGATGAGTGAGCGAGAACTTCATTTCCGGTTTCCCTTTTGAGTCGATTGTTGCGGGTTCGTTAGGGCTATCGGTGCATGAGGCGAGCACCGATGCCAAAAATAGAACGCTTGCGAATGATTTTATATTGTGCATGAGAGTTTTTGAGTTTTCAGCTTTCAGCTGTGAGTTTTCAGTTTTCTGTTGAGGATTTATCCATGATGTATCATGATTGATCATTTTGCATCATGATACATCATGGATGAAGTCTCATTTTTTCTTAAGTGGACTCCCTTTGTGGATTACCGGAGGCATCGAGCGGTTCATCCCCTTGGCGGAGGCTGAGTCAAAGCTTCTGGTGGCAGCTGCGGAGGTGCGCTTGTCGTTGGCTACGAATTCCTCGAAGTCAAACGGCTCGCCGGCATATGCCTTTATGCGCTTGACTATACTTTGGCGGCTGATGGTGCTGTAGTAGGGGATGTCGTTGTTCATGCAGCTGTTCTGTTCCGACCGGAATACGCCACGGTTGTGCATGAACCCTCCTTCGAATATATCGACGATGTCGCTGTAGCGGCGGTCGAAGATGAGATGGCTCCAGCCAACCTCGTGCATCTTGCCTGTAAGGGATATGTTGTCATACCATCCAAGTGATTTGGCCCAATTGATCGCGTCCACGTGTCCGCAGCATGTGCAGTCGCAGTAGTCTATGAAAGCATTATGATAGATGTATTCGTCGGCAAGTTTGCCGAAACCGTGTCCACCCGCCTCGTGCTGTATGACACCGCGTGTGTCGAGCGGATAGCCGTAGTCGCTCTTGGGGCAGAAGGCTATCGCGTAGCCGGAAGCCCACATCTGGCAGATGCCGCCGTAGTCGGTGCTGTTGGGGACTACGATCACGAGGGTCTGGTCGATGTTGTTTTCGTTGACTGTTGGTGCTTTCAGCACATAGTCGGTCAGCATGTCGTAGTCACACTTGAGGCCTACACCGCCTGTGTAGGTGGTGCCGAAGCGGTTGTAGCGTATGGAGTTGATTGTGCCTACCCCGCTTTCTGTAGAGAGTGGAAATGCGGTGTAGACGTTGAAGTAATCTCGGTAAGTGGTGTACGGTTCGATGCCGAAGAAGTTCTCCACCTGCTCCTTCATGTCTTTGAGATATTCGCCGCTTGCGATGTCTTTTGCGTCATAGCCGTCGCCGAGGAGCACTATATTGATACCGCCGTGGTTGCCTTTGGTGGCTTTCTGAAGTGTGAGATATTGGTCTTCGCCGTATTCATATCCGTATTGGGTCACGTGGCATGTATGGGTATAGTCCTTGTCCTTTAGACGGAATACTACGTCGCCTTCACGTATGTCGCCGGCTGATGTAGACTTGATGGTGAGCGTGACCTCACATTTCTTGTTGCCTGAAGTCCGGGAAAGCTCGCACCAGTCTGGCTTAGACTCTACCTCCCAGTCTCCTTCCGCATCGATCACGAGCGTCTGCTTGTGCTCGGTGCCCAACGCGCAGGCGACCGCCGGGCGGCACACAAGTTCGTGGTGGGCTGCGATGCGCTTGAAGTCGCACCAGCCGACTGCGGTCTGATATTGAGATACGGAAGATTCAGGTACTTCAAGGGTGAAGTTGTCTTTGGCTACCCCGTCGAAAGCACCCTGTTGTATATATGGTGGTATTGAGCTTTTGCTCACCATTTTTCCGATGCCGTAGCATCCTTGGAACGCACCTCCATCTCCACCGTAGCTTGCTTCATAGCGGATATTCTCGAGACTCTCGGGGAATACGAGGCCTTCGAGGCTGCGGCAATGTGCAAACGCTCCTGCTCCGATTGTGATCAGACCTTCTGCGAATTCGAGTGTGCCCATAAGACGCCAGTTGTAGGCGAAAGCCTTGTCACCTATTGTCACGAGTGTTTTGGGAAGTACCAGTTCTCCAGAAAAATCACAGCCATAGAATACGCCATTGTCTACAACCATAAGGTTCTTAGGCAACGCGAGTTCTCCTCGGAAATGACAATTGCTGAAGGCATCGTTTCCTATAGTCGTAATCCCGTCATGGAGTGTCAGCGTGCCGTCGAATCCACAGTTATGAAAAGCTTCGGAAGGAATCTCAGTGATGCCTTGTGGTATTTCGAGTGAACCACTCAGGTTTATACACCCACTGAATACACAAAGACCGATTCTTTTAAGTTTCTCAGGAAGCCTAAGACTGCCGTAGAGACCCTTGCATTCACTGAAGGCATAACCTCGGATGAGTTCTACATTGTCTGGAATGACGAGTTCGCACGTGAATCCGCATCCATAAAACACACCGTTGTAATAGTCGATGCCTTCGTCTTTGGTTTCACTGAATTCTCCGTCATCGTGTTGTGAGTTTCCGATATACTTTAATGTCGATGGAAGTGAGAGTGATCCTGTCAGTGATCGGCAGGCATGGAATGCCCCTTGTTGAATATCAACGACTCCTTCAGGAATTATCAGTGATCCGGATAGATTGAAACAACCGCAGAATGCTCTGGCACCGATGGATTTAAGTCTGTCAGGCAATATTATTCGGGTTAGGCTTTTTTTTCCGTAGCCCATTCCGTTTGAATAAAATGAGCTCGGAGGTATTTGATCCTCATTGCATGCGATATTATAGATTGGCTCGTTGCCGAATGCCTGTATCTTGACTTCCTTAAGGTTGAGGGCCTGAAGAGCATCCATCTCATCGCGCATGAAGTAGAAGTCGCGGGAGTCTACTTCGCCTGTGATCTTCAGGTTTTTAAGGGTCTTGTAATCCTTTCCGGCGTCGGTGATTGCCTGTTTAAGTCCGCCGGGTGTTGACTCGACGATTACATATTCACGTGACGTCGCGTCATGGCTCACCATGTCGGTCTCCCACGCGGTGATGCTTTCACTGACGAGGGTCAGTGCGTAGTCGCCCGTCGGCTCCTTCTTGTCGACGCGGATGGTGAAGTTGCTCATCTTGCCCGGGAGGTAGGTGAAGTCGTCCGAGCGGCTGAACTTATACGGCATGCCGCCGATTGTGAGGCTGAACATGGTGGTCCCGGCGGGCACGGACTGCGGCACTACGATGGCGCGCCATTCGTCGCCCCTGCGTGAAGGGATGATTGACTGCGTGGCCACATCCCCGCTGGCTGTGACCGTACCTGTCGCCATGTCAATGGTGGCGTTCTGTATGGTATTGGCTACGAGCACTTGCTTCTCAAGGTTGGTCCATTCGCCGTCGGCGAACCCTGAACCCTCCGTAAGCGTCACGCGGGCATTGGCCATGCGGTGGGTCATCGGCAGTCGGATTACGTTGGTCGTGGGCTCTACACCTTCCACCTTGCCCCAGAGGAAGTCCGAGGCTTCGTAGCCCCCCATCGAACTGTCGGTCGACGCTCCGTTCTGGTCCGTGCGGACCGTAAACTCATAGGCGTTGACATCTTCGGGAGAGCCGAATGGATAGTAGCTGTAGACGTCGATGCGCGTATGCTTGTCTTTCCAGTAGAGGTCGTAGGCCGAGTTCCAGCGGTAGGCGGCCTCATCGAAAGTGTGGCGCACGTTGTCGCCCCTGTTCCCTTTGCTGAGGAGTGTGCCCGGGACATTTCCCTCGTAGTCTACGATATATACGCCCATCACGTCGCCGTCGGCGAAGCCGTCGTCGTTGACGCGTGTAGTGGCCACCTGATTGATCTCGCCGGCAATCTGAATGCGTCCGGAGCTGTCCGCTTCCTCCTGCCCCGGAGCGTTAAAGAGCTCCTGCGAGCAGGAAGAGAGCGTGAGTGCCGCCAGAGCGGCTGAGGAAAATATAAGTTTGTTCATAAGTATCTAATCAAATAAAACGCATATTGCCAAAATACATTATCGCTTGAATTTCGATGCTGATAATTATGTATTATGCATTATGCATTATGAATTATTCGGCAGTGCCGCCGTTGTCTTCTCCGTCTTCAATCCAGGGATTGATGTTGACGTTTACTCCTGCTGATGTCTTGGAAAGGGTGACGGTAAACTTATGGCTCTTGGCGCTTTCAAATGTGAATGCCTTGCGGAGGTTGAAGTCACGGCCATCTACGGTGACTGTGATAAGGTTTCCTTCCGCTACGGTCTGAGGCACTATCAGTGCTTTGTAGGAATTTTCGGCATAGAGCGGAGTGACTGTCGTGGGTTCGCCTGCAGCGGTGACTGCTCCGGAAGCGATGTTAAGGGTGGCATCGCATTTCACGCCGTTGATCTTGACAGCTACGTCCGCTTTCGCAAGGGATTCTGCAGTGAATCCGTTGCCTGCCTCGAGAGCTATGGTAATTCGGCTCATGACGTGGTTGACCGGTATGGATATCGCTTCTTCGGAAGGAGCCACGTTAAGGGCCTTGCCGGCCATCAGGTCGGATGCCTTGTATGCCGATTCTGTCGACTGGTCGGCCTTCACGGAGAATGGATGAGCACTGACATTCTGCACATTGGCGTAAGGGTAATACAGATAGAAGTCGGCATGGGTCTTGGAGTCGGCCCAGGTGATCTGTGTGTCGGGAGTCCATGTGCCGTTGTAGGTGAAGCGCATGTTGTCTACATGGTTGCCCATGTTAGCGAGAGTGCCAGGAGTTGATCCGGAATAGTTCACTACGTACAGGCCGACGCGGTCGCCGGTCTCGAATCCGTAATCGGTGGCGCGGGTCATGGAGGGACTGATTCGTATTTCAAGTTTTTTCTCCGTCGGGGTTGTCGGGTTAGAGGGTGTGGGCTCCGGAGAGTCGGAGCCTCCACCGCATCCTGTGAGGATGAAAGCGGGCAGGGCCGCGATGAATGCTTTGTAAGAAATTTTCATATGTGGTCGGTTTTTTGAATTATTTTTGAATTATGAGTGCAAAAGTAAGTAAAAAAACGGGAATCAAAAAGGATTTTGAAGTTCAATTTGGTTCATGACAATTTAAAACATCTTGGCGCGCAAAGACGTTATAAACCATAAAAGGAGAATTATTTTAATTCCACCGCCCTCACGGAGGGCTTATCACCTATCTAATTCCACACTTATGAAAAAGAAAACCCCAGGTAGGCCTGCGAAACGAATGCGCAAGGCCGAACTTCAGGACAAGATAATGGCTTTCCTTGAGAAGGAAAACCGCCAGGCATTCAATTATAAACAGATAGCTTTCGCCATAGACGCCCAGGACCTCAGGATGGATGTCATCAATCTGCTCGAGGAGCTGGCCGCCAACGACGTGATCCAGGAAGTGGGTCTCGGTAAATATAAGGCTCCGGCCAACCGCGGCTCGGAGAATGTCGGTACGTTTATCCGCCGTTCTAACGGCAAGAACGCCGTGCTTATCGATGACGAGCAGATTCTCGTGGCTGAGCGCAACTCCATGCACGCGCTCAACGGCGACAAGGTGCGCGTGATGATTTCTGCGGCCCGCAAGGGTGTGGAGCCGGAGGCGCAGGTGCTCGAGATTCTCGAGGCTAAAGACCAGGTCTTCATCGGCGAGCTGGTGGTAGACCGCCACGGCGCACGACTCGTGCCTGACTCCAAGTTCCTCGCCACCGACATTATGCTCAACCGCAACAAGCTCAAGGGTGGAAAGACGGGCGACAAGGCTATCGCGAAGATCACCGTATGGAAAGACGAGGAGATGTGTCCGCGCGGCGAGATCGTCGACATCCTCGGCAGGAAGGGTGAGAACAATGCGGAGATGCACGCCATCCTCGCTGAGTTCGGACTTCCATACAAGTATCCGGAGAATGTGGAGAAGGCAGCCGACAGGATCGGCCCGGGTATTACACCGGAGGAAGTGGCGAAACGCGAGGATTTCCGCGGCATCACCACCTTTACCATCGACCCTCGCGACGCGAAGGACTTCGACGACGCGCTGTCCATTCGCACCTTGGCCAACGGCAACTATGAGGTGGGAGTGCACATCGCCGACGTGACCCATTATGTAACGCCCGGCAGCATAATCGACAAGGAGGCGCAGAAACGCGCCACATCCGTGTATCTCGTAGACCGCACCATCCCGATGCTTCCGGAGCATCTCAGCAACGGCATCTGCTCGCTGCGTCCCGACGAGGAAAAACTGACTTTCTCCGCCATCTTCGAGCTTGACAAGAAAGCCAACATTGTAAATAGCCGTATCGGGCGCACTGTCATCAAGAGCAACCGCCGATTCACCTACGAGGAAGCCCAGGAGCGCATCGAGACGGGCAAGGGTGACTACTCGACGGAAATCAACATACTCAACGACCTCGCTCAGCAGCTGCGCCACCGCCGCTACGAGAACGGTGCCCTGGAGTTTGACCGCGCTGAAGTGCGCTTCGACATAGACAAGGACGGCAAACCCGTCAGCGTCTATTTCAAGGAGTCGAAAGAGGCCAACAAGCTTATAGAGGAGTTCATGCTTCTGGCCAACATAGCGGTGGCCGAGGCAATCGGCAAGGTACCAAAAGGGAAGAAAGCCAAGACATTCGTCTACCGTGTACACGACAATCCGGATGCCGAGAAACTCGCTAATCTCAGCAGCATTGCCGCCCGCTTTGGTTTCAAGATTAATGCCGAGGGTAGGTCTACACAGGTCAACAAGAGCCTTAACCGTATGCTCAAGGATGTGAAGGGTAGGGGAGAGGAAAACATGCTTTCTATGCTTGCGATCCGCTCTATGGCAAAGGCGATATACACCACCGACAATATTGGCCACTATGGTTTGGCTGTCCCATACTACACTCACTTCACCTCTCCGATTCGCCGCTATCCCGATATGATGGTTCATCGTCTTCTGCAGCGTTATGCGGAAGGAGGACGCTCGGTGGAGAAGATGAAGCTTGAAGATCAGTGCAAGCACTCCTCCGACATGGAGCAGCTCTCGGCAAACGCCGAGCGTGCCTCGATACGCTACAAGCAGGTGGAGTTCATGCGCGACCGTCTTGGCGAGGTCTATGATGGTGTCATTTCCGGAGTCACGGAATGGGGTCTCTATGTGGAGCTCGACGAGAACATGTGCGAGGGTCTCGTACCGGTGCGTGATCTTGCCGATGACTACTACGACTATGACGAGAAGAACTATTGCCTGACCGGTCGAAAGACGCATAGGAAGTATACCCTCGGCGACCAGGTGAAGGTGCAGGTGGCTCGCGCCGACCTCGACAAGAAGCAGCTCGACTTCGCCCTCCTCTCCGACGATGGCAACCCCAATAAGCCTCTCAAGGAAAAGGATAAGAAACACGGTCGCAACCAGCCGAAGACCAAGACCCGCTCACGCAAGCGGTAAGGGCGTTTTACGTTTGAAGTTGGACGTTGCAAGGTAGGGACGCACGGCTCGTGCGTCCGCTTCGGAAGTATTATTTCGTGAGAATTATGAAATTTTAAGGAAAATTATTTGGCAGATTCCAAAAAAAGCAGTAATTTTGCACCCGGATGAGCCCTCCACGACCAGCTCCCCGTAAATCCCCCAGATCTTGACCGAAGC
>JAIDSM010000278.1 GCA_029061225.1 Muribaculaceae bacterium
ACCGGCAGGGTACTGTAGACCAGTTCAAGGCTCTTGTAGACGCAGGAGTGTATCCATCACCTCTTTTCAAGAAATAAGACATGGCGACGAAAATATTAGTGACCGGGGGTACCGGCTATATCGGCAGCCACACGGTAGTGGAGCTGCAGCAGGCCGGTTATGAGGTCGTGATTATCGACAATCTCTCCAACTCCAACCGCGACGTTCTTAAAGGCATCGAGGCCATCACTGGAGTGGCTCCCGTCTTCGTAGAGGGCGACTGCACTGATCTCGACACTCTCAAGAAACTTTTCGAACAGAATCCCGGAATCAAGGGTATCATTAATTTCGCAGCCTCCAAGGCAGTGGGAGAGAGCGTTCAGAAACCGCTTCTATATTACCGCAACAACCTGAACACACTCATCAACCTTCTTGAGTGCATGCCTCAGTATGGAGTGAAGGGTATTGTTTTCTCAAGCAGCTGCACTGTATATGGTGAGCCTGACGTAAATCCCATCGACGAGACAGCTCCGATCAAGCCTGCAACTTCCCCCTACGGAAACACCAAGCAGATATCCGAAGAGATCATCACCGATTATATCCACAGCGGAGCGCCTGTCAAGAGCATCATTCTCCGCTATTTCAATCCTATCGGCGCACACCCGAGCGCTAAGATCGGAGAGCTTCCACTCGGAGTGCCGCAGAACCTCGTGCCCTATCTGACGCAGGCGGCAGCAGGAATACGCAAGGAACTTACCGTCTTCGGCGACGACTACAATACACCTGACGGAAGCTGCATCCGCGACTACATTGATGTGGTGGACCTTGCGAAGGCACATGTAGTGGCCATGCGAAGGATGCTCGACGGCGAAGATACAGACAGCATTGAGATCTTCAACCTCGGCACAGGTCGCGGCGTTTCAGTGCTTGAGCTCATCAACGCTTTTGAGAAGGCTACCGGAGTTCCCGTCCCACATAAGATCGGCGCGCGCCGCGAAGGTGACATAGAGAAGATCTGGGCCATTCCCGACAAGGCAAATACGATTCTCGGCTGGACTGCAGAGGTTCCGGTGGAGGAGACCCTTGCAAACGCATGGAGATGGCAGAAATCTCTGGGATAACTTTCATTATTAAACTCTAAATATGTGGCTTCCTTTTCAAGAGGGAGGCCACATTATATTTTTGTCATATGCGTGTGTCATATTTTATGTCACATATTTTTATTGTCCTTTTTACAGCATTAATTTTTATCTTTGAATTTTTTTTTATAATTTTGCATGCAATTTTAAGCGCGACTTACAAAAGAAAATTATAACAACAATAATATAAAGCAAATGAAAAGACAAACTCTGGTATCCGGTCTTTTGTCTCTCACAGTGGTCTCGGTGATGACCGGTTGTGTCGATGACAAATATGACCTCTCCGACATTGACACGACATCCCGCTTCACAGTGGACAATCTCACGGTGCCTGTCAATATTTCAGAAATCAGACTTGAAAATGTAGTGAATCTCGATGACAACGATCTCATCGAGAAGGTGATGATCGACGGCAAGGAATGCTATTCCATAGTTAAAGGTGGCGAAATAGCACCCAAGGAATTCAGCATACAGGGGATTCATGTGAATCAACCTACTTTCCAGCCCTCAAACTTTGCAATTAACAATGTGCCCGGAGGCGGAATCAGCGTGCCCGGACAGTACGATGTCCCGCCCATCGATCTTCCCCACATAGATCTTCAGAAATACGAATTCAAGATGTCGCACGTAGATGATGCCTTGAAGGTACTCAATAACGTCAAGACCCAGAAGGATATTGAAATCAAGGTGGTTCTTTCAGTTCTTACTCCGGAACTTGTAGGCTCCAACAACAATATCTCTTTTCAGGGTCTCAAGATACAGCTGCCATGGGGGCTTATCACCGATACTGAAGGCTACGACAAGAAGACAGGTATGCTGACAATTGGCAATCTTCCTGTGGTAGATGGAAAGGCAACCTTATCCATAAAGGCATCGGGATTGGATCTTGAAGACAAAGGAACTGTAGTGGACGGCAATCTCGGCATTGAAGGAAAAGTCGGTATTGAAGAAGGAAAAATCAAGTTGTCGGTGAAGGATATTGTCCTTCCTTCCAAAATCGACATCCGTGCTGACTACTCCGTTTCTTCTTTCGACATCGCAAGCTTCAGCGGTGATGTTGACTACAACATGCAAGGTATCAGCATCGCTCCAATTACGCTCAACGACCTCCCAAGTTTCCTCGATAGCCCTGAGACCAACATCGTGATCGCCAATCCTCAGATTCTCGTGAGCATAAAGAATCCTGTGGGTAAAAAAAATCTTAATGGACAGGGTCGGATCATACTGAAATCCAATTTCAAGAACGGAACCTCCGTAACGCATGAAAGCGACATCTTCACCCTTTCCGGCGACCATTCGGACTTCGCATTCTGCACCGAAAAGACAGGGTATACTCCGATCGCTTTCGACGGTCTGCGTTATGTGCTCTCCAACGGCAATGCCGGACTTCCCTCAAGCGTTGAAGTCAACATAGACGATCTGCGTTTCGAGGGCCATGTCACCGACTTTCCCCTCGGAGACCTCGGAAGCGCCGAGGGAAGCTATGAATTCAATGCTCCCCTTGGATTCGGAGAAGGCTCTATCGTAATATACGAATCCACTGAAAACGGATGGGGCAGCGATACTCTTGACGATGTCAACATCAATAAGATTCATCTTACCGCAAAGTGTTCGACAGACCTCCCCGTAAGCGTTCAGCTGTCGGTCACTCCGATTGACAAGAACGGTAAAGAAATAGCCATCAAGGAGGAAAGCGGCCTCTTTGAGGTGCCTGCCCACGGACAGGATACCCCCGTGAGCCTCTCTATCGAAAGTGTCAACGGTCCGATCAGGAATTTCGACGGAGTGAAGTTCAGGGCTGAGGTAAGGCAAATGAGCGCCGGCAATACCCAGGCTATCGGTCCGGACCTTCATATCATCCTCAACGATATCAGGGTGACGGTAGACGGATATTACGAAACTGATTTCTAACTTTCAGCAATAAATCAAGATGAACATCATAAACAAAAAACTTATCGCTCTTTCTTTCGCAGCCGCTTCAGTAATGGGTGCTTCTGCTCAGGAAGCAGCTACCGGATACTTCATGGAGAACTACAACATGAAGTGGCAGATGAATCCGGCTTTCGGCAACCGTAACGGCTATGTGGGACTTCCGGGACTCGGCAATCTGAATGTCGGTGTCAACGCAAATATCAGCCCTACGGATCTGATCTATACATCGGGCAATAAAACAGTTCTTTTCACCAATCCTAACATTTCCGCGCAGGAAGTGCTCGGCAACCTGAAAGATGTCAACCGCATTTCAGAGAATGTAGGAGTAGGAGTGATTCAGGTTGGCTTCAAGGGCTTCGGAGGCTACAACAATATCGCCATAAACGTGAAGGAAAACGCGAGCTTCGCTCTTCCTAAAAGCATTTTCTCCCTTCTGAAGGAAGGAATAGGCAACAAGCATTACGACATCAAGGACCTTAACGTGAAGGCGGCTGCCTATGCCGAGATCGCACTCAACCATTCGCGCGACATCAAGCAGGTGCCGGGATTACGCGCCGGTGTGAGCCTTAAGTTCCTCCTCCCGGTAGGATTCGCCGAAGCAAACTTCAACGAGCTGGATCTGATACTGGGAGACAACAACTGGCAGGCAAAGGCAAACGCCAACCTTCGCATTGGTCTGGGGGGTATAAAATACGACACCAAAGAAAATGACCGTACCCACAATAAATACGTGAGCGGTGTCAATACAGATGACTTAAAGGTAGGAGTCAACGGTTTCGGTTTTGGAGTTGATCTCGGAGCATCCTATAAGTGGCAGGATTTCGACTTCTCACTCGCTTTCACGGATCTCGGTGTGCTGAGCTTCAATTCAGTTCAGGAAGCCTCCACCAACGGCACGAAGTCGTTTGAAACAGCCGACCATGTAATCGGAATCGGTGACCACGGCGACAGCTGGGACAAGCTTGTAGACGACCTTTCGCCCCTTTATGAACTTCACGACAACGGCGATATCGGACACACCTCAATGGCGCTTCTCGGCAAGATGCGTGCCGGTGTCGACTACACGTTCCCACTCTATAAGAAGCTGCATTTCGGCCTGATGAACACTACCAGCCTCAGCTCGATGTTCCCTTCGACCGAGTTCCGTCTGTCGGCCAATGTGGAGCCTGTGAAGGGAGTAGCGGTATCAGTAAGCGGAGCGGCAGGAACCTACGGAGCTAACTATGGCTTCCTCCTCAGCCTTGGCAATAAGGGATTCAACTTCCTCCTCGGCATGGACTACGCCGCTCTCAAGCTGGATAAGAACAGCTATCCTCTGACAAGCAACTTCGACGTGCATATGGGCATCAATTTCCCATTCTGACGTAGAATATCGGTATTTCGACGGCTTCACATTCATGTGGAGCCGTTTTTTTTATAATTCGCAACTTGGTTGCGCGATATTTTTATTAATTTTGCATTATGAAAAAATCAACGGAATCTCAACTTGAAGACCATGAATAAAAGATACTTGAAAATACCTCTGCTGATATTTGCCGCACTCACATGGAGCGCGGCATCCGTAGGATGCGGAAAGAGCGAAGACCATAGCGAAGAGACAGAAAACCATGAGGGCCACGACCATGAGCATGAGGATCATGACCATGACGATGACGAGCATGAACATGGAGAACATGATGACCACGACCATGACTCGCATGAAGGGCATGACCATGGCTCCCTGATCGAACTTAAGCACGAGCAGGCCGAGAGGTTCGGGGTCGAGACCGAACGAATAGATCCCTCGGTCTTTTCCGAAGTGACGGTAGTATCGGGACGCATAGAGTCGAAGGCATCAGACGAAGGTGTCGCTACGGCAACCCGCAACGGCATCCTGACCTTGTCTCCCAATATCAACGTCGGAGTCCGGGTAGGCGCCGGAACGTCGCTCGGATCGATTTCCGCTTCCAACGTCCAGGGCGGTGATCCATCTGTTCAGGCCACGGCAGCAAGAAACGCAGCGAAGCGTGAGCTCGACCGGCTTAAGCCTCTGCACGATGACGGAATAGTAAGCACCGAGGAATACAACAGCGCGCTGCGAGCCTATGAGGAAGCAGAGGCCAATGTGAAGACCCTGAGACAGGGAAGCGCGTCGGTCACCTCGCCGAAAGCCGGTGTCATCACGCAGCTGCTCGCCAAATCAGGCGAATACGTCGAGATAGGGCAGAGGATCGCTGTGGTGAGCGGCAACACCAGCCTTACGCTTCGTGCCGACGTGCCGGAAAAATATATCGGACGTCTTGCAGGAGTGAAGACTGCCAATTTCCGTCCGGCGTCGTCGGATGAGACAATTTCGCTTGAGAATCTTGACGGCAGAATGATCTCGAATGCCGGAAGCGCCATATCTGAAAAC
>JAIDSM010000279.1 GCA_029061225.1 Muribaculaceae bacterium
CTTTGCGCCATGAAACCATCGACAGAGTGAACGGATATCACCGGAAAAGGTGAACGGATTTAGTCCGGAATACGTAGGTATGACAACCGACTTAGATTGTGGCTTTGGTTTTGGGGTATCTGAAGGCGTAGGCATAATGGGCTTTTGCGAAACTGGTTTCTTAACCACTTGTGATGTGCTCTTTTGTTTTTCAGAGCGTGCCCTGAACACTTTTTCAAGATTCTCTCGGCTGAGATACGGGTTAAGTTTCTTATACCAGAATTCATGTCTGCCTACGCAGTAATAGAGATTCATCCTGCCTGTTTTACCTACCTTTTCCTTGACAGTTATGCCATGTTGCCAGAGAATGTCAAGATAGGAATCCCAATCCTTGACTGACGGGTGGATAAACAACTTGGCAATATTCTGAACGAGCTGATAGCGGACTTTCTCTTTTCCACGTACAAAATATCAGTTATTCTTATTAATAAGATTAACAATAACTTTTACCATTGTGTCCTTTTCCTCGGTGCGACTTTCGGCGATCATTAGAGTGAGAGCGACAAGGGTGTTGTCGGCAATCCGCTTCGTGCCATCTTCATTGTAGAGAATACCGTTACCGTTGAGAAACCACAGAAACAGCGTCGCTGCAATGCGTTTGTTGCCGTCACTGAAAGAGTGATTTTTCGTGACGAGATACAGAAGCATAGCAGCCTTCTCCTCGACTGAAGGGTAGAGATCAACCCCTCCAAAGGTCTGATAGATTTGACCGATGGAGCTTTTGAATGAATCGTCTTTCTCATTCCCGAAGAGTGTGCTTCCGCCGAATTTCTCATGCAATTCGCGTATGACTTCCATTGCTTTCTCATATGTAGCATGAAAAGACTCTTTACCGGTTGTATTTTCAATCTTCAATTCCTGAAAGTCGTAACGATCAAGTGTGTCGAGAGCGTATGTATAATCAACCACTACATCAAGTAGGGAGCGACTATCCTCGCTTAGCTTTTCCTGATTCTGAATGGTTCGCCCAAGAACCTTTACCAATTGGCTCAGCTCATCGTACTTTTGGGATGCTATTCGCTCATTGATAGCATAGCCTTGCAAAAGATACTGTTTCAAGATTTTGTTAGCCCAGATACGAAAGGCGGTCGCGTTTTTTGAATTTACACGATAGCCGACTGAAAGTATTGCATCCAGATTATAATGATCTACAACTTCTACAGCCGAACCACGAAAACCACGATTCACGACTGTTTCCATTTTGGAAATAGTCGTGTCGCGCTCCAATTCTCCGGACTCGAATATATTCTTCAGATGCTTTGATATGGCAGGTACTTTAGTGCCAAAAAGCTCTGCAATCTGACGTTGGGTAAGCCAAATAGTATCACCATGTACAGTCACATCCAACTGAGTTTCTCCGTTAGGTGCCTTGTATATCACAAGTTTTGTTTCCTTGCTCATTTCCATAATGCAAAATTAATAAAAAATTCCTGATATTACGCCACTTCCTATTTTCAATTATCGTCAGAATACTTCGGATTTTGTGCCGTTGGCGATGGCGTCTATCTCGTAGGCGATTTGGCTCGTCATTGTGAATAATTAAAGAAACTCACCCATTTTCAAGTCGTCGGAGGATAGCTTGATGTATTCCATGAAAGTCTTTTGGGTTTTGTGGCCACTTACATGCATCATATAATGAATGGTGTACTTATGGCTCAGATACATGGTCTTAAAGGTCTGCTCATTTTGAGTAGACTGAACAGAGGTTGAAATCTTCACAGATGCCATACCCTGTTGCGATATGCCTTAAGTTCCTGTTCTGGGAACTCTGCTATCGCTTTGTCAAGTTCCCGGAGTATCATAGCCTTGTCATTAGGCAATACACCGGTTATCGGTACCGTATTGGAAAT
>JAIDSM010000028.1 GCA_029061225.1 Muribaculaceae bacterium
AACTACCATCCGGAGCACTCCCACGTGCTTCCGGCCCTCATCCGCCGTTTCCACGAGGCGAAGGAGGCGGGACTGACCGAGGTGACCTGCTGGGGTGACGGCTCCCCGCTCCGCGAGTTCCTCTACGTCGACGACCTCGCCAACCTCTGCGTCTTCCTGATGAACAACTACTCCGGCAACGAGACCGTCAACGCCGGGACGGGCAAGGAGCTCTCCATCAAGCAGCTCACTGAGCTTGTTGCATCCATCGTCGGTTACGAAGGCAAGATACTATGGGACACGACACGCCCCAACGGCACGCCCCGCAAACTGCTCGACGTCAGCAAGGCAACCCGACTTGGCTGGACGTATAAGACCGAGCTTCCCGACGGCATACGCCTCTCCTACGAGGACTTCCTCAACAATCCCATGAGAGCCGAAAGGTAAATCCGAATATTTTTGCTAACTTTGCATTATGGATAACTCAGCAAAGAAAAATAAACGTGTTTTCGTCTCGGGGTGCTACGATATGCTGCATTCCGGCCATGTCGCCTTCTTCAAGGAAGCTTCCCGCTACGGCGACCTTTACGTAGGCATCGGATCGGACAAGACCATTGAGGAACTCAAGCACCGCAAGACGGTATGCTCTGAAAAGGAACGTCTCTACATGGTGAAGTCTATCCGATACGTGACCGACGCATGCATCAACAGCGGAAGCGGAATGATGGACTTCATAGAGTCGGTCGACCGTTTCAAGCCTGATGTGTTCGTGGTCAACTCCGACGGAGGCAGCGACATAAAGCGTCGCTTCTGCGAGGAAAGGGGCATCGAATACGTAGTGCTCGAACGCGAACCGGAAGCCGGACTGCAGGCCCGATCCACTACCGCGCTCCGCTCAGAGGTAAAGAGCCGCCTGCCCTACCGGGTAGACATCGCCGGAACATGGATCGACCAGCCATACGTCTCCGAACACGGCTCCGGATGGGCCATTACCGCCTCCATCGAGCCCACCTACGACTTCATGGAGCGCGGCGGCATGTCTACCTCCACCCGCAACGCTGCTAAAAAGATATGGCCTTATGAACTGCCCGCCTACAACGAAGAGATGCTCGCCCGACTCCTCTTCTGCTTCGAGAACGATCCGGAGAACGAAGGACACGTATCCGGAGCGCAGGACGCCATCGGCATATGCGTCTCAGGCCTGTCACGACATTTCTACGACGGCAACTACTGGCCGAAGAAGATAGAGACCATCCACGACGAGGACATCCTTTCCTGGCTCGAGAGCCATATATGCGTGGCCCCGATGTTTCCGAGGCGCAAGGGTTGCTCGGTAGTGGAAGGAAAAGACATCACGCCCGAAAAGGTAAGGGATCTTACCGATGCCGCCGACCGCTGCTGGGAAGCCATCCTCGCCAAAGACCTCCACGGGTTTGCCAAAGCCTTCCTCGACTCCTTCCACGCACAGACGGCGATGTTTCCGGCCATGATGCAGCCCGGAGTGCAGGAGCACATCGACAGCTGGCGCGACAAGGCCCTCGCCTGGAAGATGCTCGGCGCAGGAGGAGGAGGCAATCTCCTCCTCGTGGTTGACAAAATCCCCGAAGGCGCCATCCCCGTCAAAATACGCCGGAGAGAATAGAAAATATTTTTTTACCGGTTTTCGGCTTTAGCCGAAACTTAAAAACTTAAATTCCCAATCATGAAAAAACTACTGCTTTCCGCATTCGCGGCTGCCGCCGCCATGACGATGACGGCTGACGATGCCAAATACGTGTTCTACTTCATCGGCGACGGAATGGGCCTTGGCCACGTCAACGCTACCGAAGCCTACAACCGCGATGTCCTTAAGAGCGACCAGCCCATACTGATGATGACATTCCCTGTGGCCTCACAGGCCCGCTCCTACTCCGCGTCATCTCCCATCACAGACTCCGCTGCGGCAGGAACCGCCCTCTCCACCGGATATAAGACCAAAAACTCCATGATAGCCATGGATCCCGACTCCGTAGCCGTACCGAGCATCGCGGTAGACTTCATGAATGCCGGATATGCCGTAGGCGTAGGCACTACGGTGCAGGCCGACGACGCTACTCCCGCCGCATGGTATGCCCATGCCGAAAACCGCGGCATGAAGGAGACCATCGCGCCTCAGGCTGCGGGGAGCGGCCTGTCGTTCCTTGCCGGCGGCGGTTTCAAGCTGCAGGGTGCCGGTGAGGTGGCCTTCAAGGAATACCTCAACACGATGCGCAAGGGAGGATACGAGATAGCCGAAGGTTACGCCGCCTTCAGCGAGCTTAAGGGCAAAGGAGGCAAGATGCCGCAGAAAGTGCTGCTCTTTCCCGAAAATCCCACCGGACAGGTGGGCTACACCATCGACTCCATACCGGGAGCCCTCACATGCGCACAGATCACCGAGGCTTGCCTGCAGACCCTTGAAGGGGTGAATCCGGACAGATTCCTCATGATGATAGAGGGGGGAAACATCGACTGGGCAGCACACGCCAACGACGGCGGCGGAGTCATCAAGGAGATACTCAACTTCCAGGACGCCATCAACGTGGCCTATCAGTTCTACCTCCGTCATCCATCGGAAACCCTTATCGTAGTGACCGCCGACCATGACACGGGAGCCATGGCGTATGGCCGCAACGGAGGAGCCTACAATATCGCCTACGCGGATGCCCAGAAGATCTCAAAAGATGCTTTCGCCGACTGGACACGCACCTGGGGCAAGGGAAATCCCACATGGGAGGAAATGGAGAAGACCCTCAGGGAGAAGCTCGGTTTCTGGACCATCGTCCCCGTAAGCGAACGCGAGACCAACGAACTCAAGCAGCTCTTCGACGAGACCTTCATCACAAAGAAGGCCGAAGACGAGAAGACCCTCTACCATACTTTCAACGCGTTCACAGCCAAGGCATTCTCAATCCTTAACTATCATATGGGCATCGGCTGGACCACGACCTATCATGCCGGCAATTTCGTGCCCGTATACGCCGTAGGCGCCAACGCCGGCTACTTCACAGGCAGCCTCGACAACACCGACATCCCCAAACTCATCAAGCGGGCAGCAGGACTCGATTAACTCTTAACTCTTAACACTTAACAATGAAGTATTACGTCGTATGGAACGGCAGGATGCCGGGGGTGTATGACAACTGGAGCGATGCCGAGGAGCAGATACTCAATTTCCCGGGGGCTAAGTATAAAAGCTTCGCCTCCGCGGCAGAAGCCGCAAAGGCCTTCCGAGGCGGTGACGACGACAGTAACCCCGCCGATCTCGGCACCATCCTCATAGCCGCCTCCGAACACCGCTCCCCTCGTAAAACATACAACGTACAACGTAAAACGCAAAACGCCCCATCCTATCAGCGGAATCCCGACATCGACCAGACGGCATGGGCCGTCGATGCCTCATGCATGGGAAACCCCGGCATCATGGAATACCGTGGCGTGGAACTCTCTACAGGCCGTGAGCTCTTCAAGGTAGGACCCTTTCAGGACGGCACCAACAATATCGGCGAGTTTCTCGCCATCGTGCACGCCCTGGCAGAGATGTATCGCCGCAACGAATGGCACAACATCTACTCCGACTCGAAGACCGCCATGTCATGGGTACGCAACCGGCAGGTGAAGACCCAGCTGAAGCAGACCGACCGCAACGCGAAGCTCTTCGAGCTCCTCGGCCGCGGACTCGTATGGATCCGCTCCCATACTTGGCCCGTCAAGATAATGAAATGGCAGACCGAGCTATGGGGCGAAATCCCCGCCGACTTCGGCAGGAAATAGGGCTTGCCCTATTTCCTGCCGAAGTCGGCGAAGTGATGAACAGTGAGTGATGAACAGTGAGTAAAGAATAAAAAATAATTATATGGGTGAGAATGATATCAAAGTAGAGCTGTCTGAACAATTTGCATTAAAAATTGTAAATTGCTACAATTCTTTATGTAACGAGAAAAAAGAGTATATTATGAGTAAGCAACTTCTTAGAAGTGGCACTTCCATCGGCGCAAATATAGCAGAATCACTTTATGCCGAAAGTGATGATGATTTTGTACACAAACTTAAAATTGCACAAAAAGAAGCTTCAGAAACAAGATTCTGGCTCAAACTGCTTTATAGAAGTGGTTATCTACATGATTCATTATATGCAATGTTAAACAGAGATTGCGATTCAATTCTTCGTATTCTAACTTCAATAATAAAAACTATGAAGAATAAAAACCCTTAATACTCATCGTTCAATACTCATTGTTCAGTACTCCGTACTCAACACTTATTGTTTATTGTTCAATACTCAACACTTATTGTTCATTGTTCAATACTTAATACTTAATATTCATGACTTTGCGAAACTGGATAACCGACCTGCTCAACTCGCTGCTCACCCCCGAAGTGGCAGCCCCATTCATAAGCCCCACGCTGCTCGTCCTGGTGGCGCTCATATCTCTGGTGTCATACTTCCTCTGCGTCAGGATAGTCACCCCGCTCACCGACCTCATCACCCGAAAGACTGAGACGGAATGGGACGACGACATCCTCAACGAAAAGGCCATGAAGGCCTTCTCGCAACTCGCCCCGGCCCTGATCCTCGCATGGCTGCTCCCTCAGGCATTCTCCAACCATCTGTGGGGCGTTGTGCTGATCGAGAAACTTACCAAGGTATACATAGTGTATGCTGTGGTCAACCTCCTCTGCGTGCTGATCTCCAACACCGTAGACGGGTTTGAGAAACGCGACAAGGCAGCCGAGCACAACCTTACCGTCATCGAGGGAGCCGTGAAGCTCATCCTCGTGCTGATCGGCGTAATAATCGGCCTAAGCATACTCTTCGACCGGAAACCGACGATGGTGCTCACCGGTTTCGGCGCCTCCGCTGCTGTCCTTATGCTGGTTTTTCAAGATACCATCAAAGGCTTTGTGGCCGGAGTGCAGCTGACCGTCAACAACATGCTCAAGAAAGGCGACTGGATCATCTGCGACAAAGCCGGAGCCAACGGCGAGGTGCAGAGCATAAAGCTCACTACCGTCAAGGTGCGCAACTGGGACAACTCCATCGTCACCATCCACCCCTACACACTCATCACCGACTCCTTCCGCAACTATCAGAACATGCGTGAGGTAGGAGCGCGCCGCGTCTCCCGCTCCATCTACATAGACTTCGACTCCATACGGTTTCTGAGCAAGGAGGAAATCGACCGCCTGATGGAAAAGGGCCTCATCACGGAGCATTCCGTGAAGCACGCAAGGCAGGAGGTAAACCTCTCCCTCTTCCGCAAATACCTGATCCGCTACCTTACGTCGCATCCCGAAGTGATCAAGAAGCATCCCGATCCGGCTGTCATCCTCATGGTGCGCCAGCTGCAGCCAACTCCGCAGGGGTTGCCACTCGAGCTCTACTTCTTCACCAGGATCACCTCCTGGGCCGCCTTCGAGCGTCTGCAGGCCGACATCTTCGACTACGTCTACGCCTGCGTCCGCGAGTTCGGCCTCCGCATCTATCAGGCACCATCGGGCAAGGACCTGAGGTCAATGATCAATGATCAATTATAAATTGTCAATGGTCAATTATTGTAGCAAGCACAATCCGTGTGCGTCCCGAGCCGTCCCCCCCTAACTTTTTCGATTACATACCCACTTCCTTAATTACTCCAAGCCGCTCCTCGACGCACACAGAGTGTGCTGACTACTCTCCAAGCCTTCCCCAAAGTAATTTGGGATTGTGCTTAATTTTCATTATATTTGCGCAAAACTTCAGAATTATGTGCAATCTAAGGTATCCAGTGGGGATGCAGTCATTCCCAAAGATCATAGAGGAAGGCTATGTTTATGTAGATAAGACCCAATACATCAAGCCGAGCCTAAGCTTCATGTGATGAGTTTGGATCGTCTTACATACCGCCTCTCAGGTCCGGCCATTTTGGTCGGCCTCCTCGTCATATCCCTGCTCTGCGGCTGCCGCCACAGAATCGATCCGATTCTCGCCAAGGCCGATGCCCTGATGGAAGAGCATCCCGACTCCTCCATGATGATACTGACGAGAATAGAACCTCAAAAGATAACCAACGATGAAGACAAGGCTCTGTACGGACTACTCTACACTCAGGCGCGAGACAAAAACCAGTTGACATTGGATGATGACTCACTGATCAGGTATTCCCTAAAGTACTATGAGGACGGACCTGATTCCTCTCGTCTGGCTCAGTCATTATATTTCCTTGGGCGAGTTCTTTATAAGCAAAAACAATATTCTCGGGCTATTGTCTGTTTCCATAAGTCTCTTGAGTTGGCGGAAAATATCCAGGATTACTATCTGGCAGGAATGTCATGCAGAGGAATAGCGGATATTTATAATGACACTTATAATAGTTCGGATCAGGTTAAGTTTGCTGAAAAGGAACTTGAATACCTGCGTTTGAGTAAACGGCAGCCATATATTAATTATGCATACACAGATCTGGCAAGGGCCCTATATGTCAATATGGATACCGAAAGAATGGTTGAAGTATTAAACGCTGCCGAAGACTCAGCCCATCTATACGAAGATGCATATCTTCTTAACGAAATCATAAGGTTGAAAGGATTGTCTCTTATTCGTGACAAAGATTTCGAAGCGGCATATCCATTGATGGCCGACATCAACGCCGGTCCATATGCGGAAAGAGAGGATTCTCTTCTATTGGCCTTGGCTTTATCCGGCTTAGGTCAATTTGATAAAGCGAAATTAATTTTGTCAGACATAGGTAATGATACCTCCGACCTTTACCACATGGCAAAATACAATATCCATAAGACCAATGGGGATTACAGAGAGGCTCTTGCAGAAATTGAATACCTCGACAGCCTTGCTGATCGATCTCTGAGGATAGGAGTCAGCTATTCGCTGACAAGTTCTTTGTCAGACCATTTCGAGATTGACCGCATTGCGCGCGAATCAGAATTTAAGGCCTCGAGAATCATACTTATGTCAACAATATTGTTCGCACTAATTATTATAGCCGTGCTGGCAGCAGGTATTTGGTGGTATGTGCGTTCCAATCATCTAAAAATGGAGGAAAGGATACGAATTGCCGAAAGTTTAAGGTCGGAGTTAGAATTGCAACGGAAAAATAATCTTAAAGATGAAGAATACAAGCGTCTGCTATTGACCGATAATTTCCAGGTCGTTGAGGATTTCGGTCGTATCATGATGGAAAATCCGGATTCAAAGAAAGCTTTAAAGAAATCGGCAGAAGCAGTCAGTCGATTTCTCGACGAACTGTCTTGTTGGGGGAACCGTACAAAAGAACTCGAACGTAAAGTAGACATGGCTTGCGATAATCTTTTCTCAGACTTCCGGAATGATATGCCCGGTTTAAAGGACCTCGACTATCTGCTTTATCTATATTCTATACTACAAGTATCCATACCTACTATATCCATTATTCTTAAAGAACCTAAAATAGAATCCATCTATAATCGGAAACGAAGGCTCAAAGATAAGATAAAGCTTCTCGATGCCGATAAAAGCCAGCGATACCTCAAGTATCTTTAACTCAACTTTCGCAAGCACGAAAAAAACTCCAGCAGAGTGGCAGAGGGCTCGCTGAGATTTAGTCTTAAGTCTTAAGAAGCCTTCACTCAAAAGCAAAGCAGCGGAGGCTCTCTCGCTACGCTAGCGGACCGATAGAGTTATTTTTAACCCATTAACAATCAAAGAGTTATTTAATGCGACATAAATACCTATAAATCAACCATTTACACCAAAAACCAAAATATCATTAAAACCACAAAGTCTATATTATTGATTACAAACGCTTTAATAATACCAAAAACCAAATTAAAACCTGAACATTTTGGGGTAAGATCTGATAGTATTTGCTAACTTTGCAAACGTAAAAACAAACACCCAAACCCAGTAACATGAAAAAAGTAAAAGTATTTTTAGCAGTCATAGTGTTGGGACTTACATCAACAACACTGCTCGGAGCCGAAGAAAGTTCCGATGTGAACTTTCCAAGCGAAACCATCATTCTTCGCCCCAAAATACCTGCAGGTCGTCCGAACGCTCCTTCACGTATTCAAATTGAATGCGCCTACCATGATGGTGTCTTGGAATTTTCTTTTCCTGAGAGTGTAGAGGTAATGATGGTGGATATCATCAATGCGGAGCAGAGCGTCGCAGGTATAGTTTACAGGGATGCTCCTACCTTAGAATTGCCTCCGTTGTGCGGAGAATTCGAAATTAGATGCACTACTGATGATGGACGCACGTATTATGGCATGATTCAATTGTCCGTACAGTAATCATACACGGTTATCCTCAAATACATTTATAAACCCTTAAACCAACTAAAAACCATGAAAAAACTATTTCTTCTTCTCGCACTTGGCATCTCCTTGTGCGCTAACGCTCAGCTGACAGTAATAGAAAGCGGTAAGGTTCAGGTCGGCAATGTTCCTTCCGAAAAGATTTCCTCCACTGCCGATTTTACTATCAGCAAGCTCTTTGAAAGAGGAGATGGCATGATAATCAGCCCCACTTTTCAAGTAAAGTATTCAACCGGTTCTATTGCATTTGGAGCAACCGGGTCTGCTTCTATTTCAGGCGGTGGAACGTTGGGATCGTTGTCTCTCTCATCAAACAATCTGATTGAATTCAATATAGGAAACACCAAACAAGTGGTTCGTCTTAATCCAATAGATAATACTTTCACCTCACAATACGATATCAAGGCTCCATCATTCCTGACCACATCGGACGCACGCCTCAAGAAAAACGTTACATCTCTCAGCGATTCCTTTGGGAAACTTATGGATGTGAACGCCGTCAGCTACAATCTCGCGTCTCCCTCATCCGCAAAAGCATCTGAAGAAGCGACTAAGAATTCTGCGGCTAACACTGCAATCAAGGACGACAGGACTCATTTCGGCTTCATAGCTCAGGAAATCCAGAAGATTTATCCGAATCTGGTGGTCGAGGATGAGGAAGGTATACTTGCCATTGACTATACCGGGTTCATACCCCTTCTCGTAGAGGCATATAAGGATCTGTCGGATAAAGTCAAGGAGCAGGAAGAGATAATAATCGGACTGTCTAAGCAAAATGGCCCAAACTTCATGCCTGCTTCCGTCAACGGTTTGGCTGACCAGAAGGCGGTATTGAAGCAAAACAAGCCTAATCCCTTCAATACCTCTACTTCCATTGAATGTACCGTACCTCAGAACGTAGCATCGGCATTCATATGTGTCTATGATCTTCAAGGCAAGCAGGTACTTAAAATAGACATCAGGGAGCGCGGTGATGTAGTCAACGTGATCGATGCCTCCTCCCTTGTGCCCGGTATGTATATCTACTCACTCATCGCCAACGGCACGGAGATCGACAGCAAGCGAATGATAATCACTGACTAAATCTGGAATTATGAACAAATCCACTTCAATCATATCATATTTCGGTATACTTATAATTAATATGTTACCGATGTGGATGTTACTGATTCCGCAGATTGTAAATGCCAAGACCCACACCGAAACTTTCGTAATAGATTTCTCTGAGAATGACTTTGTCTGGTCTACAAACAATGAAGGAGAAATCGAGATCGATTCAAATTTGGATTTTGCATATCCGGAATCAGACGAACCCGGTCTGCCTATAATTTCAAAAGAAATTGCCATCGATGGGAATTATTCTTATAAATCAGTTATCGTTTCGTATGAAAAACGTGAGTTGTTGTCAGATGTCCGTATCGCACCCTCGCCAATACCTACAATTACAGATACACCGGCAACGATGAATTCGTCGATTGTAAGACAGTCATATGACAGTTATCAGACATTCCCCTCATCTAATTGCAGTTACGTTTCAACAAGTAATTGGGGGAACATTAAGGTGTTACACTTTCTCACATCTCCATTCGTTTATGAAGCATCCACTCAAAAATTATATTTTATAGATTCCATCACATTAGATGTTGAATTGAATGATCATCTTCCAGTCTTCTGCAAACCATTGGATCGGGTTAACGCCTCGATATTAAAAAGTTTTGTTGTTAATTCTGGAAAAGTAGACGAATTAACCGCATCTTTATCTACTGAGATCCAGTCAATGGAACTTGAAGACAGAATCGACTATGTGGTGATCACCAATCAAGAACTGGCATCATCATTTAAACCATTATGTCAATGGAAAACAGAAAAGGGGGTCTATGCCAAGGTAATTACAATTGAGGACATTAAGGCAAATTATGAAGGAAAAGACACGCAGCTTAAAATTAAAAACTATCTGCACGATCTGTATGAAGATCACGGATTGAAGTATGTTTTACTTGGTGGAGATGACACTATAGTTCCAGTGAGAGGATGCTACGGTTTTGTTAAAGCTACTACTGGGGAGGTAATCGATTATGGGATACCGACAGACATGTATTATGCCTGTTTTAATGGTTGTTTTGATTGGGATGACAATGGTAATGGCATCTATGGAGAATTAAATGATAACATTGATCTAACCCAGTCAATCTACATTTCTCGCTTACCGATTCGTTCATCTAATGACGTCACAGCTTATATAGAAAAATTATTAGAATACGAAAAAAATCCAGTATTTAATAATAATATTTTGATGTGTGGTGTAAATATGTTCAATAATGACAACCCTGAACAAAGTGATGCTGAAATGAAAGGAAATAAGTTATATGAAGAATTTATCCATCCTTATTGGAAAGGTCTTAGATATAGATTTTATGATACAGCTACAGACTTTATAGGTGGTAACACATATGACTTAATACCTGATAATTTGAAGAATCAACTTGAACAAGGCTATTCTTTTATGGATATTATGGCTCATGGATCTCAGACTTCCTGGTCAATAGAAAACGATAAAAGGTATAATACCACCTATGGAAATAGTCAAAATAATAAAGCTCAGACTATTATTACTACAATTGCATGCTTTACTAATGCATTTGACTCTTCCACATCATATAAAACAGATCCATGTTTAAGTGAAAGTTTAATTAGAAACTCTAATAGTGGAGTAGTTGCGTATTTAGGATGTTCAAGACAGGGGTGGGGGACTAAAGGCTCTCAATTCGGCTCGTCTCTTAAGTACGAATCCGATTTTTATAAAAAACTATTTTCTAATTATATCGAGAGTAATAATTTTGCCGTTTTAGTAGCAGCTACAAAGGCTACAAAAATATCGAGTTGTTACGGAAATAACTCCATGCGATGGATTCAATTCGGACTTAACCCAATTGGCGATCCAGAAATGCCTATCTGGATCTCTGAACCGAAAAAATTCAAAAATGTAAGTGTTTCAATTAATGAATCATTTGTGAATTTTAATTCAGGCCAAGATCAAAACAGAATATGTATCGTAGACGAAGGGGATCATGGAGAAGGCTATTTCAATGTATTCGAGGACACAACTTCGGCTTACGTATCGGATCTACCGGAAGAAAGTTCTATATGCTTCACAAAACCGGGGTATATTCCAAAGCAATATAAATTGAATATTTTGCAAAACAAATCCATTTCAGACAATCGCAAGTTCAGTAATGACGTTATATTATGTGGATCCTCAATCACCTCCAGCATGAAGCAAGGTCAATTTGTCATAAAAGAAGGCAAGACTAACATGACTGGAGACATCGTGATTCTGGGACCCGGAACAAAAGTCGAAAGCGGAGCTCAGTTGAGTATTAATACTAAATAGTTTCTTACTTGTCAAATAAATATATATGAATAAGAAATTACTCACATTCATGGTATACGTATCAGCACTAATAATGGCTGATACCGCCTACGCATCAAAGACATATCTTCCGACTCTTGAAATCGGTAAGAAATGGACTTATATCAACTACGCTGTAAGCGGGGAGCTTCATCAACCTGCTGTTCCATGGACATGGGAAACCATATCAATGACTGATGAGGATGGTCTCCATATCTTCACACTCCTTTATGACGATGCCGTACCAGATGATTCCGAAATCAAATATGAAAGTACGAAAAATGAATACGAGAAGGATGGTGTGTTATGGTCCTACTCTTATGAAGAATGTGAATATATGCCCATGGTAGACTACAATCTGGAAGTCGGAGACATGGTCGACGATTGGTATGAAGTAATCTGGAAAGGTCCCGTCATAATAGAAGATGTGGAGCGATGTGTGATTGCTCTTCGGATTCCGGGTGCTATAAAGGTGAACTATTGGATTGAAGGTATCGGAGCTATCGATGACATTTACCTTTCTCCTGTCGTAATGCATATAGGAGAACGTAGTCGCATGACCGAATGCCGGATGGGGGATAAGTGCCTCTTCGATTACTCTCGTATGGATGAATATATGTCCGGGATAGATCTGTCGGGAGTAAAGCCGCTGTCAGACGATGAGGAATCCGCACCAATCTACGACATCCTCGGCCGCCGCATCACGGAGCCTACTCCCGGCCAGCTCTACATCCAAAGCGGCAAAAAGCACATCGCCAAGTAACTGACTGCTTAGTGAATGGGAGGGCGGTTTGCAACCGCCCCGCGCCGACTGCCATCATCCGGTAGGGACGCACGGCTCGTGCGTCCGGTGTCCGGTGTCAAATGGCTCGAATTATTTTTCATAAAAATTTGCAAATTAAGATAAAATTGTATAAATTTGCGATTAAAGAGTGCATCTGTGGTGACAGATGCACTCCTCATCAATTTCAACACAATAATATTAAAGATTACGCTTATGAAGAAGTTTACTACTGACCTATCCAAATCTTTCTCGGCCATCGCCATTGCCATCACGATGCTGGCATACACCTTCTCCGCCTCCGCCGACGAATACAAATCCATGATCCGATATGACAGGGTGTGGGAATGCGTCAGCTACGAGGATAACCATGACGTAATCAAGTGCATGAAATTTGCAGGACAGGAAAAGATCGCCGGCAAAATATACCATCGGATTGTCTCTTTCCGAAAAACCATAGCCGATTATGTCGATGATGACTTGAAATATGAAATGATTGAGGATATCGCTGAGCATGAAGGATATCTCAGAGAGGAAGATGGTGTCGTCTTCACATTGGTACAGAAGGTTGACAACGGCGATAAGCCTCGTTACGGATATCTATACATTCCCGATGAGAATAATCCCGATATAGAGAATGTGGAAGTTTCAGAGCAGAAACTATACGATTTTACTTTGCATGAAGGAGATCTATATGATGGTTTCTCCTTCGTCATGAAAGGGGGAGATGCCTTAAACTTTTATGTACGATCCACATCTGATGTCAAAATAGCGGAAGAGGAATGCAGGTCAATCAATGTAGTGCCTTCAGAGTTCGCAGAAACATATCCTGATCTTTCATATCAGATAATCGAAGGAATCGGAGCTGTAACGGAAGGATGCCTTAACTATCATGAATTCATTATCGGTGTAGACCAGATCTGGTATCATAAGAAATTATCACGTGTGTTTGATCTTGACGGAAATGTCATTTTCAATACCGGTGCATTTAAACGTCATAATATAGACTACAATAATTTTGCCTCAGTTAAGGATGTGCATATGCAGTCCACAGAAGCAGACTCTCCCCTCTACGACATCCTCGGTCGCCGCATCACGGCTCCCGCACCAGACCAGCTCTACATCCAGGGCGGCAAGAAGCACATCGCCAGATAATCGACTGCGTAGCTATGGAACGGAGGCTTCCCAGCCTCCGCCCCGTGCCGACTGCCATCGTCCGGTAGGGACGCACGGCTCGTGCGTCCGGTGCCAGCATTACCTTATGCCTGCACAAGGAGGCGGGACGCCTCCATTCCATTGCTACGCAGAACCCGGGACACGCTCGCGGACGCACGAGCCGTACGTCCCTACTGTACGGCTCGAAACAATTCAAATTTACCCCCCTAACAAATACGCTTATGAAGAATTTTACTAACCGAATCCCTAATTTCCGATTGACATTACTACTTATTTCACTCCTCTTAGCAGAAACCTTCCCGCTCTCTGCATCATTCATCCGTCAAGACCGCGTGTGGCTCTGTAGCACGCAGGAATTGGGCGAATATACGGCAAAGTATATGAAGTTCATGGACTCAAGGGACTTCATGGATAAAACCTATACCCGTGTAAGCACAATCAAAAAAGTGACATGGGACTTTGGCATGACAAATATCCGTATCGAGGATGACATTGATGAGACCGAGGCATGGATGAGGGAGGAAAACGGAAAGGTCTACCTTCTCCTCGATGGCTGGGGACCAGATTCTGAAATGTACTCCGGCTCATCAACAGACCCATACGAAGGCCTTCTCTATGATTTCAATGCAGTGAACGATTCATCCTATGAGGGAATATCCCAGTATCGCCATTTTGGAAATGATCCGGGACGATATTGCGAAGGATCTTATCTTGTCACATCTGTCGGTACGGAAACGGTAGGTGATGAAGAAGTGAAATGCTGGAATGTCAAATTCTGTCCCAAGGGACAGGAAGAATTGTCTCCGCAGGTCTTTTCGATAGTGGAGGGCATAGGGATTATAGACTATGGCGGCCTATTCTATCTCGAGACTTTCTATATGACCTCGGGAGGTTCCATTTTTTACAACAGCTTTGACTGCTGTATGGACCTGGACGGCAATATCCTTTATCCGAAAGACTACAATAAGGAATTGCCCGGTGGCGGCCTTACTTCATCCGTCACTGAGATTGGACAAGAGGCAGTCGCAGAGGCCGCACCCATCTACGACATCCTCGGGCGCCGTATCACGGAGCCCGTTCCCGGGCAGCTCTACATACAGGGCGGCAAGAAGCACATCGTCAGGTAATCGACTGCGGAGCCATGGAACGGAGGCTTCCCAGCCTCCGCCCCGCGCCGGATGAAGGAAAACTTTCTTGAAGATTGTTTTGTTTTCCAGAAAAAAAGGCAGTAAACTTTGAGACACTAAACCACTAATTCATTGTTATGCTAAACTCCAAGACAAAGGAATTCATTCCCAAAATACAAGAATACCTGTCGGCACAGCCCGTCGTCAGGGCATGGCTGTTCGGCTCATATTCCCGAGGAGAGGAGAATGCCGACAGCGACATAGATATTCTTGTAGATTATGACCGCTCCGCTGGAAGGATTTCACTTTTCAAAATGGGAGGCATGCTCATGGACCTTTCGGAACTTTTGGGCAAGAAAGTAGATTTGGTGGACAATGAGGGTTTGCTGGAATTTGCAAGAGCAAGCGTTGAACATGACAAAATACTGATATATGAGAGATCCGCTTAAAAACCTTGGTCGACTACAACATATGCTTGAGATGGCTTTTCTTCTTGAGTCTGAAAAAACTAAATATTCTTTAGAGATAATAAGAAATGACCGAGTGGCATTTTTCGGATTGTCAAAAATCGTAGAGATAATAGGAGAAGCTGCATATAAAATCACGAAAGAGTTTAAAGAATCCCACAAGGATCTGCCTTGGAAACAGATCGAAGGCATGCGGCATATTCTTGTACACGGATACTTTTCCATTAGTCCGGAAGTCTTATGGGATGTCATTGAGAACGACATACCATCTATGATTCCTGTAATCGATAGATATATCGACGAACTCAAGGAATAGGATTAATGCAAGAAGCACATCGCCAAGTAATCAACTGCACAGCCATGGAACGGAGGCTTCCCAGCCTCCGCCCCGTATGCCGGATGAAGGAAAACTTTCTTATACAAAAATTTGGCTGAAAGACAAATTTTCACTAACTTTGCACCGTCTTTTGACGAAAGGATGCTCCGACGAAGGGGAGAGAGACCCCGGAACATACCTTTTAAAGAAAGGCAACAATATATTTTATAATCTTTTAAACTCTCAACAAAATGCATCTTTCAACTGAAGAAAAGCAGGAAATCTTCGAGAAGTACGGCCAGGGCAAGAACGACACAGGCAGCCCCGAAAGCCAGATCGCACTCTTCTCTATCCGTATCAAACACCTCACCGAGCACCTCAAGAGCAACCACAAGGACTACGCTACTGCACGCGCCCTTAAGGCTCTCGTAGGTCAGCGCCGCAGTCTTCTCGACTATCTGATCCGCAAGGACATCAACCGCTACCGCGCGATCATCGCAAAGAAGGAACTCGGTATCCGCCGCTAATCGGACATTTCCTGACAGCAAACCGAAGGCCCAATTCCTTTACCCAAGGAATTGGGCTTTTACGTTTTCATAGTTTTCGTCGTTGTCATCGTTGTCAACGATACGTTACGATGAAAACGCAGACAACGATGACAACGATGACAACTCTAAAACGACTTCTCGACAAACTGCCGCCATGGACGCTGACCATCGTCTGCTTCCTCGCCATATGCTGGCTTACATTGGCTCCCCATCCTCTCCCCGACAACGACCTCCCTCTCTTCCCGGGCGCCGACAAAATCGCACATGCCATAATGTTCGGCGGATTCACTCTCTGCATCATCCTCGACTGGAACCGCCGACACGGATGGCCGACAGCTATCAGAAAACCCGACTACTATGCCCCTTTCTATGCGGAACTGCTCGGTATAGTCACAGAATTGCTACAGCAGAAAATGAACGCAGGCCGTTCAGGCGACACCTCGGACCTCATTGCCGACACCGCGGGATCATTCCTTGTATGCGGCGCAGTATGCCTTTATAAAAAAAGTG